>NZ_JARVSI010000012.1:0-180199 GCF_030209255.1 Pseudomonas sp. CFBP2511 | reverse complement strand
ATCACGGCGGTTATCCGCAACTCAGGCACGTTGGTCAACAAGAAGGTTGTGGAGAGATTAATGGCTGAACTGGGTCTGCGCTCCGTTGTTCGACCAAAAAAATACCGTTCCTATAAGGGCACCGTCGGAAAAATTGCACCGAATTTGCTGGAGCGCAATTTCACGGCGCAACGCCCGAACCAGAAATGGGTGACCGATGTGACCGAGTTTAAAGTGGCCAATCGAAAGCTGTATCTCTCGCCTGTGATGGACCTGTACAACGGTGAGATCGTGGCGTACGAATTGTCTACCAGGCCGTGCTTTGAGCTGGTCACCAGTATGCTGGACAAGGCGTTGCAGCAGTTGCAAGACGAGCCGAAGCTTGTGATGCACTCGGATCAAGGCTGGCAGTATCAACACGCGCAGTACCGTCAGAAACTGGCGGTAAAGGGTGTGAAGCAAAGCATGTCTCGTAAGGGAAATTGCCTGGACAACGCTGCGATGGAAAGCTTTTTTGGTACGCTTAAGTCCGAGTTTTTCTACTTGAAACGATTTGAAAGCATAGAAGAGCTGACGGCAGGTCTGGAGGAGTACATCCGCTACTACAACCATGACCGCATTAAGCTGAAGCTAGGCGGCCTGAGCCCCGTAAAATACAGGACTCAGGCGGCAAGCTAAAACTGTCCAACTTCCGGGGGGCAGTCCACCAGCGTGGGAATGCCGTTCCGGACGCTCCGCGTCCTGTCTTAAACATGCGGCGCGGCACAAACTTGTGACGCAGAGCGTCACGAACTGCATGCCAACGCGGAGCATTGGCACGATAGTCATCTCGAGGCGCAAGTCATCGTTCCCACTCCAGTGGGAATGCCGTTCCGGACGCTCCGCGTCCGATCTTGAACATGTGGTGCGACCCGAATTTGTGACGCAGAGCGTCACGAACTGCATGCCAACGCGGAGCATTGGCACGATAGTCATCTCGAGGCACAAGTCATCGTTCCCACGCTCCAGCGTGGGAATGCCGTTCTGGACGCTCCGCGTCCTGTCTTGAACATGCGGCGCGGCACGATGGTCAAAAGCGCACGTTCAACCTCCCTGGCGCAGCAGCGGCAAGCTGGTGGTGGATTTGATCTCTGACAGGGCCACTGTCGAGTTCACTTCCTGGATGCCGGGCACCAGCGACAGCTTTTCGAAGAAGAATCGCTCATAAGCCTCAATGTCCGGCGTCACGATGCGCAGCAGAAAATCCACTGAGCCCATCAGCACATAGCATTCCAATACCTCGGGAAAGCCCCGAATGGCATCAGTGAATTCAGTGAAGTTGGAGCGCCCGTGGGCGTTGAGTTTTACCTCGGCGAAAATCTGCGTATTCAGGCCGATTTTCTTGCGATCCAGCAACGCGACCTGCCGACGGATCACCCCTTCATCCTTGAGCCGCTGAATACGACGCCAGCAGGGCGATTGCGACAGACCGACCTGCTCGGCGATCTGCGCGCTGGAGAGCGACACGTCTTCCTGCAGCAGCGCCAGAATCTTGCGGTCGTACATATCCAGATCGATTTGCATAATTAATTTTCCGAAGTGGTCTTTGACGCATAAACAAGTTTCATAAATCCTAAACCAGTTGATGATCGACCAGAAATTTCTGTTTATCCATGCAAAGATTTCTCCCATCGCTCTGGAGAATCAGCATGCCCAACCTTGAAACCGTCACCGCCGCCTCGCAACGCCCCGACAACTGGTCATCCAGCAACGCGCCCTGCTGCGCGCGCTACCAGATTGTCGCCGAAGCCGAGTCGGCGTTGCTCTGTCAGGTGCTCAACCTGCTTGCGATGCAGTACCTGATTCCTCACCAGCTCACCGTCGTGCAGCAGGAAAGCACGCTGATCATCGACCTGCACGTCGCCAGACTGAGCTGGCACCGGGCGCAGGTGATTGGCGAAAAAATGCGCAATCTGATCGACGTTTACTCGGTGGAAGTCGAACAAATCGACGCCCTCAATACCCCGCAAACTCACGTTGCGCTGGCCACCGGCTGAATCAATTCGCCTGCTCCGGTAATTCCCGGTCGCATAGAACGAGTAACGCTGTCACGCTTGGCGTCTACTCTTGTTCATCGTTCAATGACCAATTGCCTCAAGGAGCGCGCATGGCAGCCTTGGCCCCCTCTTCACAGGATCGCTGGCTCGACCTGAACGACGTGTTGCGTGAACTGGTCACCGAAGGCTATCTGAGCCAGGACGACACGGAAACGGCACTCAGCCAGCGTCGCAGTGCGGTGAATATCCAGCTGCATCCGCTCGAGTTTCTCGCGTCGCAGCAGTTTGATGACTTGAAGCGACCGGGCAAAAAACTCGACCTGGAAACCCTGACGGCCTGGCTGGCGAAAGCCTCCGGTCAGCCCTACATGCGCATCGACCCGCTGAAGATCAATGTAGCGGCCGTCACGCCCCTGATGTCCTACGCCTTCGCCCAGCGCCACAAGATTCTCGCCGTGGCGGTGGACCGCGAGTCGGTGACCATCGCCAGCGCCCAGCCATACGTGCGCTCATGGGAAGCGGACCTGGCGCACGTGCTCAAGCTGCAGATCAAACGTGTGGTCGCCAACCCGACTGACATCCAGCGCATGGCGATGGAGTTTTTCAGGCTGGCGAAGTCGGTCAGCGGCGCCAATGCGTCTGAGCAGAAAATGAGCAACATGGGCAACTTCGAGCAGTTGCTCAAGCTCGGTGCCAGTGACCAGGAGCCAGACGCCAACGACGCGCACATCGTCAACATCGTCGACTGGCTGTTCCAGTACGCATTCCAGCAACGCGCCAGCGACATCCATATCGAGCCGCGCCGCGAACAAGGCACGGTGCGCTTTCGCATCGACGGGGTGCTGCACAACGTCTATCAGTTTCCAGCGCAGGTCATCATGGCGATTGTCAGCCGCCTGAAAAGCCTGGGGCGGATGAACGTCGCTGAAAAACGCAAACCGCAGGACGGACGGGTCAAGACCACCACGCCTGAAAATCGCGAGGTGGAGTTGCGTCTTTCGACCCTGCCGACCGCGTTCGGCGAAAAAATGGTCATGCGCATCTTCGACCCCGAGGTGTTGCTCAAGGACTTCGACCAACTGGGCTTCTCCAGTGACGATCTGCGGCGCTGGCAGGAAATGACCCGCCAGCCCAACGGCATCATTCTGGTCACCGGCCCAACCGGTTCGGGCAAGACCACCACGCTGTACACCACCCTCAAGAAGCTGGCGACCTCGGAGGTCAACCTCTGCACCATCGAAGACCCCATCGAGATGGTCGAGCCCGCCTTCAATCAAATGCAGGTGCAGCACAATATCGATCTGAGCTTTGCCGCTGGCGTGCGCGCCTTGATGCGCCAAGACCCGGATATCATCATGATCGGCGAAATTCGCGACCTGGAGACGGCTGAAATGGCCATTCAGGCAGCATTGACCGGTCACCTGGTGCTGTCGACGCTGCACACCAACGACGCACCCAGCGCCATCAGCCGCATGCTTGAACTGGGCGTGCCGCATTACTTGCTCAAGGCGACCATCCTCGGCGTCATGGCCCAGCGCCTGGTGCGCACGCTGTGCCCGCACTGCAAGGCGCCGATCAACCTGAACGAGACAGACTGGCAAACCCTGACCCGCCCCTGGCAAGCGCCTGTACCGCCCGGCGCGCATCAGGCGGTCGGCTGTATGGAGTGTCGCGATACCGGTTATCGGGGCCGGGCAGGTGTGTACGAGATCATGGTCATGTCCGACAACATCAAGGCATTGATCTCGGCGGACCTGGACCTGACCGCCATGCGTCGTCAGGCGTTCAAGGAAGGGACGCGCAGCTTGCGTCTGTCTGGTGCGCAAAAAGTCTCGGCCGGGCTGACTACACTTGAGGAAGTACTGCGGGTGACACCGCAGAGCGAACAGCGCTGACAGGGTTGGAAGCGTTGTGCCGGAGGCCTGACGTCATGGCGAACCCGCTAAAGTGAACTAAGTGGTACACATTGATTGAACTAGTTCATGGCTTTAGCTATCCAACCCCTCAGAACAACCACAGTTGGAGTAACTCATCATGCGTCTCAAGTTTGCTGTCGCCACCGTAGCCTTGCTTTCCATCCCAATGGGTTCAGCGATGGCTGACACCTTCTGGCGTAACGTGCTGTCGTCGGGCGCTACTACCGGCTCGTCTTACCTGACCTTCAAGGACCACAAACTGATCGTTGCCGCCCAGGATGATGCGGGCAGCTATGTCGCCAGCAACGGTGACATTCGTGGCCCGTTTCTGGAAGCTGCTATCCAGCAGGTTCGCATAGACAACCCTGGCCTGAAAGCCACGGACATGGAGCTGGCCAACGCGATTCTGGAAAAGAATCTGGTTGCTGAAAGCCAGTAAGTCTCGTCGGCCAGCGGGTGTGGCCGATAAGCACCGCGCATAAAAAATGCCGCTCGATGAGCGGCATTTTTTTGCCTGACGATTACTCGCCGATGGCGCCTTTGTAGCCTGCAGCGTCCAGCAGTTTGGCCAGATCAGCCTCTGCACTGGCTGGCTTGACCTTGAAGATCCAGGCGCTGTACGGCTCGCTGTTGAGCGACTCGGGCGAATTGCCCAGCGCCTCATTGACCTCGACAACTTCACCGGCCACTGGCGAGTAGATGTCCGAGGCCGCCTTCACCGACTCGACAACGCCAGCCACATCACCGGCAGCGAACACCTTGCCGATTTCCGGCAGTTCGACGAAGACCACATCGCCCAGCGCTTCCTGTGCATGGTCCGAGATGCCAACGGTCACGGTGCCATCAGCCTCCAGGCGTGCCCATTCATGACTTTCGGCGAAACGCAGCTCGGCGGGAATATTGCTCATTTAGTCCTCCTCAACATCGGGTCAGCGGAAAACCCGCCATAGGTTAGATCAAGGTTTTGCCATGGCGCACGAACGCAGGCTGCACCACCCGCACCGGGTACCATTTGCCGCGGATTTCCACCTCGGCCCGGTCGGCAGTCGCCATCGGAACGCGAGCCAGTGCAATGGATTTGCTCAACGTAGGAGAGAAACTACCACTGGTGATCTCTCCTTCGCCAATTTCTGCGACACGTACCACCTGATGCGCCCGTAAAACGCCGCGCTCTTCGAGCACCAATCCTACGAGTTTGAAGGCGGTTCCTTCAGCCCGTTCGCTTTCCAGCGCCTGACGGCCGATGAAATCACGCTCGGCAGGCTCCCAGGCGATGCTCCAGGCCATATTCGAGGCCAGCGGCGAAACATGTTCGCCGATGTCCTGACCGTAGAGGTTCATGCCTGCCTCAAGGCGCAGCGTGTCACGCGCGCCCAGACCGATGGGCGAAATACCCGCGCCAACCAGTTCATTGAAAAAACGCTGGGCTTCGTCGGCAGGCAGCATGATTTCCAGACCGTCTTCGCCGGTGTAACCGGTGCGCGCAATGAACCAGTCGCCATCATCGAGGCCTTCAAACGGCTTAAGCTGGCGGATCAGTTCTGCGCGAGCGCTGGAAACCAGCTGGGCAATCCGGTTTCTGGCCTGTGGCCCTTGAATTGCCAGCATCGCCATTTCGCTGCGTGCGAGCAACTGCACATCGAAATCGCCCAACTGCGACTGCATCCAGGCAAGGTCCTTGGCACCGGTCGCGGCGTTGACGACCAGCCGGTAACCATCGGCGGTGAGGTAGACGATCATGTCATCAATGACACCGGCCTGCTCATCCAGCATGGCGCTGTACAGGGCGCGACCAGGGGTCTTGAGCTTGTCGACGTCGTTGGCCAGCAACCGGCGCAGCCAGGCTTTGGCCTCACGGCCGAGCACATCAATGACATTCATGTGGGAGACGTCGAAGACCCCACAGTCGCGGCGCACCTGGTGGTGCTCCTCAACCTGCGATCCATAATGCAACGGCATGTCCCAGCCACCAAAATCGACCATTTTCGCGCCAAGGGCGAGGTGCAGGTCGAACAGGGGGGTACGCTGTCCCATGGGTTTCTCCTTCCGGGCGTGGCGAAGGTGCGGGCAGAAAATATCGGCAAGCCCCCCAATAAACCGGAGTTTGCAGCACATTACAGCTGACCGAATAATCTGACAGACCGCACCAATTGCGGCGCATTGTAGCCGCAAGGTGAGGGGCCCGCACCTAGCCAATCTGACGGGCAGAGCGACGAATCAACACAATGACAGGCAATAATCCTACAAGCACCAGAGACAAAGCTGGCAATGCTGCCCGCGCCCACTCGCCCTCGCTGGTCATTTCAAAGATCCGCACGGCCAGCGTATCCCAGCCAAACGGGCGCATCAGCAGGGTTGCCGGCATCTCTTTGAGGACATCGACGAACACCAGCAATGCCGCGCTCAGCGCTCCCGGAATCAGCAGCGGCAGGTACACGTTGAGAAACAACTTCGGTCCACTGACCCCCAGACTGCGTGCGGCTTCGGGCAACGAGGGGCGGATGCGCGACAGGCTGTGTTCCAGCGGCCCGAAGGCGACGGCGATGAAACGCACCAGGTAGGCCAGCAGCAGGGCTGACAGACTGCCCAGCAACAGCGGCTTGCCCGCGCCGCCCAGCCAGCCCGACAGCGGGACGACCAGCACCCGGTCCAGGTAACTGAACGCCAGCATGATTGAAACGGCCAGCACCGAGCCCGGTAGTGCATAACCCAGGTTGGCGAGACTGACGCCAGAGCGAATGGCCGGCGTGGGTGCCATGCGTCGGGCAAAGGCCAGAATCATCGCGACGCTGACGGTGATCAAGGCCGCCATGCCGCCCAGATAGAGAGTGTGCAGGATCAAACCGGTGTACCGCTCGTCGAGGTCGAAACGGCCACGCTGCCAGACCCAGACGATCAATTGCAGCACCGGTACGACGAAGGCGCAGAGAAACACCAGCCCGCACCACAGGCTGGCGCTCCATGCCTTGACGCCGTGTAGCGTGTAAAGCGCGGTAGCGCGGGGCCTTTCGTTGCCCGGCCGGCTTGCGCCACGGGCACGACGCTCGCCATACAGCAGGATCAGCACCGCCAGCAGCAACAGGCTGGCCAGTTGCGCGGCGCTGGACAGGCTGAAGAAGCCGTACCAGGTCTTGTAGATAGCGGTAGTGAAGGTGTCGAAGTTGAACACCGATACCGCGCCGAAATCCGCCAGGGTTTCCATCAACGCCAGCGCCACACCCGCGCCGATGGCCGGACGCGCCATCGGCAGCGCCACGCGCCAGAAGGCCTGCCAGGGCGAGTTGCCCAGCACGCGGGCTGCTTCCATCAGCCCCTTGCCCTGCGCCAGAAACGCGGTGCGCGCCAGCAGGTAGACGTAGGGATAGAAGACCAGCACCAGCACAATGATCACCCCGCCGGTGGAGCGTACTCTCGGCAACCTCAGGCCGGAGCCGAACCATTCACGCATCAGGGTTTGCACCGGGCCGGAAAAATCCAGCAACCCGACAAACACGAACGCCAGCACATAGGCCGGGATTGCAAACGGCAGCATCAGCGCCCAGTCCAGCCAGCGTCTGCCGGGGAACTCACACAGGCTGGTCAGCCAGGCCAGGCTTACGCCCAGTAGCGTCACACCCACGCCAACCCCCAGCAGCAGGATCAGCGTGTTGCTCAACAGGCGCGCCATCTGGGTTTCAAGCAGGTGCGACCAGATCTGCGTGTCGATGGTCTCCCATGACAGCAGCAAAACGCTCAGCGGCAACAGCACCAGCGCAGCGATGGCAAAGACCAGTGGGTACCAGCGGCGTTGGACAGGATGGGCCAAGGGGGTTCTCGAAATGAGGAGTGATCAGTTTTTAAGTCATACATCTATGCGGCACGGCCCACTCACGCTGGAGCGCTCAGCGCGATACACAAGTCTGTTTTTGATTCTGGCCGAAGGCCGTGGGCAGAAGCCAGAAAGCCCCGTATTCCGGGCTCGTCAGGGCTTGTGTATACCGCTGAGCGTGGGCGCGATAGGGCAGTGGGTATTAAATCAATTCCAGCCTGCGCGATCCATCATGCGAATGGCTTCTGCCTGACGCTTGCCTGCCACTTCGACAGGGATGGTGTCGGCCTTGAACTGCCCCCAGCTCGCGACTTCTTCCGAAGGCGCCACGTTCGGGTTGGCCGGGAACTCCTGGTTGACGCTGGAGAAGATCTTCTGCGCCTCAGGGCCGGTCATCCACTCCACCAGCGCTTTGGCCGCTTGCGGGTGCGGCGCATGCTTGGTCAGGCCGATGCCCGACAGGTTGACGTGCACACCACGGTCCGCCTGATTCGGCCAGAACAGCTTCACCGCCAGGTCCGGGTTCTGCTTGTGCAGGCGGCCATAATAGTACGTGTTGACGATGCCCACATCGCACTGCCCGGCATTGATTGCTTCAAGCACCGCGATGTCATCGGAGAACACATCCGTAGACAGGTTATTCACCCAGCCTTTGAGAATTTTCTCGGACGCTTCTGCGCCGTGGGTTTCAATCAGTGTAGCGGTCAGCGACTGATTGTAGACCTTCTTCGCCGTGCGCAGGCACAGACGCCCTTCCCAGTTCTTGTCGGCCAGCGCTTCATAGGTCGTCAGCTCGACCGGTTTAACCCGGTCGGTGGAATAGGCGATGGTGCGCGCGCGCAGGCTCAAGCCGGTCCAGCCGTGGGTAGACGAGCGATACTGCGGCGGGATGTTGGCTTCGATGACCGGCGAGGTAAACGGCTGCAGGATGCCCATCTGCTCGGCCTGCCAGAGGTTGCCGGCATCGACTGTCAGCAACAGGTCGGCGGTCGCGTTTTCGCCCTCGGCCTTGATGCGCTGCATCAACGGCGCTTCCTTGTCGGTGATGAACTTGATCTTGACGCCGGTCTTTGCCGTGTAGGCATCGAACACTGGCTTGATCAGCTCGTCGATACGGGAGGAATACACCACCACTTCATCGGCAGCCTGGGCGGCGCTGCCCAGCAAAGTCAGTGTCAGCGCAGCCAGAAGACGCTTGCTTGCCTGCATCGGGGTATCTCACGTTCGCAAATGAGGCGAAATGGTAGTGAATCCCATTTGCTATCTCAATCGAAGAGGCGTCGGAGCCGTTACCGAATGTTTCCGGCCTGTAACGCAGAGCGCCTGATCAGCACACCGCCCTGGCCCTGGAGAAGTTGGCAATCTTGCGCAGTTTGTCGACATCGAACACTTCCAGTTGCCCGATGCCCAGGCGCACGACCTTACGCTCGTGCAGATCTTCAAGCACTTCAAGCAAGGCCGAGTGCGAGAGGTCTTGCAGTGAGGTGACTTCATCAAGCGTAATCAAGCGCCGCGCATGGCTCAACGGTCCATACCCTTCACTCAGCAACAACAACCGCGATGCGACCCGCGAACGAGGCGGCAACAACTGAAGCTTCTCGGGGTTTTGCAGCGGCAAACCGAGCTTCTGACTCAGCAGCGCAGCGAAATGGCGCCAGTATTCGGGATGCCGGTCGAGCAAGGAGACCAGAAACGAGTGCGGCACCTGCAGGAAGATAGTCTGCTCCAGTGAACAGACATCGAAGCGGCGCGGCATTTCATCGAACAGCGAGACTTCGCCGAACCAGTACGGCCGCCGGATCGGCTCGATGCGAGGTCCCAGCCGCTGAACATGCGCGCCACCGATGCGCACGTCACCTTCCAGCAGCGCATAAAGACCGCACGGCGCAGCGCCTTTTTCAAACAGCATCTTGCCGGGCGTCTTGCGGACCTGGCGAGCGGCGTGCAGCACGCTATCCTGCAAAGCGGCAGGCAAGTGTGAAAACCAGTAGTCGGACAGCAACGATGACCGCCACAGCACTCCGTTTGTCATGTTTGCTCCCTTTTATTGCAGGCAATCGTATTGCAAAGGCGATACGTTAATGGAACCCGATCATCGTTGCAGGCAGGAATAATAATGAAAACCCTTGTCGATCATCTCAGCCAATACGCGTCCTATCACCGTGACTCACGCAACATCTTGACCCACTTCGTGGGCATCCCGCTGATCGTGCTGGCCGTGGCGGTGCTTTTATCGCGTCCGGGCTGGAACATCAGCGGGCTGTGGATTTCCCCTGCGGCGCTGCTGGCCCTGGGCTCGACGGTGTTTTACCTGCGGCTGGACAAAGCGCTGGGCGCGGTGATGGCGGTATTGCTGGCGCTGTGCATCTGGGCGGGGGCCAATCTCGCGCAGCAGGCGACCATGGCCTGGCTGAGTGCGGGCGTCGGGTTGTTTGTGATTGGCTGGATCATCCAGTTCATCGGCCATTATTACGAAGGCCGCAAGCCGGCATTCATCGATGACCTGACAGGCCTGATTATCGGCCCGCTGTTCGTGGTCGCGGAACTGGCGTTCCTGATGGGCCTGCGCAAACCCTTGCAGCACGCCATCGAAGAACGCTCCGGCCCGGTGGGGCGGAATGCGCGCAAGGCAGCGGTGTAAAGGCTCTGCTCGCTTTGCACTAAGCATCTATAGCGATGCGCAAGTCCTGATGGTCGAAAAATCTCGGAGTTTCTGCCCGAAGGGCGTGGGAGCGAACTTGTTCGCGAAGGGGTTGTTACATCCGTTGAAGATGTATCGCCCGGAATGGAGCTTTCGTGGACAAGCGAAGCGTCGCCCGGTCCACTCCCACGGCCTTCGGCCAGTATCAAAAGCGAACCTGAGTACAGCGATTGACGCTGGAGCATCGCTCCAGCGCAGGCCATCAAAGCTTCTGCCACACCTTCGGCTTGAAGAACAGTGTCTCGCCCTTCGCCAGCCCGACCAGGCTGTCGTGGTCTTTCACCACTTCGGCCTCAATCAGTTCGTTCTGCCCTTCTACCTTCAGCGTCACCCGTGTGGTCGCGCCCAGCGGGCGGATGTCGCGGACTTCGGCTGCATGGTGGTCTTCGATTTCCTGGCGTGACAACGAGACTTCGTGCGGCCTGAACAACACATGGCCCTCGTCGCCCAGGCTCAGGCGGTTGGAGTCACCCAGGAAGTGGTAAACGAAATCGTTGGACGGGTTCTCGTACACCTCGCCCGGCGAGCCGATCTGTTCGATCACGCCCTTGTTCATGACCACGATGCGGTCGGCCACTTCCATGGCCTCTTCCTGATCGTGGGTCACGAACACCGAGGTCAGGTTGATGTCTTCGTGCAAACGCGCCAGCCAGCGACGCAGTTCCTTGCGGACCTTGGCGTCCAGCGCGCCGAACGGCTCGTCCAGCAACAGCACTTTCGGCTCGACCGCCAGTGCGCGGGCCAGGGCGATACGCTGACGCTGACCACCGGACAACTGCTCCGGGTAGCGATCAGCCAGCCAGTCCAGTTGCACCATGTTCAGCAGCTCGTGGACTTTCTCCGCAATGCGCGTTTCGTTCGGGCGCTCGCTCTTGGGCTTCATGCGCAGGCCGAAGGCGACGTTGTCGAACACGGTCATGTGGCGGAACAGCGCATAGTGCTGGAACACGAACCCGACGTTGCGATCACGCACGTCATGGCCGGAAACGTCTTCACCGTGGAACACGATGCTGCCGTCATCCGGAGTTTCCAGACCGGCAATAATGCGCAACAAGGTAGTCTTGCCGCAGCCTGACGGGCCCAGCAAAGCGACCAGCTCGCCACTCTGGATGTCCAGACTGATGTTGTTCAGGGCCTTGAAGGCGTTGAAATTCTTGCTGACGTTACGGACTTCGATCGACATGATTATTCCTCCGCCGCGTTATGGCGCAGACGGTTAATGCGCGATTCGCTCCACTGCTTGAGCAGCAGGATGAACAGCGCCAGGATCAGCAACAGGCTCGCCACGGCAAAGGCTGCGACGTGGTTGTACTCGTTGTAGAGAATTTCGACGTGCAGCGGCAGGGTGTTGGTAACGCCGCGAATGTGCCCGGAGACCACCGACACGGCACCAAACTCACCCATCGCCCGTGCGGTACACAGCACCACGCCGTAGATCAGGCCCCATTTGATGTTCGGCACCGTGACATGCCAAAACATCTGCCAGCCGTTGGCGCCGAGCAGCCGCGCGGCTTCTTCTTCCTGCGTGCCCTGCTCCTGCATCAGCGGGATCAGCTCACGCGCCACGAACGGCACGGTGACAAAAATGGTCGCCAGCACAATGCCCGGCAGAGCAAACACGATCTGGATGTCGTGGTCCTGCAACCACGGCCCGAACAGGCCCTGCGCACCAAACATCAACACGTAGACCAGACCTGCGATAACCGGCGATACCGAGAACGGCAGGTCGATCAGCGTGACCAGAATGCTCTTGCCACGGAACGAGTATTTACTCACGCACCACGCCGCGCTGACGCCGAACACCACATTGAGCGGCACCGAAATCAGCACCGCAATCACCGTCAGCTTGAGGGCCGACAAGGCGTCCGGTTCAAGGATGGCGGTAAAAAATGCACCCAGACCGTTCTTCAGCCCCTGCGACACCACGATGAACAGCGGCAGACCCAGAAACAGCACGAAGACCAGCCAGCACAGGCCGATCAGAATACGCCGCGACACCGCGCTGCCACGACGGGCTGCATTGGCGGAGGCGGCGGCTGAAACAGATGAATAAGACATGTTCTGCGCCTCCTCAGGATGGGGTTTCGATACGCCGCTGCAGCAGATTGATCAGCAGCAGCAGAATGAAGGAAACCACCAGCATCATTACGCCGATAGCGGTGGCGCCGGTGTAATCGTACTGGTCGAGCTTGACCATGATCAGCAGTGGCAGAATCTCGGTTTTCATGGGCATGTTGCCGGCGATGAAAATCACCGAGCCGTACTCGCCCACGCCTCTGGCAAACGCCAAGGCGAAGCCGGTCAGCCAGGCTGGCAGCAATGCCGGAACGAGGATGTGGCGGAACACCTGCAGCGGACGCGCACCCAGACAGGCGGCGGCTTCTTCGACTTCTCGCGGGATATCGGCCAGCACAGGCTGCACGGTACGCACCACGAACGGTAGCGTGACAAACGTCAGCGCCAGCGTAATGCCCAGCGGGGTGTAGGCGATCTTGAAGCCAAGATCAGCGGCGAACTGCCCGACCCAGCCATTGGGTGCGTACAGCGCTGTCAGGGCGATACCGGCCACGGCGGTCGGCAGGGCGAACGGCAAATCGATCATCGCATCGATGATCTTGCGGCCGGGGAAGGTGTAACGCACCAGCACCCAGGCCAGCAGCGTACCGATCACGCCGTTGATCAGGGCCGCGTAAAACGCGGTGCCGAAACTCAGTTTGAGTGCCGCAATCACGCGAGGCGCCGTGATGATGGTCCAGAACTGATCCCAGGTAAGCTGCGCGGCATGTATGAACATGGCGGCCAGCGGTAGTAGCACAATCAGACTGAGGTACACCAAGGTGTAGCCCAGCGTCAGCCCGAAGCCGGGTATGACGGGGGAGATACGACGCGACATAAAAGTCCCTGGTTTCACTTGCACGAAGCCCGGACGTTAATCCGGGCTGCTTGACCAAACCTGTGATGCCGCTCGCGCGGCATCGTCATTCGGTTTATTGCGCTTGGTAAATCTGGTCGAACACGCCGCCATCATTGAAAAACTTCGGCTGCGCAGTCTTCCAGCCGCCAAAGTCTTTGTCGATAGTCACCAGGTCAAGTTTCGGGAATTGCTTCTCGTATTTGGCAGCGACTTCGGCATTGCGTGGACGATAGTAATTTTTTGCAGCAATTTCCTGACCTTCCTTGCTGTACAGGTGCTTGAGGTACTCGGTCGCGATCTCGGTGTTGCCCTTCTTCTCGGCGTTTTTGTCGACCACGGCAACCGGAGGTTCGGCAAGGATCGACAGCGAAGGTACGACAATATCGAACTTGTCTTTGCCTTTGCCGCCGTCTTCGTTCTGCGCCAGGAATGCTTCGTTTTCCCAGGCCAGCAACACATCGCCCTGACCGTTGTTGACGAAGGTAATGGTCGAGCCGCGAGCGCCGGTGTCCAGAATCGGTACGTGCTTGAACAGCGTCTGCACGTATTCTTTGGCTTTGGCTTCATCGCCGCCGCCCGCTTTCAGGCCGTAGGCCCAGGCCGCCAGAAAGTTCCAGCGCGCCCCGCCGGAGGTTTTCGGGTTGGGGGTGATTACGGAAACGTCTTTCTTGATCAGGTCGCCCCAGTCCTTGATGCCTTTGGGGTTGCCCTTGCGCACCAGAAACACGATGGTCGAGGTGTACGGCGTGCTCGCGTCCGGCAGTCGGGTCTGCCAGTTTTCAGGCAGGGTTTTGCCGAGCTTGGCGATTTCGTCAATGTCACCGGCCAGCGCCAGGGTCACCACATCGGCACGCAGGCCGTCGATTACGCCACGCGCCTGCTTGCCCGAGCCGCCGTGAGACTGGTTAATCTTCACGGTGTCGTCCGGATGGGACTTTTTCCAGAAGTTGACGAATTCTGCGTTGTAATCCTGATACAGCTCGCGTGTCGGATCGTAAGACACGTTGAGCAGTTCGTAATCCTTGGCAACAGCCGAACCTGCGAAAACAGCACTGGCGAGAGCGGCCAGAGCAAAACGGCGAATGGACATAGATGAAGCTCCTGGAATGCAGTGTGTTGGCTTTTTTGATTTCTTCTTCGCGCGCCAGAGCGGCATCCGCAACGACGCGCTGCTTTTTTTCAGGGTTGTATCAGGAGTCAGGATGAAGCCCTCCGGTGGACCAGTCGGGTACCGTTTCAGCTCTGCTTGGCGGCGGGGTTCTGCAAACGAAACTTTTCCTTGCGCTCGATCTGCACCACTTGCGCGTTGTGCACAGTGATTTCGACGGCGCCAAAACGCAGGTCACGCAACGCACTCTGAATTTCACGCAGAATTGCTGCTTCGTCCTGACCGTCAACACTACGTAGAGATGCGCTCATTATCTTTTTCCTTGAAATGTGAGTTTCCGGCCTTCGCGACTGGGGGCGATGGCGTATGGCGGTAGGGCAATAATAGTGACGCGCGGATATTCTTAAAAAGACTATTTAAGAATGCAGATATAACCAAAAGACATTTAGCAAGTTGATGTCTCGCCAGGATGCGTTGCACACCCTGGCAAGCCTGATGTTTTCAGGACGCGCCAGGGCCAAAAACAGGCGCGTGAGACCAGTCGATCAGGTGCGCAGCCATCGGCCGTGCAAACCAGTAGCCTTGCCCCAGCTGACAGCCATTCTCCAGCAGAAATGCAGCCTGGCTGGCCTGTTCGATGCCTTCCGCCAGCACGCGCATGCCCAGGCTGGCGCCCAGTGCGATGACGGCTCGGACAATCGCGATATCGTCGCCATCACCCGGCAGCCCGGCCACAAAACCCTGGTCGATCTTCAACTTCTGCACCGGCATGCGCTTGAGCCGCAACAGTGAAGAGTAACCGGTGCCGAAGTCATCGATGGCCAGGCTCAGGCCTAGCTCACGCAGCCGGTGCAGCTGCTCGATCGCTTGTTCGGGGTCTTCCATGACTGCGCTTTCCGTCACTTCCAGCTCCAGAAAAGCCGGATCAAGCCCGATATCGTGCAGCACCTGCGCAACCTGACGGTCGAGATCGCCGCGGCTGAACAGGCGGCTGGACACATTGACTGCGACGAATGCAATCGGTACGCCCTCGGTCAGCCAGGCGCGCATCTGCCGACAGGCGGTGTTCAGCACCCAGGCATCAATGTCAGCGATCAAGCCGTTCTGTTCGGCGATGGGAATGAATTCGCCCGGCGAAACCATTCCGCGCGTAGGGTGCTGCCAGCGCACCAGCGCTTCGACGCCGCAGACAGAACGGGTGATGAGGTCGTGGACCGGCTGGTAGAAAACCCGCAACTCACCCTGTTCGATGGCCTGACGCAGCTCGCCGGCCAGTTGCACGCGCTGCTGGGCGTGGGCGGTCAGCTCCTCTGTGTACAGCGCATAACAGTCGCGCCCCTCACTTTTGGCCTTGAACAGCGCCGAATCGGCATTGCGCAACAACTGCTCGGCGCTCTGTGCATCGCCGGGATACAGGCTGATGCCCATGCTGGCGGTGACAAACAACTGATGCGCGGCGATGACAAACGGCGCCTTGAGCACCTCGCTGACCTGTTGCGCCAACGCAGCAGCCCGGACCACCTGCGAGCAATTCTTGACCAACAGGGCGAACTCGTCGCCGCCGGGACGTGCCAGGGTCGTTTCGTTGCCGCACAGGCCTTTGAGCCGCTCGGCGACGGCCTTGAGCACATCGTCACCGACGTTGTGGCCGAGGCTGTCGTTGATATTCTTGAAGTGGTCCAGGTCAATCAGCAACAGCGCGCAGCCGCGCTTGCTGGCGCGTGCAGAGGTCAGCGCCTGACTGATGCGATCCGTCAGCAGCAGCCGATTGGGCAAATCGGTCAGGGCGTCGAAATGGATCAACTGAGCCAGTTCTCGCTCGGAGCGTTTGATGGCCGTGATGTCGGAGAATACCGCGACAAAGTGTTTGAGCTGGCCATCGTCGCCCATAACGCTGCGAATGGTCTGCCACTGCGGGTAAATCTCGCCGCTCTTGCGTCGATTCCATATCTCGCCGCTCCACTGGCCCACGCTGAGCAGCGAGTGGTACATCTGCCGGTAGAACTCCGGGCCGTGGCGGCCGGATTTGAACGTGCTGGGGTTGAAACCCAGCACTTCCTCGGCTTGATACCCGGTGATGTCGACAAATGCACGATTGACGTGAACGATCCGCCCTTGCGCATCGCTGACCAGCACGCCTTCACGAGTGCTGTCGAACACCGCCTCGGCCAGCCGCAGCCGGTCGTAATCGTCCTGCTGGCGCTCGAAATGCGCCTCGCCACCGATGATTTTCCTCAACCTGTCACGCGCAACAAAGATCGTCACCGCGCTGAGCAGCGCCCAAGCGTAACCGGCCATCTGATGGCAGAACGCCAATCGAGCCGGTTCGTCGATGAAAAGGGGCAGCAAAATGTCGCACGCCATAAACCACAAAATGGACAGCAGCCCATACAGGACGGCCGTTCGCAGCGCGCCACGGGAGTAATCTGACATCAGAAACGAAAAACCTTATGAAAAGGCAGAATTATAAAGCAAGAAACATTCTGCGACGCTTATCTGAAAGGGTGACTGGTTTTCTGTGTGATGTCAGTGATAATGCTCATCGCAACTTTTTTCTTCACGAGTCACTTTTCGAGGGCCAAACAGCCTATGTGGTACAACGGTTTGCTCGACCTTTCTGTCTGGCAGGTAATAGCAGTCACGCTGGCGATGACCCACGTGACGATCGTCGGGGTCACGGTCTATCTGCACCGCTACTCGGCCCACCGCTCGCTTGAACTCAATGCGGGGCTGAAACACTTTTTCCGCTTCTGGCTGTGGCTGACCACGGCGCAGAACACTCGCGAGTGGACCGCCATCCACCGCAAACACCACGCCAAATGCGAAACCGTCGACGACCCGCACAGCCCGGTCGTCAAAGGCCTGTCCACCGTCTTGCGCAAAGGTGCCGAGCTGTATCGCGAAGAAGCCCAGAACCAGGACACCCTGCGTATCTACGGCAAGAACTGCCCGGAAGACTGGATCGAGCGCAATCTTTACTCGCGTTACAAAATGCTGGGTATTGTGCTGATGGCAGTCATCGACCTGGCGCTGTTCGGTGCCATCGGCATCACCGTCTGGGCGATCCAGATGATGTGGATTCCGTTCTGGGCTGCCGGTGTGGTCAACGGTCTGGGTCATGCCGTCGGCTATCGCAACTTTGAATGCCGTGATGCGGCCACCAATCTGGTGCCGTGGGGCATCGTGATCGGCGGCGAAGAGCTGCACAATAATCACCACACCTACCCCAACTCGGCCAAGCTTTCCGTCAAGCCGTGGGAATTCGACATGGGCTGGGCATGGATCAAGCTGTTCAGCTTCCTGCGTCTGGCCAAGGTCCAGCGGGTCGCGCCTATCGCCCACCGGGTAGAAGGCAAGGGCCATATCGACATGGATACTGCCATGGCGATTCTCAACAACCGGTTCCAGATCATGGCGCAGTACCGCAAGCTGGTCATCGCGCCACTGGTCACCCAGGAGCTGGCCAAGGCCGACGAGTCAGTGCGTCATCAGTTCCGCCGCGCCAAAAGGCTGCTGTCACGCGAGACCAGCCTGCTCGATGACAAGCACCATCTGCGCATCCAGACCATGCTCGAGCACAGCCACGCGCTGAAGGTGATTTATGAAAAGCGCCTGGCCTTGCAGCAGATCTGGGTCAAGACCAGCAGCAACGGTCATGACATGCTTTCAGCCATGAAAGAGTGGATTCACGAGGCCGAAGCCAGCGGCATTCAGTCATTGCGCGAGTTCGCCGATCAACTGAAAACCTACTCGTTACGCCCTGTCCACGCCTGATACCGTTGATCGGCGCGCCCCTGGTGGGCGCGCCCGTTCCGGAACTTCCCCCCGTTCAACCTATCTCATCAACTTTCCCGGGCTCTTTGGGAAGGTGTGTGGCGCTGGCCGCAATCGCTTGAGATGCGCTCTTATGGAAAAGCAGTCCCCTACCGCCCTACCCGGCACGCCGATCACTGATATGCCTGCAGCCGCAGAAACCCTGTTAGCCCTGATGCACGCCCAGGCAGAAGTCGCACGCCTGAGCGAGCGCGAACAATTGTTCAGCTCGTTGCTGGTGAGTGTGAACGCGGTTTTGTGGGCGTTCGACTGGGAAACCCAGCGCATGATCTACGTCAGCCCGGCTTACGAGCACATTTTCGGTCGCTCGGCCGGGCTGCTGCTGGCTGACTACAGCGAGTGGCGCGACAGCATCTACCCCGACGACCTGAATTACGCCGAGCGCAGCTTGAGCGAAGTCATCGAGAAAGGCGCTGTCGAGGACCGCGAGTACCGCATCATTCGCGCCGACGGCGAAGTGCGCTGGCTCAGTGACAAATGCTTCGTCAGCCACCGCGCCGACGCCAGTCAGCGCCTGATTGTGGTGGGCATTGCCGAAGACATCACTGATAAGAAGCACCTCGAAGATGAGCTGCAGCGCCTGGCCACGACCGACGTACTGACCCAAAGCAGCAACCGCCGGCACTTTTTCGAGTGCGCCCAGCGCGAGTTCGAACTGGCTCGCCTCAACGGCACGCCGCTGGCCTTCCTGTTGCTGGACATCGATGACTTCAAACTGGTGAACGACACCTACGGCCATCAGGAAGGCGACACCGTGCTGCAACGCATCGCAGAAAGCGGTCGCTCGGCATTGCGGCGTGGCGATCTGTTCGGCCGGATCGGCGGCGAGGAGTTTGCAGCGGTGTTTCCTGGCTGCGCACCGGAGATGGCCATGCAGATCGCAGAACGCTTGCAACGCGAGATCCAGCGCCAGAACTTCCAGGCAAATGGCAGCACCTTCAGCATCACCGCCAGCCAGGGCCTGACCAATCTTGGCCCAGAAGACCAAGGCCTGGAAGCCCTCTACGGCCGCGCCGATGCAGCGATGTATCAGGCCAAGCGCCAGGGCAAGAATCAGATTGTGCTGGTGTGACGCACCTTAAGTAATCTCAGCTACCGTGCGACGCTGGAGCGTGCGGAACGATAAATCGCAACTATCCCAACTATCGTGCGACGCTCCGCGTCGCATGCCGCCCTGGACGCTCTGCGTCCGATCTTGAATAGGCGGCGCATCTGAGCTTTTGACGCAGAGCGTCAGGATGATGTTCGTCTGTGGGAGCAAGCTTGCTCGCGAAGGGGTTTGGCCACGCTCTTATTTCTTCGTCACACCCTGAACCGCATCGCCCGGGTCCTCAAGCGCCGCGGGCTCTTGAATAGGTGCCTCAGGCGTAAGGTCCAGCAAGTCAGGCTCATCTTCCTCAACTGCATCGGCAACGGCCTCAGGCTCGACCGGCAGCGGTATCAGCAGGCTCGGATCCGTCACGCCGGTGAGTTTCTTGCGCAGACGCTGCAAGTCGCCAACGCTTAGCTTCAACAGCTTCGCCGACTTGGTCTTGATCAACGGGGTAACACTCTCTTCCTCGCCCAGACGCGCCATCTGGCCCGCCAGGTTCATCGCCAGTACCTCGCGAGTGAAGATGCCGGTGTTGTACTGATACACCGCAGCGATCAGCTCACGCAGCTCCAGCGGCAAGCGCCAGCGGGTGCGCAGCGCAGAACCGAAGGCAGCGGAATACTGCTCCAGCGATTGCTTGATCACCTCTTCATTCAGCACGCCACCAGCCAGCAGCCACTCCTGCAAACAGCCCAGCACAGCCAGATCACCCAGCGACTGCAACAGCCCGGCGCAGAAACAACGCTCTACATCCAACTCCAGCATGCCACCCAGAATGCGCGCGTAGTCAGCGGTGCGCTGCGACATGGTCCAGAATTCATGGGCTTGTGCCAGCAACGCGTCGTCGGTCAGCACCGCCATGCGCTTTTTAGCCAGGCCAACTGCGATGTTCGCACCTTGCACCGGCCCCAGAATGCCAAGCGCCCCGCCCATGGTCTGCACCGGCTTGCCCAGATGTTGAGCCGCACTGTTGGCGGCGGCGATTAAAACGGCGGTGATGTGCGGATCGTTGCGCAGTTCCTGCTCCAGCAAGGCAACGTCGATGCCATTCGCGGTTTGACTGAGCTTCACGGCGGTCGCGACATCAACGAATAGCGGCGCGCCGTCCGCCACGTCACGGCGCTTGTCGAGAAACTTGGTGAGGGTCAGCCCAGGCGTCAACGCAGGCACTTCACCCGGTGCCGGGGCGCGATGCGCCAGCAGCAGGCCTTCAAGGCGCTGGCGCAAACCCTCGGTGTTCAGGGGTTTGGTCAGATAGGCAGTCGGGGCCAGCGGCAGGACCTCACGCACGCTGGCGCTGTCACTGCGGCTGCTGATCAGAATGAAGGGGATAACAGGCTGACGGCGCAGGTTACGCACGCCACGCAACAGGCTGAGCCCATCGATGCCCGGCAGCTCGCGTGCAGCAATGACCAGATCCGGCAGTTGCTTCTTCATCCACTCGACGGCTTGCTTGCCATCGGTGCACATCTCCAGTTCGACGTCCGCGCGCACGCCCAGTACCAGATCGCTGAGTGTTTCGCGAACCCACGGATCAGACTCAGCAATCAAGACGCGAGGTACCGCGGGTAAAACTACAGCAGTCATCATGACTCTCCGACATCGATGCGTTCACCTTAGCCAATGCGTTCGCCCGGATATAGCCAAAAGAGTGAAATACCTTGCTCCAGACGAAAAAAAACCCGTCGAAACGGGCTTTTTTTGTCCGTTTGGTCACAAATTAATCAATTCGCGACCGCACGTTTTTCACGCTATTTCAGCGAAGCACTCGTCGAGAATTGCCAGACCACGGGTCAGCAGTTCGTCTTCAGCGGTCAGCGGTACCAGTACGCGCAACACGTTGCCGTAAGTACCGCACGACAGCAGGATCAACCCCTTGTCACGCGCCTTGGCGACAACCTGAGCCACTGCAGCGGCGTTAGGCTTGTGCGAGTCGCCGTCTTCAAACAGCTCGACTGCGATCATCGCGCCCAGCGCACGCACTTCGCCGATCACCGGGTACTTGGCCTGCATGCCTTTAAGCGCCGTCACCAGACGCTCGCCCACTGCCTTGCAGCGCTCCAGCAGGTGTTCTTCTTCAAAGATATCCAGCACCGCCAAGGCCGCCGCGCAGGCCACCGGGCTACCGGCATACGTGCCGCCCAGACCACCGGGCGCAATGGCGTCCATGTATTCAGCCTTGCCGCACACGCCCGCCAGCGGGAAACCGCCCGCGATGGACTTGGCGAATGTGGTCAGGTCAGCAGCAACGCCCATCTGCTCCATGGCGAAGAACGTACCGGTACGGCCAGCGCCGGTCTGCACTTCGTCAGCGATCAGCAGGATGCCATGCTTGTCGCACAGCTCGCGCAGACGCAGCATGAAGGCCTTCGGCGCCACGTAGAAACCACCTTCGC
The DNA here is from genome assembly GCF_030209255.1 of Pseudomonas sp. CFBP2511. Taxonomy (NCBI): domain Bacteria; kingdom Pseudomonadati; phylum Pseudomonadota; class Gammaproteobacteria; order Pseudomonadales; family Pseudomonadaceae; genus Pseudomonas; species Pseudomonas sp. CFBP2511. The sequence goes on along the minus strand of NZ_JARVSI010000012.1, from coordinate 158,414 downwards.
CCTGCACCGGCTCGATGATGATCGCAGCGATGTCCCGTGGCTCGGCGTCGTTCTTGAAGATGCGCTCGATGCTGGCGATGGAATCGTCAACGCTCACGCCATGCAGCTCGCACGGGTACAGCGCGCGGAAGATACCGCCGGGCATCAGGCCCATGCCGGCCGAGTAAGGCACAACCTTGCCGGTCAGGCCCAGGGTCATCATGGTGCGGCCGTGGTAAGCACCGGTGAACGCGATCACACCTGCACGGCCAGTGGCAGCACGAGCGATCTTCACGGCGTTTTCCACCGCTTCGGAACCGGTAGTGACCAGCAGGGTTTTCTTGTCGAAATCACCTGGCACTTTGGCGTTGATCTTTTCGCACAGCTCTACATAAGGCTCGTACGCCAATACCTGGAAGCAGGTATGGGTCAGCTTGGTGAGCTGCTCTTGCACGGCGGCGACGATCTTCGGGTGCAGGTGACCGGTGTTCAGCACCGCAATACCGCCGGCGAAGTCGATGAATTCACGACCTTCCACGTCGGTAACGGTGGCGTTCTTCGCCGAAGCAGCAAAAATCGGGTGGATCTGACCAACGCCACGCGGGACAGCGGCATGGCGGCGTTGCATCAGGGATTCGTTGGTCTGGCTCATGTATTCCTCATTCGCCGCTCATCGGTCGGCGTGGTTCAAGGAGCAAGCGGACTGGATCAACTGCAACAGCATACGATGATCGACTGCTGCAGCCTTCAGGCCGCCAAGAAATTACGGTGCAACAAAAGCCGATGGCACGTCGCTCTCGCGCGCCATCGGCTGCAACACCTCAGCACCAGTCAGTCAGACCGACAGGCAGAGGTATTTGATTTCCAGATAATCTTCAATGCCGTACTTGGAACCTTCACGGCCCAGGCCGGACGACTTGATCCCGCCGAACGGTGCCAGTTCGTTGGAGATCAGGCCGGTGTTGATACCCACCATGCCATATTCCAACGCCTCGGCCACCCGGAAAACGCGGCTCATGTTCTGCGCATAAAAGTACGACGCCAGACCGAACTCGGTGTCGTTGGCCAGCGCAATCGCCTCAGCCTCGTCCTTGAAACGGAACAGTGGGGCCAGCGGACCGAACGTCTCTTCTCGGGCAACGGCGGCATCTTTCGACACATTGACCAGAATAGTCGGCTCGAAGAACGAGCCTTCCAGGCTGTTGCCACCGGTCAGCACGGTCGCACCTTTGCTGACAGCGTCGGCAATGTGTTCCTTGACCTTGGCCACGGCCTTTTCATCAATCAACGGGCCAGTGGTAATGCCGTCTTCCAGGCCGTTACCGATTTTCAGCTTGCCGACCGCCGCCTTGAGCTTCTCGGCGAACGCGTCATACACGCCGTCCTGCACATAGATGCGGTTGGCGCAGACGCAGGTTTGACCGTTGTTGCGGTACTTGGAGATCATCGCGCCTTCGACGGCCTTGTCGAGGTCGGCGTCGTCGAACACGATAAAAGGCGCGTTGCCGCCCAGCTCCAGCGACACTTTCTTGATGTCCTTGGCGCATTCAGCCATCAACTGGCGACCGATCTCGGTCGAACCCGTGAAGGACAATTTACGCACGATCGGGTTACCGGTCAGCTCGCTGCCGATATCGCCCGCGCTGCCCGTCACCACGCTGAACACGCCGGCCGGAATACCCGCACGCTCGGCCAGTTCAGCCAGCGCCAACGCAGAAAACGGCGTTTGCGACGCAGGCTTGAGCACCATCGTGCAACCCGCCGCCAGCGCAGGGCCGGCCTTGCGGGTGATCATCGCTGCCGGGAAATTCCACGGCGTAATCGCCGCCGTCACACCAATCGGCTGCTTGAGCACAATCAGACGCTTGTCCGGCTGGTGACCGGGGATCACATCGCCGTACACGCGCTTGGCTTCTTCGGCGAACCACTCGATAAACGACGCTGCATACGTGATCTCGCCCTTGGCCTCAGCCAGCGGCTTACCCTGCTCCAGGGTCATCAGCAGACCCAGGTCGTCCTGATTCTCGATCATCAGCTCGAACCAGCGGCGCAGCTTGTTACCGCGCTCTTTGGCGGTCAGCGCACGCCAGGCCGGCAGCGCCTTGTCAGCCGCCTCAATCGCCCGACGCGTCTCGGCCGCGCCCATTTTCGGCACAGTGCCGAGGATCTCGTTGGTCGCCGGGTTGTTGACCTTGATCGACTGACCACCGTCCGCATCCAGCCACTGGCCGTTGATGTAGGCTTGCTGGCGGAACAGGGTGGAATCTTTAAGCTGCATGTCGGCCTCCTAAACAGCGCCGCACAAAGGCGGAGCGAACAAATGAATATCGATGCACCCCGTTTGGAAGCCATCGCCAGGAAAACATTCCATCGGGTTCCAGCGATGCGCAACGCATGAGAGCAGGAAGACCGAACAAGAGCGTTTGAAATCTCAAACGAATCCTAGGCATTGCGGGGGCAAAGGACAATAGGCCGTTCGAAAAAAAGAACGGCCATGTCGGAGATGTATGGTTTTCTGATCAGCGTCAAACCTCAACGCTGTCAGGCTGCCCTGCCCTTCAAGGTGAACAGGCTGAACCCCAGCCCGATAAACGACGCCCCGAACACCCGGTTCACGTTCTTGCGGCGGCGGGCGGAATTGAGGTGGCGCTTGAGCTTCTGTGCCAGCAGTACATAAAAGGCATGGGCGACCACAGAGCAACCGGCAAAGGTGACAATCAATACGCCCGTCTGCTGCACCTGAAAAGTGCCCGGCTGAATGAACTGGGGCAAGAACGCGATAAAAAACAGAATCGCCTTGGGGTTGGTCAGCGCCACCGAGATACCTTTGAAAAACAGACTCCCTGCGGACACCGCCTTTGGCGCAGCCTCCAGCGCATCAAAGGCGCTGCGCGCATTGCGCCACTGCTTGATGCCCAGAAAGATCAGATACCCCGCGCCCGCAAGCTTCAGGACCAGAAACGCACTGGCCGACGCCACCAGCACCGCGCCAAGCCCGGCCGTTACCGCCGTCGCAACCACCATCAGCCCGAGCGCATTGCCAAGCGAGCCGATCATCGCCCGCGCCGGGCCGTGGCTCATGGAATTCGACAACGCCATGACCACCGCAGGGCCCGGCGTGAGGGTGACGACCAGGGCGATCATCGCGAAGCTGAGCCAGTGTTGTAGTGAATCCATTCTTTAATTCTCCAGGTGACAGGTTCTAAACGCACTGTAGCGCTATCGATAATCCGGCAGCGTGAACGACTGAACCGCAGGCGTCAGCGCCCTGGCAGCACGCTTGCTGATAAAGGGGGTTGCCACCCACCGCTGCACGGCGCGAAGGATCCTGACACCCGTGCGACTGCGAGGATGCACCAGACGCGGAACAAGCTTGGGTACACTCTGCGACTTTTTCACCACCGGGCGCAGCACATACTCATAAGCCGCGGCAATTGAATCGGTTTTGGTCAGCTCGCCAGCCAGCACATACGCGCCAATCAGCGCCAGCGAAGCGCCAACCCCGCCCAGCGGCGTGACACACCAGGCCGCATCGCCCAGCAACACCACAGGCCCGTTGGACCAGCGATCAATCTTCACTTGGCGCAGATCATCGAACCAGAAGTCCTCCGCTGCCTCCATCCCGGCCAGCAGACGAGGCACCTCCCAGCCCGCGCCGTCGAAAGACGCCCGAAGAAACGCCTTCTGCTCGGCAATACTGTTGCCAACCCCGAGGTGGCTGCGGCCGTGCACATTAAAGAACGCACGCGTCGTACCGCGATTGTCCGGACGAACACCTGCACTGCGACCGCCTAATGCGTTATACCAACGCGCGGTCTGGCTATCGGTCGGCGCACGAGGCACGGTAAAGAATGCGCACGCCATGTCCATCCTGCGCGGCTGATTCTCACCGGGGAACACCAGCTCACGCGTACGCGAGCCGACCCCTTCCGCGATGATCAACAGATCAAAACGCTCCTCTTCACCGTTCTCAAACACGACCGACACACCCGCCTCATCATGCTCGACCGAGACGATACGATCACCAAAGCGATAGAAGGCATCGGCAGACGAAGCCTCATACAGCAGACGGGCCAGATCACCACGCAACACCTCAAGCTCAGCCGTAGGACCATCGCCGTCCAGCCCGGACAGATCAATTTGCGCCGCCGTGCGGTTATCCTCATCGACCCACGCCAGCCCCGTCTCGCCGGTATTAAGGTCCTTCACCGCCTGCTCAAGCCCCATCAAACGCAGCACCTCCCGAGCAGCGCCGCGCACATCCACATTCTGCCCACCATCGCGAAAAGCAGGCGCCTGCTCGACGACCGTGACATCGCAATTGCGCTGCGTCAGCCACCATGCCGCAGCGCAGCCTGCGATGCTGGCCCCGGTGATAAGAACGCGGCACGGGCTGCGCTCGATGCTTTTGAACTGATTGATAAGAGGACCTCGGGGAGAACGATCTGGCTGGGGGTATTGGGGGCATCATGCACCACGTGGTGGTTGTGTCGGAAGCGGGTGGCTGTCCCTTTGTGGGCGTCAGTGGATGTGGGGTGATGAAAGGCTTACTGGCGTCCGTCTGCCGGGGGGCGCTGGATGATTTGCGTTGCGGGCCGCCTGTAACTGGACGCCCCGTACCCATGTGAGTATCATGGCGCCCGCGCTGCACCAGTAGCTCAGCTGGATAGAGTACTGCCCTCCGAAGGCAGGGGTCGTGGGTTCGAATCCCGCCTGGTGCACCACCTTCTTTTCCCTTGTGTTCATGAGGGATGGCGCTACTGCCAGAAATATCCCCTAGTCTTGAAAGTCGGTTTTGCCATGAGTCTGCTCTGCCCCACAGTGGCGGTAGTGGTTGGAATGGCGACAGTCGGGAATCGTTGCCCGGTGTTCGTAACGTACAGTGGGAAGCGCAGATTCGCCGTAAGGGCTATCCAGCCCAGAGAAAAACCTTCGAAACCAAATCCGATGCCCAAGCCTGGGCACCCATGATCGAAAGCGAAATCGACCGGGGCATCTTTGTCTCTCGCGTCGAGGCTGAACGCACTGCCTTTCATCAACTCATTGATCGCTACATCTCCGATATCGCTCCGAAGCACAAAGGCGCGTATTCGGAATATCAAGCGTTTGGAAGCGATCAAACGTCATTCTCTCGCTACGCGCATTGTTGTGACTCTTGCCTCTTAACAATCTCAAGGAGCACACCGAGTACATGGGAGCACACCGGAGTACAGGGATAACAATGAGTACCGCGAAAAACTGCACAACTCAACAAATTATAGGTTTGTAGCTGGTATTCGTGCGTGATATAACGCATCTCGAATTGTCAAGTATCGTTATTAAGATCATTACGGCTGTCCTAATTTATCTTTTTTCAACCTGAATTTGCGTGATATCGCGCGCCGTTAGGGCTTGTGACACCTAGCTGTCCATTACAGAATATCAGCCATCAAATCACCAAAGGCGACAACGAAAATGGCTATTTCCAGCTCGAAAGAATCCCCCTCCAGCCTACCTAAACGTAAGCCTGATGCGCCGGACAGCAAAAAGGAGAAGCGCACCACACCTAGCGCTACGAAAGTAAAACCCAAGAGCACCGCAACCCAGCAGGGTGAGGATAGGGGATTGTCCGACAAGCAGAATATCGCGAAGAAGAAGGGGATGGCCGAGCGAGCAGCAGAACAGCTCAAAGAGTACTTTCCCGAGGTCCCGGCCAAAACACTTTGGATTCGCCAGAAAAACAAAGGGTTCACCACCATCCCACGCACCATGCCCAATGCCATGGAGCTTATAGACGCTCTTTCTGCGAAAGGGCAGCCGGCAGGGCATACCTATTTTTCCCTCTGGTGCAGAGCTCCTGACGGGCCTTTGGTTGTCATCCAAAACACACTCACATTCGCTGCGGAGGCTGGATTTAGCGGCGAGAGAGCAGTGGATACCTGGCGACGACGTATGAGAAAGCTCCGCGAACTGGGCTTCATCAAAACCAAGCCCGGCGTATCTGGGGAGTTTCACTACGTATTACTCATGAACCCCAATGTCGTGATGAAACTCATGGAGATGCGCGGCAATCCAGCCTTTAAGCAAGAGCTGTACTTCAAATTTCGAGATCGAATCACCGACATTGGAGCCCAAGCGGACCTTAGGGTGGCAGAAGAAATTTTTGAGGCAGGGGCAGGGCAAACCAAATGAAGAATAGCAACAAGAATCAATGCTGACCTCAAATTCACCAAGACACTACGTGGTAGATCGGCAGGAGAATCCGGAACATGCCGTTATTCGAAAATGCTGAGTACCTGATACGGGCAAATCTAGAGCAGCTTGCTGCCAGCAACCGCGTAAGACCGGTAGAAATCGGCGCTTTTACTGCCGAGCAGTTCGAAGCAATTAATAGGCAGAAAGAGAGTGAAGGGTTACCACTGCTGGAAGAGCCCGGCATCGTGTTCATCGGAAGCCACGCTTACAGAAGCCGGGTGGTAAGGGATGGCTATAACATAGATGACATGGTTTTACAGATCGCAGCGGCCTTGGCGGCGACGTCCATCTCAAAAATCTCACCCAATATGACCGCACTCCAGAGCACTGTGCGACGTAATGACGGATACGGGAATGAGGTGCTGGATGAAGCAATTTTTGAGCTTACGGCCAGAAAGCCAAAAGCAGAGCTCTATTCTATCGTTCCGAAGGGAGATAGAAACAAGCCGAAAAAATAAAGGCCGCTTTCGCGGCCTAAATGGTGAGATAGCTCTCGCCCGGATAACTTGAAACTCAGCCGACGCACCAGAACAATCTCAGAGCTAAGGCTACGCCCCAAGACCGCCTAGGTCAAGCGGCTACCCATCCCTCAGACCTATCGCCCCTATCGCAGCCGGCGACACACATTGCTGCTAACCACTACGGCGATGCAGGAAATCAAAATTGACGGCGCAGTCAATTTTACCGGTGAGGTGCGACGCTTAGCCCAGGATCTATGGCCTCAGCACAAGCAGCCGTTACAGCCTACTGTTTTCGACATCAGTGGTCGACATGAAGGCTTTCACTGATGGAGATGGAGATAGCCTTGGATTAGGTTATGCGTTAAAAAAATAACACGTACTTACAGGGCAGCCGCCCAAAGAGGCGCAGATGGCTTGACGCCTTTAGCTGTCGTAGCGACCAATCCGGTTCAGCAATTTGACTCTAACCGTCGGCCGGGGCCTTTCTCTGAGATAATCGAACCATCGTGAAACGCTGAATCACGCAGCTTCGGGGCCAGCACTGCACTTACGTCTAACCAGCCTTCAAGTAGCGCATTGGTGTGGCTTTGTGCTATCTATGTGCCAGTTGAGCTCGGTAGCTATTAATACACCTACACCGAGGGATCGACTCCGGGGGACAAGGAAGCTCATGACAACATCCAAAGGGGCTAACGCCACCTACCTTCGCCCATTTGCAAGTTTTCTACTCTACGAGTGGGACACGCCACCGACGGCCCCGACGGTCGCAGCGGCATTGGCCGGGCTGCAAGCGCCGCTGATGTCTACCCTGCCGATCAGCATGCACGTCGTTGACGGCATAAGTGTGAAAAAACTCGCGGGTGTCGCCGCATCCGCTTTCTACGTGGTGCACCACTCGCGCCCCGCATGGACGAATGATCCAAGTGTGGTGGACGTGGTGCACCATGCGGTCATCCTACTTAGCTACAAGCGATACCTGGGCGTTGTTGTGTCTGACCCTGGTCTGCGGCTGATAGTAGAGCGTGAGCTCGCCAACCATTCCACGGTCAAGAAGCTGGACTCGGACGAGCTGGAGAATGCTTTGGTCAGGGAAACGCCGCTACGGACTTTATGGCTCCGCTCCGCCCATCGCCCGAACCGACGCAAGGCCGATAGCAAGGTGCTGACTGGGCAATATCTACAGGAGGCGCTAAACCCGCTGGATGACCGCACTTTCACGTCGCCGTCCATGCGTGCGGAGGCGCAGCTGAACCCTGTCGGAAAGGCCTCAGTGGTGGGGGTCACGACTCAGCGCTCATACGTATGGCTGGGGCCTTGTCAAAGCTTCGCCGAGTTGCAGAACGTGTTCAAATCATTGGCAGATTATTTGACGCAACGCCGAAGCACTCAGCGCAAGGCCATCCCGGTGCTGGCAAAGGCACTCGCCAAGTCACCCAAGGTTGGCGACGTTGTACAAGCGTTTGACTTCTCTTTCTTGGCATCCTACGCAATTGCGGGTCTAGATCAGCCAACCCTCGCTGCGCTAGAGGACACGGAGGCGGACTTGGGCATCGACACCGTTGGCAGTGCTGGCCAGGACTTCTTGCTCGCGATAACCGACGCCAAGCATCCCAATAGCCAATGCCCTCAAGGGCTATGGCAGGTCATTGTGGAGGTGAAGCTCGGCGCAGCCAGGACGACTGTGTCGGCCTCATTGAGCGGCACCTCGGCGGGCTGGCCCTCTTGGGGAATGTTTAAGACTCTGTTTGATCAGAAGCATTTATGGAGCGTTTGGTACGAGTCTGGCCAAACGTTTTCCGATGGTGACTGGATATGGGTCGATCCCCGTAACTCAGCTTACGAGGGGGAAATCCTCTCAGCGGTCTTTGATGATAAGCGGTGGGAGGTTAGCCAGGAGAAACCGCTTCAGGGTAGAAGTGTGCAGTGGGACGACATTGGCAATAGCACTGATCGCAGCCTGTTTTCATGGTGGGTACATGAGGGTTACGCTTTCTGTTTTCCTTCGGTCAAGAGCCCGTTTAGTCCGGGTGAATTCGCGCTCGCACTATGTGACGACGGCGCAGGTGAAATTGGCGATTTCATTATGCTGGTCAAGCATGCGGGGTTCGCCACGAAGACTAATCCGTCTTCGCTAGCGGTCATCGTTGTGCATCTAAAAGGTGCCGCGAACAGTAAAAAGCGGGCGATGGCGCCAAAGCAGTATGAAGAGGTGCTAGGGCAGGCCACGAAGAACCTGAGCTGGATGTACTTGCCAGATCTTGCGAAGGGCCTGAAACAAGACTTGATGAGCGGCAAAAATTTATTGTGGTCTTGGAATGGTCAGGCTTTTGACAGAGTTCTGCAGCATAAACAGAAGCTCGCCAAGAGCGCGCCGCAGCTCAAGCTGCTAGATGCGTTCAATGGTCGGCGGGCTCATAGCTTTGTGATTGTGGTACAGCCTCACCAAGATGCAGATGATTTCATCACCGCGATGGCGCAGTCGCCCGTTGATTACAAGACGCGACTGTTGACGACGTTGTTGTGTGCGGCGCACGGAGCGTGTAGTGGGTCGTCGGCAACGTTGAAAGTGGTGATGTCGAAAACGTAGAACAGCTAGCAGCCACGGTTGCACCTTACCCAAGGGACATCCACCCTTGGCCCAGGAAGTTGGCTTGATGGGTTGCGCCTGCACAGCGTCGAGCTGGTGTAAAAATCGGTGAATCCTAATATCAGTTGCTTCTGGAAACGGCCACTCACTGGATTGGCAATCGGTACCCGAATTTACGGTTGCTCCGAATGACGACAAATACTGCATGAATAGGCAGATTGAGGTGCGAAAGGTTCAGGCTGAACATCAGCGCACAGTCACCTGGTATCGTACTCGTCCTTGATGCTAGGTAGTTTCACCCCTCAGCATCATCTAGATAGCGGAGCAAGTGCAGCACTTATTTGGATGCCAGACTCGGCATCAGCCTTCACAACTAGAACTGACTTGTAGAAGCTCACGAATGCCCTTTGTTTAGCTTCACTTCGGATCAAGCAGGGCCTGCCGGCAACCAACACCTCGCTACAACCGGAAACAGCCACTCTCGGATTTTAGCGAACACCTTGCTGCGAGAGCACCTCCACACAACTCTAAAAAAATACCTAAACCACAACCCCAGCGAGTAAAGTACCGCCGCCCGAGACGTGGATCCGGGCGTTTCCCCATGGAGTTTTATCTTGAAGTCATTTAGCAAAGTTGTAGCCGCAGCAGTATGTGGTCTGGTTCTGGCGGGCTGCACCGGCACCCCTATGAAAACTCAGCAATACGACAGCAACCAGTACACCGTCGTTGGCCACAGTGAAGCAAGCGCCACCGGCCTGATGCTGTTCGGTCTGATCCCGATTCGTCAGAACGACCGTTTTGTTCGCGCGCAGAACAGCGCTATCCAGGCCAAGGGTGGCGATGCGTTGATCAATACCCAAGTGCAGGAGAAGTGGTTCTGGGCCTGGGTCCTGAACGGCTATACCACCACCGTTTCTGGTGACGTGATCAAGCTGAAAACCGCTAAGTAAGCGCCGCTCGGTTTCAGAAAGCCCGGTTCGCCGGGCTTTTCTGTTTCTGGCCATTGGTGGATGCGCAGTGGGGCGGTGGTGTAAGAGCAGACGCGTATCGTTGCCAACCACTAAAAGGTTTAGCATCCTGCCCACCTCCAGATGTGAAGTTTTCTGCATGACGGCCTTCTACCTCAAGTTACTCATCACCCCCGCGCTCATGCTGGCCATTTCGTTGGCGGCCAGGCGCTGGGGCACTGGCGTGGCGGGGCTTCTTTCTGGCCTGCCGATGACTTCGGCGCTGGTCATGCTGTTTCTCAGCCTTGAGCAGGGCGCCGTATTCGCGTCGATGGCGGTGCCCGGGGCGTTGGCGGGGCTGGCGGCGATTCAGGCGACTTATCTGTTTTACTTTCTGATTACTCGACGCGTTTCAGCGGTGGCGGGATGCGTGCTGGCCTTGGCGTTGTATGGCGCAACGGCCTTTTTGATGAACCTGTCGGGATCGCTGACGCTGTCGATCCTGTTCACGCTGCTGATGGTTACGCTCATCGTCCTTGCCACCTCGAAACAGACGCCGCCGGACGCAGCGCCCTACGTCGCGCTGCCGCGCTGGGTTATTCCGATGCGAATGTTGACGGCCACTCTTCTGCTGCTGGCGATTACCGCAAGCGCTACCTGGCTCGGGCCTGTGGTCAGTGGGCTGCTGGCGCCGATCCCGGTGATTGCCTGGCCGCTTGCCGTGTTCGTCCACGTTCAAGGCGGGCGTTATGAGTTGGCGGCGATAATCCGGGGCAATGCCATTGGCGCTGTCGGGGTGCTGAGCTTTTACCTGACCCTCAGGTATTCCTTGCTGCAATGGGGCGCGCTTCTGTCTATCACCACTGCCGTTTTGTTGGCTGTCGTGGTGACGGCTGTGTTGGCGCGGTTGTTGGCAAAGCGATAGTGCTCATAGTTGCCTCCAAGGCGACTTCGACTAAAGCCAGCCAGATACAAACACTGACGACAAAGCGACTAGAACGGCAATGGTGCACACCGGAATCCAACCGCGTCTTCGAAAAATAAGCTGAACTTGTATCAGGTGCCGTCTCTCTCAATAACTACGCGCACCTATTATGAGGAAAACATAATGTCAAAACTCGCAGAATTCCGTCAGCTGGAAAAACACCTCGCCGAGCAGCTCCAGGCACTGGAGGCCATGAAAGGTAATGAGGGCCTGAAGAAGGAAATCGAGTTCGAAACCAAGCTGCGCAAGCTGCTTGAACACTACGGCTTCAGCCTGAAGCACATCGTCAACCTGCTGGAGCCACAGGGTTCGGCCAGTCGCCAGACTTCTGAAAAACCTGCTGGCACACGCAAACCACGCGAGCTCAAGGTGTACAAAAATCCGAAGACTGGCGAAGTGATCGAAACCAAGGGTGGGAATCACAGAGGTTTGAAGGAGTGGAAGGCAGAGCATGGCAGTGATGTTGTTGAGGGGTGGTTGAAGAAGTAAGGTTGCCTCACTGGAAAAGGGCCCTGAGGGGCCTTTTTTGGTTTACGCGCTTCACTGAAATTAACGGTCTTGGTTGTAACTCGCAGTCTCGTGGCAACACGCACAAGATTTGTGTTTCTCTGCCCCCTTCAGTCACAGCCTGCTTTCGGCCAGATGCGCTCTCTCGCCATCCAGGGATGTGTTGTTTTCGTACCATCCCTGGAAGCAGTGTTTTCAACGCGAACGAATCCTTATAATGGCGCCGTAAAATTATCTATCAAGGCCTGCCAGCCAAGGAATTAAGTTTGAGAAGCGTAGGGATATTGTTGTTGCTCTATTGCATGAATGGTTTCGCCATAGAGTCGTCGCTCGAGCATTATGCCGACGCTAATCGCGCCCGTGCCGCAGGCATCACTCAACTGGAAAGCTCAACAATTCTTGCCGAGGAGGCGCGGCTCGCGCCGTTGGCCAGTGACCTTTTACTCAGCGTCAAGCCAATGATCCGTGAGGGCGGCAGCGGTGCTGCGATTCAAAGCTACGTGTTGACGCAATTCGAACGCTACGGCTGGCTGCCTATGCTGGTGGGCTATAAAGGCTATACAGCGGCGGTGCCGGTGTCGGTGAATAACCAAGTGGGTAACGTGCAGCCTACTGATACGCCATTCCCGGACGCAGCCTTGGTCAAAGTAGAGTTGGTTGCCGCATCGACCCAAGCCCATGTCGCCCAGGTTTGGACATTTGCCACACCTAACGCCACACCACAGCAGCGTCAGTTGCTGGCAACGGCCCGCAGCGCGTTGCGCAGTGGCATTGATCAGGTTTGTGCTGGCGAGCGGTTATTCAATGTGGGCCAGGCCATCCAAAAGGTGCTTGATGCCAATCAGGCGGTCGCGATTCATGAATTGTCGGGTTACGCCATGGGACAGGCGCGAATTCAGAAACCTCAGGTGCTGGGTTACAAGGGCAACATAAACGATGACACCCTCATGCTACCCGGGCAGGTACTGAACGTTTATGTGATCGCTAAGGCGGGCGCGTTCGGGGTGCGATTCCAGCCGCCTGATTTTTGGACCATCCTCACTCAGGACGGTGCGGACAGCGTCATGCTCTCGGCAATGGTGGAGGTTACCGCTGACGGGCACCGACTGCTGAGTAGATTGGTAGACTAATTACTGTTAACCAAGTAGTGGAGGATAGGCACGGAATACGCCAACGAGTCTGTCGAAAGTTATGCCTTCAGGGATTTTGGCACCTCAAAAACGTCGTGCAGTCGCCATATTCATAAATTAAATTAACTAATTCTTGGCAATGCCACCATTTTGCCCCAAAATTTCCCGGCGTCTAAACGCTTGCTGGTAGCCTGAAAGCTACTCGATATAAGGAAATACAATGGCGATGGTCTTCTGTCGTGGCTGCGCGAAGGAAATACATGAAACGGCGCTCAACTGCCCGCAATGTGGCGCTAGCCAGTTCCCCGCAACCCCTGTGAAACAGCTACAAGAGAATGGCTCTCCGTGGATGGCTATCACCTCACTGGTGCTGGGCATTCTCTGCTCGCTGGCATTGTTTGACGATGGCGAATGGGATCTGGAAACCATCGTCGGGCTCGGCATGTGCTCGGTGGCCGGACTGGCTCTGGGTATCGTCAGCATCAATAAAAAGATGCCTGGATACGGAATAGCGATCGCTGGCACTGTCTTGTCAGCCGTATCGCTACTGGTATTTTTTGGATTAATCGTTAACTGATTTAGGGAAGAATGAAATGGTATTTTGTCGTGGTTGTGCAAAGGAAATCAGTGACGACGCTGGCACGTGCCCGCACTGCGGGGCACCGCAGCTGATTATTTCGTCAGCAAGTGCCAACAAAGAGGCTCCCGCATCAGGGAACTGGTATTTCGAAGTTCTGAAGAAATATGCAGTGTTCACCGGTCGCGCTCGCAGAAAAGAATACTGGATGTTCTTTCTGTTCAACGTCTTGATCTCGATAGTCATCGGCGTTATCGGTGGGCTCGTGGGCGATGGCGGTATACTCGCCAACCTGTACTCCCTGGCCGTATTGGTCCCGGGTATTGCAGTGGGTGTCCGCAGGCTGCACGACACAGATCGTAGCGGCTGGTGGTTGCTGGTGCCGATTGCCAACCTGGTGTTCCTGATTCAGGAAGGTCATGCAGGCCCTAATCGCTTCGGCCCAAGCCCTAAATAAATGCTGCTTGAAGATGTGGTCGTGTGACCACATCTTCACAGGCATGTACAGGTTTGAAGCACATTTATTTTTACCGCATATCGCGTGTTTCGTAAAAAACTCAACCTGCCCCGCCGCCGCCGCACGCAACCAGTTCAATAAGTCCCATTTGATACCATTTGTTCTGGCAACTCCATCCATGTTCAAATGTAAACGCACTTGCAGTGCCGCTGAATGCAACGCCCAATGCGAGCGCCAGAGCCACTCCAATATTTCGCGAACGCACTTTCTTCATGTTGTCTTTCATAAATGCTCCATCGTTTTAGCAGGTAATGCGAGCCTGTAAAGGCTGCATGAACGTCCCAATACCTTACCGACTTTAACGCTTGATTATCGGCACCCAAGGTACACTGCCACGGCCCTGAACCTTGACCAGGCAAACAGCGACCCTAAGTCAGCTGCATGATTTTTGATTTAGAGATGCGCGTCTCTATGGCACATTTGAGTACTGAAACCCAATACAATCAATAGCACAAATGGGCTAATAGCCTCATGCCACAAGGTCAGGCAGCACGTGCGCGCTATCACGATTTCTACGGATACGATGCTGATATCAATCCGTACCCGCGGAAAACATGAAAACTAAAGCTGCATCAGGAAGATGCCTGATCATTATCAGCCGATGACATTTCAGGGCGCAGATAGGTACGATCGTACTTTTGCCCATAACGCTTGAAGCGACATAAACAATACAGAGCTCACCTTCAGCAATACACGCACTGCCTTGGGAACCGGAGTGACAGGCTCACTCGCATTGTGGACAGCAAGCAGATATCGGTAAACACGACGGTTACTTACAGGCAGCAACCCCATCTGCTCAAGTAATGAAGGGCCTACCTCGCTAATCATGCCGGTGACCATTATCCAGAGCCAGACGATTTCAACACTCAGGAACGTTCCGACTACGATGTTGAAACCTATCGTTCGCCAGTCTTGTACGGCTGCAAAGATAGCGTCGATGTTGCTGCCCAAGGTGATCACCGTTGTGAAAATGGCTGCGATGGCAAATAGCATTCCGATAAATCGGGCAGGATCGGGCAGACGGAAGAAGGCAGCGATGCGTGGGCCCATCGTGTCATTGCTGGCCAATCGTTTGAGTTCCTCGCGCTCCTCCCAGAGGTGCCTCATCACCCTTGCCTTATCGACGAGTTCATCGGGGCCGCAATGGTAGCGTGTGCAAAACCAACGTTGCCGCAGTTGTGAGCGCTCCAAGGGGCTAGTGGCCGGTCCTGCGCCCATCTGCTCTGCCCGAACCAACTCGTATACCTCAGCCAGTCTCACCGCGCAGATCATGAATACCAGCAATACTGGAAGCAAATGGGGCATGTAGTCAGTCAGCATGGCTCCAGGTAAAAATATCAATGCGCCCGAGAGTGCCAACATAAATGCAGTTATCAAAACCAGGCATATACGAGCATCACGTCGACGCCAGGCCTCTTTGAAAGGCACCCGATCAAAAAGCTGGAAGTGCTCTTCTACATCCATACGCAGTTGGTTAATGCTCATAGTTTGCTTCCATTGTCAGGCAAACGTACGAGCTTAAACGGCCTGCTCGACAACGCAACCGGGAAGCGTAGTACAAAAAACCGGGAGAACCGGTGTGCTAACTGGTACGGCTTCCGACACTCGGCGGGTACCCGGACAATCCGTTGACCTGAGCCCGGATACCCAGACTCAGGTGTTGATGCACGAAGCTCGCTTTAGGCGCGGACCTATCCAACGCTCCTTACATACTGCTCTATGAAACTCCTGAAAATCTCCACCCCGTCCTCCGTCATAATGCTTTCCGGATGAAATTGAACACCCTCAATCGGGTACTCAAGGTGACGCACGCCCATGATGTATCCGTCATCCGTTGAAGTGGATGTCACCACCAGCACATCGGGCAGACCTTCATTGCTAATGATCAACGAATGGTAGCGGGTCGCTTTGATGGATCTTTTATCCGTATGAGCATAAACACCTCGGCCATCATTTTTGATCGTGCTGATCTTGCCATGCATGACATGGTCAGCCCGAATGACAGCCCCTCCAAAGGCCAGTCCGATAGCTTGATGCCCCAGGCATACGCCCAGGATGGGCAGGCTTCCCTTGAAATGCTGGATCAGCTCACTATAACCGGCATCCTGCGGGTGACCGGGGCCAGGTCCGAGGACACAGAAATCCGGAGCATACGCTTCGATCTTTTTTATGAGGTCCGGAACGTCATTACGCTCCACATGCGTTTCCAGGCCCAACTGCTCGAGGTACTGGCTGATGATGAATACAAAGCTGTCATAAGCATCTATCAAGAAAACCTTCATTGCAGCATCTCCTTTCCGGTCACAGCGCGGTAAACAGAGCCCATCTTGTGAAACGTCTCTGTCCATTCGTGTTCCGGAACCGAGTCGGCAACGACACCTGCAGACGCCCTCAGGTAATAAGTACCCTCCTTATGAACAGCTGATCGAATGCACAGAGCCGTGTTGACGCTGCCGTCGAATCCGATCAGTCCTACCGCTCCTGCGTAAATACCACGGCGGTTTATTTCCATACCTTCGATAATCTGCATCGCACGGATCTTCGGCGCGCCCGTCATGGTGCCCGCAGGAAAAGACGCTTTGATAACGTCAAATGCGTCCAATCCAGCCCTTAGTAAACCGCGCACGTTTGACACCATGTGATAGAGGTGTGAGTACTCCTCGACCAACATCAGCTCGTCAACATCCAGTGATCCCGACTGACAGACACGACCGATATCGTTCCTGCACAGGTCCACCAGCATCAGATGCTCAGCGCGTTCTTTTTCAGAGCGCGTCATGCTCAGGATCAACTCGCTGGAAGGTATGCCAGATGTTTTACCCACGGTGCCCGCGATAGGTCTCATCTCGATCAGCTCATTCTTGATCCGGACAAACAGTTCGGGACTCGCACCGATCAGGTCGACACCGCCAAGATTAGCCAGGTACATATAGGGTGACGGGTTGTTCTGGCGCAAAGTCCGGTACACATCAAAAGGTTTGACCGACGTATCAACCTGCACTTCGTGGCCCAGTTGGATCTGGTAGATATCGCCTTTAAGAATGTGCTCCAGCGCCTTGTCTACCCAGCCAAGGAACTGCTCTTTGTCCACGGTATCCCGAGCGACGGTAACGGAAGGGTAGACAATCTGCTCGTCGAAAATCGGCATGCGTGCGGCGTCGGCCATCAAGGCAACATAGTCATCGGTGCCACGGGTTTCCCACAGCGGGCAGTTGTTGACCATGACCTCCACCGTTCGGTTTGCATGGAAATAAACCAGCGTCTGGAATACGGTCAGGGCAATGATCGGATAGTCATTCGTCCGCTCCGTCAGATCCGGAATTTCCTCGACGAACCGGACGCAGTCATAAGAGAGGTAGCCAAAAAAAGCGAGGCTGGGGTCAGACTGGCGCGGAATATCAAAGGCGGCCTGCAATGCCCGCAGCAAATCCCATACAGCATCGTTGGAATCAATGCAGACACGCCGACTGCCGTCCAGGAAGATACCTCGCTCCAGCAGAGAATGTCTCAAATGGCCTATCAGCCGTTCGCCCCCTTCAAGCTCTGCGTAGGCTTCATAAACATTTACTGAGAATAACGGGTCAAATCCAATTACAGTGGCTTTACGATCACGGCTGGGGCCGGATAGAGACTCAAGAATAAATACGCTTTCAGGACCTGAAGAGCCTAAAGCTAATTGATATACGTCCAGCGGATCACATTTCATATTCTCAGTGTGTAACTGCACACTGACAGAGGCCATTATTCTGGTCATGCTATTTCTTCCTTTGTTATTAATAAGCAGCGCACAGATGAGCAGCCGACAAAAACACAGGCGAATTAACCTGCAACGCGGCACATCAGCGGGTTGTTATTTAAAGTGCCCTTGATCAGACAGGCGCGCGAACTCACACAACTTCTTGCCTCGGTGAGAAGGCAAAAAACTGCCGCCATTCGTGCAGATCGATTTCTATGCTATAAGGCACAGAGGACCGAACAACCGCGCATGGCTGTTTAAGAAGTCACTGTTTAGGGGTGTTTGACTGAAACAGACAGAAATACACCGGCAGTTGCTGAATTAGCGACGCCAGGTATTGCTTTTGAAAACAGAGAGATAGACGGCATTGGACGCGAATAAGCATCCGGAGGAGGTTTTCAGCACTGACAGTCGATAATACATTTAAGACTTCCTGTGTCTTGAAAGGTATTGCAGGAGCGATTCCTGAATACCGCTTGGATACTACTCACGGGTTCAAACACCGTCAATAAACAATTGTTCATGCTCGGCAGAGCTCGTCATCCTGGTATGAAAATCCGCATTGGCAAGATTGCTCCCCTTCAAAAGATCGAACGCCCCGTGCTCAAGCGACTCGAAAAACCATGACCTCACAAATCCCTACCTCTCCCTGCCTCTGGCTTGATGCCTGAACATTCATTCAGCTCCCGCCAGACGGCCAACCCACACTCAAAAAGAGCTCCCCATTATGAGACCCCAAACCTCCTTCATCTTCGACCTCGACGGCACGCTGACCGACAGCGTCTACCAAAACGTCGCTGCCTGGAAAGAAGCACTGGACGCAGAGAACATCCCGCTCGCGATGTGGCGTATCCATCGCAAGATCGGCATGAGCGGCGGGCTGATGTTGAAGTCGTTGTCGCGTGAAACCGGCATGAGCATTACCAATGAGCAAGCCGAGCGGCTCAGCGAAAAGCATGCGCAGGCGTACGAGCGGTTGCAGCATCAGATCATTGCGCTGCCGGGTGCGGTCGAGTTGCTTGAGACGCTCGACAAGGAGAACCTCAAGTGGTGCATCGCCACGAGCGGCGGGATTGATACGGCGACGATCAATCTGAAGGCGCTGAAGCTGGACATCAATAAGATCAACATTGTTACGCGCGATGACGTGAGTTACGGCAAGCCGGACCCGGACCTGTTCCTGGCGGCGGCGAAGAAGATCGGCGCTCCGATTGATGAATGCCTGGTGATCGGCGATGCGATCTGGGACATGCTGGCGGCGCGTCGCTGCAAGGCGACCGGCGTCGGCCTGCTTTCGGGTGGCTATGACATCGGCGAGCTTGAGCGGGCGGGTGCCTTGAGGGTGTACGAGGACCCGCTGGATCTGCTGAATCATCTGGACGAGATTGCTTCACGTCCTTGAATGCTTGGCTGGAATAGTGAATGAGGTAACTATTTACCTACACGCTACGGATTATCAGGTTCATCATTGCGCTCATAACCCAACGCTGCTGTCGTTGACCGTGACGGTGCCAGCCCATAATGTACGAGCATGTGCCGCGCTCTGCGGTGCGTGATATCGCCAAGGAGAAGGCAATGCCTGACAGCCCGCGCATGGATCAGCTCGAGACAGCCTTCTCTGACGTTCCGAATTCGCCATGAGCCAAGCCGCATTTGTTAATCCAAGCATCCTCACGTGGTCCCGAGAACGTGCGGGGCTTTCTGCTGCACAGGTCGCTAGAAAGCTGCCCGTAAAGCCTGAGCGGGTCGAGGAATGGGAATCGGGCGAGGCAAGGCCAACCTTTCTGCAAGCCCAAAAATGGGCAAGCGTCGCGCACGTTCCTTTCGGCTTCCTGTTCCTGCTTCAGCCTCCTGTTGAGCAGCTTCCGCTGCCAGACCTGCGCACGGTCGGTAACTCGGCACCATTGCGGCCGAGTCTGGAGCTTTTGGACACAGTAAAAGACGCGATCCGCAAACAGGACTGGTATCTGGAATACCTCCATGTGCAGGAGCGTCAGCCTCTTCCATTCGTGGGTCGCTTTGACAGCCGGACGCCGGTGAAGACGGTTGTGAGCGATATTCGGCAAACCCTGGGCGTCGATCCGGAAAAATCCCGCCTCGATTACGATAAATACAGCCGCGCGCTGATTGATGCTGCCGAAGTGGCTGGCGTGCTTGTCATGCGCAGTGGCATTGCGCTGGGCAACACACACCGGAAACTGGAAGTCAGTGAATTTCGAGGCTTCGCCATCAGTAACCCGCTGGCACCGGTGGTGTTCATCAACAGCTCTGATGCTCCAACAGCTCGGCTATTCACGTTGATGCATGAACTCGCTCATATCTGGATTGGCAGCAGCGGCGTCTCTGATGCAGGTACTGCTAACGGTCGAGAGGAAGAGCGATTCTGTAATGCTGTGGCAGGTGAGTTTCTTGTGCCGGAAGCGCTTTTTCGTACCGTATGGAGCGCCAGTATTGAGTGGGAAAGTAATCTGGCCACGCTCGCCACGCGGTTCCATGTCAGCAAACTTGTCATTGGTCGACGCGCGATGGACCTGGGCTACGTAACGCAAGAACAGTACGGCGCGTATTACCAGAAGATCCTGAAAGCATTCCGGGACGAAAAAGGCGGGGCTGGGGATTACTACCGCAATGCAACGGCCAAAAACAGTACGCGTTTGAGTAAGGCTGTATTGACCGAAACCCTGAGTGGCCGGATGCTGCTGCGTGAAGCAGGCAATCTGCTCGGCGTACAGCCTGCCAAGTTAAGAACGCTGGCCGCTGAACACCTTTGAGCTGCTACACCACCTGAACGCCATATTCGTGCTGCCTCACCCCGGCGAAACACCGCCGCCCTCATCCGCCACGATATCCGGATCATCCGAATACACTTCCGGCTCGTCGTCTTCGTAGGCCTCATCTTCTTCTGTACGCGCCTTCACTTCGTCGCCCTTTTTCGCGCCGGCGCCGGGTTTGTTGGCGTTCATGGCGAGGACGGGGTCGGCTTCGCGGTCGTATTGGCCGAGCCTGGCGCTGGCGGGATCTTCTTTGGGTACGGTGTTGGTCAGTATGGGATCGGTCGTCATGTCAGCCACCTTTTTCATTTGCCAAAGAAAGTGGACGTGGCGCGGGGCTGAGGGTTCGATTCAATTGATGAGCGTGGCGGTGCTTATCCGCCGAACGATGCGTATTGCAGCGGCAGGCCGGTGGTGAATTTGATCTGCTCCATGGCAAAGCTGGAGCTGACGTCGCTGATGCCGGGGATGCTGATCAGCTGTTTGTAGACGGCGTCATACCCTGCGATATCGGCTACGACGATGCGCAGCATGTAGTCGGTGTCTCCTGCCATGCGGTAGCACTCGACGACCTCGGGCAGTTCGCCGACGGCGGCGTGAAACTTTTCGAGCCAGGCGGCGTTGTGCTGGTTGGTGCGGATGGCGGCGAAGACGCTGACCGAGACGTTCAACTGCTGCGGATTGAGCAGTGCGACGCGGCGGTCGATGATGCCCGACTCTTCCAGCTTCTGGATTCTGCGCCAGCACGCGGTGCTGCCCAGGCCGATGCGCTCGGCAATGTCGGCGACGGAGCGGGTGCAATCGGTTTGCAGGATGTCGAGGATTGCCCGGTCGAATTTGTCCATGGGGGGTTCCTGAGTGAAATGGGGGCAGCGATCTGCGTTGTTCGCTAAGACCGTAGTTCAAACGATACATTTTCAGAGAATGTACCGGCCCTTTCGCGAACAAGTTCGCTCCCACGCCCTTCGGGCAGAAGCTCACTCTGCGGGATCTTTAGAAACGATGCATGCGATGAGCGCTCTGCGTGGGAATGCCTGTCTGGTTATGAAATTACGCATCAAGCGACATCCTAGATTTTTTAATCGCATTAATCCAATCAGAAGCGAATAATTTTTCGCATTCGTCGTCAGTATCCGTGCAAATATCAAAAAATTTTCGCCTCTGGATCAGTAACCTTTCAAGTCATTAGCCTTGCGAGGCTAACCCCTGATTCTGACCCGATCACGAAGTGAATTTGCCCATGACCACACCTGCTCTTTATCTGGATTACGCCGCTACCACGCCTGTTGATGAACAGGTCATCGAAGCCATGGTGGCCTGTATGGGCCGCGAAGGTCATTTCGGTAACCCGGCGTCCAGCGGGCACGGGTATGGGCAGGTTGCGCGGCAGGCGGTCGAGCTGGCACGGCGTCAGGTGGCCGATGCGGTGGGTGCGCCTGCGGATACTATCGTCTGGACGTCCGGCGCCACGGAGTCCAACAACCTGGCGATCAAGGGCATCGCTCATGACAGCAGCGCGCAGCGCCGGCACATCATTACCAGTGTTCTGGAACACAAGGCGGTGCTTGATACCGTCAGCACGCTGGAGCGTCAGGGCTTTCCGGTTACCTGGTTGAAACCGGACGCCCAAGGCCTGATCCAGCCGCAGGCGGTTCAGGCTGCGCTGCGCGAAGACACGCTGCTGGTGTCGCTGATGCTGGTGAACAACGAACTGGGCACGCTGACTGATATCGCCCGTATTGGCGCTATCGTACGCGAACACGGCGCGCTGTTTCATGTGGACGCGGCGCAGGCGGTGGGCAAGGTGAAGGTTGATCTGGCGAGCCTGGCTGTGGACCTGATGTCCTTTTCCGCGCACAAGGCGTATGGCCCCAAAGGGATCGGCGCGCTGTATGTAGGCCCGCGTGCTCATTCGCTGCTGCAGGCGCAAATCCACGGCGGCGGGCACGAAGGCGGTTTTCGGTCGGGCACGCTGGCGACGCATCAGATCGTCGGCATGGGCACCGCCTTTGCGTTGGCGATCAGCCAGGCAGAAGCTGAAAATCGTCGCATCGATGAGCTGTCATTTGCGTGAAGGCCTGCTGGCCCTGCCGGACGTGCAACTCAATGGCAGCCCTGAGCAGCGCATCCCGCACACGCTCAACCTGTGTATCACCCGCAGCGGCTTCACAAGCTCGCAGTTGTCCCACAGCCTGGCGTTGTCCTCGACGTCTGCGTGCAACTCGGCGAGCAATGCGCCTTCGCATGTACTGCTTGCCCTGGGTATGGACTCCACGAAAGCGCTCGCCAGCGTACGCGTCAGCCTGGGCCGCTACACCACGCAGGCGGATGTCGAGCGTGCTGTTGAAGTGTTCAGCAAAGCCCTCAGCGCTCCCGCTGCATTCTGGTAATTTTCAACGCCTCCCAAGCCGCCCTGCCAACGGGCGGCTTCCTGCCTTTCTTCCACTCCCACTAAAACCTACTGCCTTGCATCCCGCCACTTGCAGCTCGCAACTAAAGAAAATGTACTCCTCCAGATACAAAAAGACACAAATTGGCACAGTTCTTTCAAGTGGAACGGTCGTGCCATAAACCAATGGTGCGCGCTGCAGTCAAGGGGTGCCCACACGCACCAAATGCAGTCCACGGGCGCGAGAGCGTCCACAAACAGTGCAGGCGTCGGATCACAAGTCTTGCGTCTCACCAGGAAAGGAATCTGGCTGTGCCCTACCCGTACCGTGTCACATCACCGTTGCGCTGGCCGCTTACCCCTTGGGTATCACCTGCCCTCGACGCTGCCCGCCCGGTCGCTGCGCCTTTGCCCGGCCCTGCGCGCTGCTTCATGAACGCTTTGCATTTCTGGACCTGAGACATTTCGCGCTCAACGCTGCCTGTTCTGATGATTAATCAGCGCCTTGCGAAACTGTGCGCGCGATATAAGAAAAACGTACCGGCTTATCATTAACTGACACTTAACATACACCCGTTGTCCGACAATTTTTTCTAGCCAGTTCCATTTGGCCACTCTTTTTATGACGGCCTTTATTTCATTAGCGGTTACCTGCATTACCCACCACGAGCATTAGGAGCATCCTTTTTGAGCGACTGACCAACTAACGCACCAACTTGATCCCCGCCACACAGTATTGGTGCATCAAGCAAAGTGACTTGCACGTCACGCTTTTCGAACTCGTCTGCTCAAGCAGAGGGTGTTTAGTCACGCGCTGTTTTTTATGACGTGTCATTCGAGTGAGTGCTTTTCAAGCCCATGAAATCGGGATTCGATAAATAGTTACACGAATGCGACACCCGTTCTGAACCAAGGCTTACCGCCCTTACGTTCTGGCACAGCGGTTGCAATGTAGCCTTTAAGGAACATGGATGTACGTACCCGTACATCACGATAAGAAGACAAGGATCAGCAATGCCAGCGCCCTGATGTAGAACTCGTTTTCCCTGTTTGAGCCTGTGCGCACGCACAGGCTCAGTGGTGTCATGCACCTGATCAATGTGCGGATATCCAGCATTCGAATATTCACGAAATATTCGAACGGACTCTTATTGCCCTTCAACTACCCGAGGGAGCGTTAATGAATGATGCGGTAATAATGAAAGCAGTGCCCGGTCCATCGCCCGATATAACACCTACGGCGTGGCAGGGCATTCCTTTCACGGCCAATACGTCACGCCCGGGCGGCCTTAACAAGCCGCAAGTCATGGTATTGATTGCTGCGTCGGTACTTATTCACGGTGTGATCTGGTGGTACATGCAAACGGCGCAGCCAGCACTGCCCGAAGTTGCACCACAGGTTCCGGAAATGACCATTGAACTGACCAGCCCGACACCGCCGGCGCCGGAACCGCCGCCACCCGAGCCACCACCTCCGCCTCCCCCGCCGCCGCCACCCGAACCGGAACAGCCGGTCGAGGATCCGGACGCCGTGGAGCCGCCGCCCAAGCCGATCGAAAAGCCGAAGGTCGAGAAGCCCAAGCCGGTCAAGAAGGTTGAGCCGGTGAAAAAGCCGACGCCGCCCGCGCCAACGCCTGCTGCCGCACCGAGCCCGCCTGCGCCGCCAACACCTGCGCCCGCGCCTGCTGCCCCGCCTGCACCACCGGCGCCGGCCAAGGAAAGTGCGGCTGTTTCCGGGCTCGCCAGCCTGGGCAATCCGCCACCGGAGTATCCGGGGCTGGCCTTGCGCCGCAGTTGGGAAGGTCGCGTGATTCTGCGCATCAAGGTGCTGCCCAACGGCCGCGCTGGTTCGGTCGAGGTGACCAAATCCAGCGGCAAACCGGCACTCGACGATGCCGCCGTGGAGGCCGTGCGCAACTGGAAGTTTATCCCGGCCAAACGTGGCGATACGCCGATAGAAGGCTTCGCGACGCAGACCATCGACTTCAAGCTGCCGGAATGATCCGGCCCATGACAACCGACAATTCATTTAAAGCTGGTGAGGTTTAAACCATGAACGCATCGCTCTCTTCCATGATCGTCCCCGCCGTACTCTGGGCATTGATTGTGTTTTCCGTGTTGAGTTGGGCCCTGTTGCTGATCAAGTCGGCACAGTACGTCCGCCAGAAGTCGCAGAACAAACAGTTCACCAAAGCGTTCTGGAGCGCGCCGGATTTGCTCACCGCCGCCGAGCACTCTGCGCAATACCCTGGGGCGCTGGCGCGTATTGCCAACAGCGGTTTCGAGGCAATGGCAGTCGATGAGTCGCCACGCACCACGCAACAACTGGCGCACACCATCAACCGCTCGGACCGCCTGGAGCGCAACCTGCGCCAGCAGATTCAAAAAGAGCGTCGTGCGCTGGAAAGCGGCCAGGCCATTCTCGCCAGTATCGGCTCCACCGCGCCCTTCATCGGCCTGTTCGGTACGGTCTGGGGGATCATGGAAGCCCTGCAAAGCATCGGCGTGACCGGCTCGGCCAGCCTTGAAGCGGTCGCCGGCCCCATCGGTCACGCACTTGTTGCGACCGGCGTGGGTATCGCTGTCGCGGTGCCGGCGGTGCTGATCTACAACTTCTTTCTGCGCCGCCTCAAGCTCGCCGTGGCCGACATGGATGACTTCGCCCACGATTTCGACGCCCTCGCCCAGCGCAGCGCCTTCGCCGTGACCCGTCAGCCCATCGCCAGCAAGAATGGCCATGCCGTTCGGGAGGCCAGCTAATGTCTTTCTCCACTCAGGACAACGACGAAGTACTCAGCGAAATGAACGTCACGCCGCTGGTGGACGTGATGCTCGTGCTGCTGGTGGTGTTCATCGTCACCACGCCGCTGATGACCAACGCGATCAAGGTCAACCTGCCCAAGACCGACTCGGTCGCGCCCGCCGAGAAGAAAAATCCGGTGGTGGTCAGCGTCGATCAGGACGGCAAGTTCTACCTCGCCAAATCGGAAATCGCCCCGGAGCTGCTGGAAAAAAGCCTGCAGGACGAGAAAGCCAAGGACCCGGAAATCCGCGTTCAACTACAGGCCGACACCGCCGTGAACTATGGCCAGGTAGCCAAGGCGATGGCGTCCATCGAGCGCTCCGGTATTACCAAGATATCTGTCATGACGGCGAAATGACCCGAACGTGATCTGAGGGCTTCGCCGCGCGACGCCGTCTGACCCGACTCCCGTGAATGCGGTCGTCCGTGGGCTGAAAAGCCCCTGGAGGGGAGCGGCTTGCTGGAAAACGAAGAAGTGGAATACCCGCTCGGCACAACCGCGTCGGGAACAGAGGGCTCACAAGGCCATTTCAATAATGTCTGGACCAAGTCGGAACTAACCATGCTGATGAATCTTCCCGGTAGCACCCTCAAACCACTGGCCCTCGCGGTCCGGCGTCATCCACGTGCCCTGCTCTGTGCATTGGCCATGGGCATGAGCGGTGCCCAGGCGGCTGAAGCCGTCGATGCAGACACCAGCGGCTCGGCCGTGTCCTCCAGTGCAGCGGTTGTGCCTGCCACAACCCAGTTGCAACGCGTTGAAGTGACCGGTTCGGCGATCCGCCGGGTCGATGCCGAAACGGCAGTGCCGATTACCATCCTGCGCGCCGACGACCTGAAGAAACAGGGCGTGACCACCACTCAGGAAATGGTCCAGCGCATCACCGGCAGCCAGTCGATCAACAACAGCGCAGGCTCGGTCGGAGCCGGAACAGGGGGAGCCTCCTTTGCTGACATGCGCGGTATCGGTGCGAACAAGACGCTGGTCCTGCTCAACGGCCGACGCCTGGCTAATAACGCCTTGTCCGGCGTGGGCACGCCCAATGGCAGCGCCATCGACCTGAACATGATCCCGTTCGCCGCCATTGACCGCGTGGAAGTGCTGCGTGACGGTGCCTCGGCGCTTTACGGCACCGACGCCATCGGCGGTGTGATCAACTTCATCACTAAAAAGTCACTGACTGACGGCAGCCTGACCCTGGGTGGCGAGACGCCGACCGCCAGTGGCGGTGGTGCTACCAAGGACATGAGCGCCAGTTGGGGCTTTGGCGATCTGGAAGAAGACCGCTTTAACGTCATGGGCGTCTTCAACTACAACAAGCAGCAAAACCTGGACGCCAACGACCGCTCGTTTGCCAAAGATTACGTACCGGGACGCGGTCTGAACCAGACCTCCGGTACGGCTTATCCCGGCAATTACTTCCAAGGTGACAACTCCGCCAACCCGCTGGGCAGAAACTGCGGTGGCGCCAACCTGATTGCCAGCAACGGTATCTGCCGCTTCAGTACCCGCGAATACATCGACCTGATTCCGCAGACCGAAAAGACCTCGTTCTTTGGCAAGGCCACCGGCAAGCTGGCAGACGATCACAACGTCAGCCTCGAATACTTCTGGGCCCGTAACAACAACCATACCGATATCGGGCCAGCGCCCTTGACTGGCCTTTCTCTGGACTCATCGTCGCCTTTTTACCCCGGCAACGGCATTACCCCGGCACCGACCGACTTCACCCTCGACCCGACCCAACCCATCAGCACTGCCTGGCGAGAAACGGCGGCCGGGCCACGCGGGTCCAGCGATCAGAACACCAGCCAGCGTTTTCTGCTGAATTTCGACGGTTTGGTGGGCGGCTGGGATTACAACGTCGGGGCCTCCTACAACCAGAACAAAGTCTTGTCATCGCTCACCAACGGGTACATCAGCGACGCTGCAATGCTCAACGGCCTGGCCAATGGCACCCTTAACCCGTTCGGCCCGCAAACCACTGCCGGTCAGGCGCTGATCGACGCCAGCGAATATCACGGCCAGTATTCCAGCGCCGTGGGCCGGGTCGCAGGTCTCGATGCGCGCATCAGCCGGGAAATCGGCGACTGGTTCGGTGCAGGTCCTGCCGGCATTGCGCTGGGCGGTGAATACCGCAAAGAGAAAATGCATCAGGAGTACGAAGCTTACGTCAACGACATCAGCAGTCTGGGCGCAGATGCCGCAGGCAGCGTCGAAGGCGACAGGAGCGTCAAGGCGCAATACGCCGAACTAAACGTCCCTGTGCTGGACAGCCTGGAGCTGACCGCCGCAGTTCGTCACGACAAATACAGCGACTTCGGTAGCACCACCAACCCGAAATACTCCTTCCGCTACCAGCCGTTCAAACAACTGGTGGTCCGTGGTGCCTACAGCGAAGGCTTCCGCGCACCGTCGCTCTATGAACTGTATGCACCGCGCAGCACGACCTTTACGCAGGGCTATTACAACGACCCGGTTCTGTGTGCCGGAGGTGTCGTCCAGCCTGGTGGCAACGCCGGTCGTGATTGCCAGCAGCAGTTCCTCAACAATGGCGGAGGCAACACCGAGCTGGCCCCGGAAAAAGCCCGCAACATGACCCTGGGCTTCGTCTATCAGCCGGTCAGCAACCTGTCGATGGGCCTGGATTTCTGGTGGATTCATATTTCCAACCAGATCCAGGCGTTCCCCGAGTCGACTGTGTTCGATGACCCGAACACCTACGCTGACCGCTACGTGCGTGCCGCCGACGGTTCGATTGCCAATATCGTCACCGGTAACGCCAACCTGGGTATCGTCAAGACCAGCGGCGTTGACGTATCGCTCGACTATCGCTTTCCGAACACACCGTACGGCCAGTTCGGCCTGGGCATGACTGGCACCTATGTGACGCGTTATGACTTCCAGAACATCATCGACGGCCCGTACACCGACAAGGTCGGCGACTTCCAGGGCGATGGCGTGATCTCACGCTGGAAACACGTACTGACCGGCACCTGGGCACTGGGCGACACCCGCGCCTCCCTCACCAACCGCTTCACCAGCGGTTACAACGACTACGACCGCACCACCAATGCGCGGGTCGCGTCGTACGCGCTGTGGGACATGTCGGTGGGTCATACCTTCGACAAGGTACTGGATATAG
The DNA here is from genome assembly GCF_030209255.1 of Pseudomonas sp. CFBP2511. Taxonomy (NCBI): domain Bacteria; kingdom Pseudomonadati; phylum Pseudomonadota; class Gammaproteobacteria; order Pseudomonadales; family Pseudomonadaceae; genus Pseudomonas; species Pseudomonas sp. CFBP2511. The sequence continues at coordinate 129,645 of NZ_JARVSI010000012.1, read as the reverse complement.
ATGCCGGGGTACGCAATATGTTCGACCGCAACCCGCCGTTCTCCAACCAGGCCTACAACTTCCAGTCCGGCTATGACCCTCGTTACGCCGACCCGTTGGGCCGGACCCTGTTCGCACGCGCGACTTACCACTTCTGAGTGTGACGACATGGCCCATACATGCTCCGTGGGCCACGTCAGATTGCGAGCTCGCCCCCTCCGGCCCAGGCTTCATCCACCTTCCCCGGCCGGGGGCTTTTTCGCGACTCATTGTCATTCAGTGCGTACGAGGAAAGCCCCACCATGTTGCGTCATACCCGTTTGTTGCAGCGCCTGATTCTGGGTGTTGCGCTATTGAGTGGCTGGCAGGTCACGCAGGCCGCGCCGACCCACGCCTTGACTGTCTACGGCGAGGCACCCAAATACCCGGCTGGCTTTCAGCACTTCGACTACGTCAACCCGAACGCCCCCAAAGGCGGTTCACTGACGCGCTCGGCGGAAGAAATCGGCCAGTTCAACTACCTCAATCCTTATGTCGATCAGGGCATCAATGTGCGGGAGGTCGATAGCTGGGTTTATTCACCCTTGGCCTATCGCTCGCTGGATGAGCCGTACACCGTTTATGGCTTGATCGCGGAAAAGATGGAGATGGACCCGAACGGTCTGTGGATTCGTTTTTTCCTCAACCCCAAGGCACGTTTCGAGGACGGCAAGCCCGTCACTGCGCAAGACGTGCGCTACACCTTCGAGCTGATGACCACCAAGGCCAGCTTCAGCTATCGCCCCATGTTCGCCGACGTCAAAGAGGTGACCATCGAGGGGCCGCTACAGATTCGCTTCGACTTCAAAAACAACCTCAACCGCATGCTGGCGCTGGACATTGCCAGCCTGCACATCCTGCCGGAGCACTGGTGGAAGAGCCGCGACTTCGCCAACGGCGGCGGTTTCGAGCCACCTCTGGGCAACGGGCCTTACCGGGTCGCCAAGGTTGATGCCGGGCGCAGCGTGGCCTTTGAACGGGTCAAGGACTGGTGGGGCAAGGACCTGCCGGTCAGCCGTGGCCTGTACAACTTCGACAGCCTGACCGTGAACTACTACGGCGACACCGAAATCGCCCGGCAACTGCTGCAGGCCGGGGCCTTCGACTATAACCGGGAGTTTTCCTCCTCAGGTTTCGTGGTCGGTTACAGCGGCCCGGCGATTGACGACGGGCGTCTGCAAAAAAACATCTTCGCCCAACAACGCCCGGTCGCCGCGCAGGGTTTTGTGTTCAATCTGGACAACCCGATCTTCAAGGACCGCCGCGTGCGTGAAGCGCTGTCATTGCTGTGGGACTTCGACTGGATCAACCGCCGGGTCATGCGCAATTTCTACGTGCGCGAGCAGAGCTACTTTCCGAAAAGCGACATGGCCGCCACCGCGCTGCCGACGCCCGCCGAACTGAAGATTCTCGAACCATTGCGCACTCAGGTGCCGGACGAGGTGTTCACTACGGTGTATCAACCGCCTAAAACCGATGGCAGTGGTTACATCCGTGACAAACAGTTGCAGGCCCTCAAGCTGCTGGCCGAGGCCGGCTGGCACCCCAAAGACAACAAGCTGGTCAACGCGGCGGGCGAGCCGATGGTGTTCAGTTTTCTCGACGGTCAGGGCGGTTTCGACCGACTGATTCTGCCCTTCAAACGCACCCTGGCGCAGATCGGCATCACCCTGGATTTTTTGCGCATCGATTCGGCGCAGTACATCAACCGGCTCAATGCACGGGACTACGACATGATCGTGGTGACATTGCCGAAAAACGGCAACCCGATCATTTCTCCAGGCCGCGAACTGTACAACCTGTACGGCTCGCAAAGCGCCACGGAGGTGGGCAGTTCCAACGCGATGGTGCTGCGCAACCCGGCAGTGGACACGCTGATCGACGGGCTGGTGAGCGCCAACACGCGCAACGACATGGTGACCTATGCCCGCGCGCTGGATCGGGTCCTGCAATGGGGTTACTACATGATTCCCAACTACTACTCCAAAGGCACGCCGCTGGTGTTCGCCAACCGTTTTGGCATGCCTGCGGTGGCGCCGATTTACGACGTAGGCCTGGAAACCTGGTGGCAGATCAGCCCGACCCCGCTGACCAACGCCCAGGCTGCTGCGCTTGCCGGCAAGAACACCGCTGCGAAGGAGCATTGAGATGCTGGCTTACGTGATTCGACGCCTGCTGCTGATCATCCCCACGCTGCTGGCCATTCTGATTGTCAACTTCCTCATCGTGCAGGCCGCCCCCGGCGGGCCGGTCGAGCAGGCCATCGCCCGCATTCAGGGTTTCAGCCCCAACGGGGTCGGTGGCGGCGGTGGTGAAGTGGCCGCAAGCGGCACCGCCAGCCGCAGCACGCGCGGGCTGGACCCGGCGCTGATCGAGCAGATCAAGGAGCATTACGGTTTCGACAAACCCATGCACGAACGGCTCTGGCTGATGCTCAAGAACTACGCGCAACTGGACTTCGGCACCAGCTTCTTTCGGGGTGCGCCGGTCACCGAACTGATTGCGCAAAAGCTGCCGGTATCGCTGTCACTCGGGCTTTGGGCGACGCTGATCACTTACCTGATTTCCATCCCGCTGGGCATTCGCAAGGCGGTGCGGCATGGCAGCGCGTTCGATGTGTGGAGCAGCACGCTGGTGATCATCGGCTACGCTACGCCCGCGTTTCTGTTCGCCATTCTGCTGATCGTGGTGTTTGCCGGTGGCAGCTACCTGAGTTGGTTTCCGGCGCAGGGTTTGCTCTCGGAAAACTTCGACAGCCTGAGCACCTGGGGCAAGGTGAAGGACTACCTGTGGCACCTGGTGCTGCCGGTCAGTTCGCTGGTGATTGGCGGGTTTGCCACGCTGACCATTCTCACCAAGAACAGCTTTCTCAACGAGATCAGTCGCCAGTACGTAGTCACGGCGCGGGCCAAGGGTCTGACCGAGCATCGCGTGCTGTACGGCCATGTGTTCCGCAACGCCATGCTGCTGGTCATCGCAGGCATTCCGCAGGCATTGATCGAAGTGTTCTTCGCCGGTTCCCTGCTGATCGAAACCATCTTCGGCCTCGACGGTTTGGGGCGCATGAGTTACGAGGCTGCGGTGTCGCGGGATTACCCGATTGTGTTCGGCACGCTGTTTCTGTTCACGCTGTTCGGCCTGCTGATCAAACTGATCGGTGACCTGTGCTACACGCTGGTCGACCCGCGTATCGACTTTTCCGCGAGGAGCGCCTGATGTTCGAGTTCTCTCCCCAGACCCAGCGTCGCTTCGCCCTGTTCAAGGCCAACCGGCGTGGCTGGTGGTCGCTGTGGATCTTCATCGGTCTGATGCTGGTGTGCCTGTGCGGCGAGCTGATCGCCAACGACAAACCGTTACTGATCAACTACGACGGGCAGATGTATTACCCGGTGTTGCACACCTACATGGAAACCGATTTCGGCGGCGAGTTGCCGTTTGAGCCGGACTATGCCAGCGACTACGTGCGCAAGCTGATCGCGGCAAAAAACGGCTGGATGCTCTTCGCGCCGATCCCGTTCAGCTACGACACCATCAACTATGACCTGGACGCACCATCGCCCAGCCCGCCCGACGGCACCAACTGGCTGGGCACTGATGAGCAGGCCCGCGATGTGCTGGCGCGGGTGCTGTTCGGGGCGCGGATTTCCATCCTGTTCGCGCTGCTGCTGACCGTGATCAGCACGGTGATCGGTGTCTGCGCCGGGGCCATTCAGGGCTATTACGGCGGCATGACCGACCTGATCGGCCAGCGGATTCAAGAGATCTGGTCGGGTTTGCCGGTGCTGTACCTGCTGATCATTCTGTCCGGCTTTGTATCACCGAGCTTCTGGTGGTTGCTGGGCATCATGGCGCTGTTTTCCTGGCTGTCGCTGGTGGACGTGGTGCGTGCCGAGTTCCTGCGCGGGCGCAATCTGGAATACGTCAAAGCCGCCCGCGCACTGGGGCTGACCGATGCTGCGCTGATGTGGCGGCACATCCTGCCCAACGCAATGACCAGCACCCTGACCTACCTGCCGTTCATCATCACCGGCGCCATTGCCACGCTCACCGCACTGGATTTTCTCGGCTTCGGCATGCCGGCGGGCAGCGCTTCGCTGGGTGAACTGATCGGCGAAGCCAAGCGCAACCTGCAAGCACCCTGGCTGGGGCTGACCGCGTTCGTGGCGCTGGCCTTGATCCTTTCGTTGCTGGTGTTCATCGGCGAAGCCTGCCGCGACGCTTTTGATCCTCGGAGCTGACATGCAAGACAATCTGATTGAAATTCGCGACCTGCGGGTCGCCTTCAACGGCCACGAAGTGGTGCATGGCATCAGCCTTGATATCCGCCGTGGCGAATGCCTGGCGCTGGTGGGCGAATCCGGTTCCGGCAAATCAGTGACCGCGCATTCGATTCTGCGCTTGCTGCCCCCGAAAAACGTCAGTACCCAGGGTTCGATTCGCTACGACGGGCTGGATCTGGTCACGGCCAGCGACAAGCAATTGCGCAGTCTGCGCGGCAACCGGGTGGCGATGATTTTTCAGGAGCCCATGAGTTCGCTGAACCCGCTGCACACGGTCGAAAAGCAAATTGGCGAAATCCTCGTCACGCACAAGGGCCTGAAGGGCAAGGCCGCGCTGAGCCGGACGCTGGAGCTGCTGGAGCTGGTCGGCATTCGCGAACCGTTGTCGCGGCTCAAGGCTTATCCGCATCAACTGTCGGGCGGGCAACGCCAGCGGGTCATGATCGCCATGGCGCTGGCCAACGAACCTGACTTGCTGATCGCTGACGAGCCGACCACCGCGCTGGATGTGACGGTGCAGGTGAAGATTCTCGAGTTGCTCAAATCGCTGCAACAGCGGCTGAACATGTCGCTGCTGCTGATCAGCCACGACCTCAATCTGGTCCGGCGCATCGCTCAGCGAGTCTGTGTGATGCGTGAGGGCGAGATCGTCGAGCAGGCTGATTGCCAAGCCCTGTTCGATAACCCGCAACACCCTTACAGCCGCCTGCTGATCAATGCCGAGCCGGATGGCGAACCGGTGCCGTCCACGCACAGCAATACGCTGCTGTCGGTGCAGGACCTGAAGGTCTGGTTCCCGCTGGGCAAAGCCTGGTTCCAGCGCGAGCAGCAGTACGTGAAGGCGGTGGACGGGGTGAGTTTCGAGCTGCTCAAGGGCAAGACGCTGGGCATTGTCGGTGAGTCCGGTTCGGGTAAATCGACCTTGGGCCAGGCGATTTTGCGGCTGGTGGATTCAGAGGGCAGCATCCGCTTCGGTACCAAGGAACTGAGTTTGCACAGCCAGCACTTGATGCGTCCGCTGCGTCGCCAGTTGCAGGTGGTGTTTCAGGACCCGTTCGGCAGCCTGAGCCCGCGCATGACCGTAGAGCAGATCATCGCCGAGGGCTTGGTGACGCACAAAATCGGCACGCCCAAAGAGCGTGAGCAGACGGTGATTCGGGTGTTGCAGGAAGTGGGGCTCGATCCGGCGACGCGGCATCGTTACCCGCATGAGTTTTCCGGTGGCCAGCGCCAGCGCATTTCCATCGCCAGGGCATTGGTGCTTGAACCGGATCTGATCCTGCTGGACGAGCCGACGTCAGCCCTCGACCGCACCGTACAGAAGCAGATCGTCGCACTGTTGCGCGACCTGCAAATCCGTCATGGCCTGACGTACCTGTTCATCAGCCATGACCTGGCGGTGGTGCATGCGCTGGCCCATGACCTGATCGTGATCAAGGACGGCAAAGTGGTCGAACAAGGCCCGTCCCGCGAGATCTTCGCCGCGCCGCAGCAGGCCTACACACAGGAACTGCTGCGCTCGTCGGGGCTAGTGTTTGCCTGAGCCTGAGCACGAACGCTAATTGTGGAAACTCTGGCCCAGCGCTGCCAGGCGTACGGCCAGCGGCGACAGGCTCTGGCTGCTGCTCGCCAGTACGCCGATATTGGCGGCAGTGTGTTCGGCGATGGCCTGCACCGAACGCAGTTGATCGGCGATTTCGCGGCTGGCGGTGGCCTGCTGTTCGGTGGTCGTGGCGATCAGGCCGTTGAGCTGCGTGATGTGCCCGATGCCTTCGCCCACCGAGCGCAGGGATTCAGACGCGCGCTGACTGTTTTCCACACAACGCCCGACGCCTTGCAGGCTGTCGCTCATGGCCGTTGCAGCCTGGCGACTGCCCTTTTGCAGGTCTTCGATGATGGTCTGGATCTCTTTGGTGGATGACGCGGTGCGTTGTGCCAGGTTGCGCACCTCGTCGGCTACCACCGCAAAGCCCCGGCCCTGCTCACCCGCGCGGGCGGCTTCAATCGCAGCGTTGAGCGCCAGCAGGTTGGTCTGCTCGGCGATACTGCCGATCACGTCCAGCACCTTGCCGATCTGTTCTGACTGATTGGCAAGTGCCTGCACGGTTTCGTCGGTGGTGCTGATGCGCGCCGCAAGCTGGGTGATTTCGCTCTGCGCCCGGTCGACACTGTCGCGCCCGTGGGCCACCTGATCACTGGCGTCACCGGCACGCTGCACGGCCTGCGCGACGTGGCCGGAAATGTCATTCATGGCATCGCCCATGCGCTGCATTGCGCCGGTCATGCGGGCGATCTCGCTCAACTGGTGCTGCGCACCGGTTTCCAGCGTGCCACTGGCTTTGGCGAGGTCATGGCCCAGTTCGCCAAGCCCGCGCGTGTCGCGCACAACACCGTCGACAAGGCCGGTGATCTGCGCCAGAAACTGCTCGAAACGCTGCGCCAGCGAGACGTGTTTGCCCGATCGCTCGTCGATCCGGCTATCGGGGGAAAACTGGTTGGTGGTGGCCAGCATGCGGTCGAGCATGTCCTGATTCTCGACCGCCTCGGCCTGATTCTGCACGGCCAGGTAGACCAGAATGGCACTCTCGACCACCACGTAAACCGCATGCATAGCCACCATGCTCCAGCCGCCGCCATGTTGCATGACGTACACCGGGAAGCCCGAGTGGTGCAGGGCATGAAAGCCGATGTGGTGGATAGCGATGGTGACGGCGGCGACCAGAATCGGCAGCCAGTCGCGGTAGAAGGTCAGCACGGCGAGAAATACGAAGATGCCGAAGTGTATTTCAATCTGCCCATGTGCCTGATTGATGTGCAGCGCGGCCATGACCATCAGCCCGATACCGACGCAGCAGCGCATCAATCGAGTGCCCCCGATCACGCGATACAGCCCGGTCAGCACCAGCGCGGTGCCACCACCGACCACAACCGCCTGGGTAAACGTATCAAACCAGAACCCCAGGCCCAGCGCGTACACAAACAACAGCCAGATCAGACCCAGCATGATGCGGTCGGCCTTACGGTAATGCTCAAGGAAACGAGGGGCTGCGGGCATCGAACACATCCTTTTGAAATCCATGGCGACAGGGAAGCCCGGTCGGAGTCAGGTCTTGACGAGCAAAAGCCCGGCCAACGCACCGCCCAGATAGTAGCCCCGTGCCATAAATTCAGAAATAGATTATTTACCCGGTGTTGAGGCGCGATGATGGAGCGGGCATCCGTTGGTAGCAGGCCGGACCTCTTCGCGGACAAGTCCGCTCCCACCACATCAACCGGTGATCCTGACCCTGTGATCCTGATCCTGATCCTGATCCTGATCCTGATCCTGATCCTGATCCTGATCCTGAGATCCTGCACTCCTGTAGGAGTGGACTTGTCCACGAAGACTGATCATCAGACACCGAATGAATCACTGAAATTACATGCTGTAAAGCATTACTCAGTTGATCCACGGGCCACGCACTAAAGTTCACCGATGAAGTGATTTTAGGGGCAAGGGAATGCATGTTTACTCTGCGTCAAAACGTTTGCGTACAGGCCGATATTCCGCAATAGGCCAGATATACATGGTGACTTCAGTGACACGAGGACGCGAACCGGTATTCGCCGATGTTCGTCTCGGGCGCTTGCTGGTTCGAGAGCTGAGACGATGCGAAGAGCAGGAATTGGTCAAGTCGCTTGCCTGGGTCGTAATGCCTGACCACTTTCACTGGCTTTTTGAGCTCAAAAAGAATTCCCTGCCCATGTTGATTCAACAACTTAAAGCACGCAGTTCAATAGCCATCGGAAAAATCAGAGCACATCCCGACACCTTATGGCAGTCCGGGTATCACGACCAGGCTGTGCGCAACGAACAAAACATGGTCGGTCTGGCTCGCTATATCGTCGCAAACCCGCTACGCGCAGGACTGGTCAAGAAGATAGGAGACTATCCATTGTGGGATGCGATCTGGATTTGATCCCCTCGCATCCACACTTTACGCCGTTTCAATGCCGCAACAACTTGCGCAACGGCACGCCGTCTTTCATGACCGGGGATTTGATGACGATGTAGCTGAAGTACTTGGAGATGCCGATGTTCTTGTCCAGCAGCTCTTCGATCACTTCCTGATAATGCTGAATGCTGCGGGTCATGAAGCGCACCAGGTAGTCGTAGCCGCCGCTGATCAGGTGGCACTCCAGCACTTCGTCCACATGGCGGATGTTCGCTTCAAATTTGGCGAAGTCTTCGCGTTTGTGGTCGCTCAGGGAGATTTCGGTGAACACGGTAACCGATTCGGTGATTTTTGCGAGGTTGAGGTGCGCCTTGTAACTGGAGATGTACCCAGCCGACTCCAGACGTTTGACGCGCTGCAGGCAAGGGCTCGCGGAAAGCCCGACGGCGTCGGCCAGGCTGACGTTGGTCATGCGCCCGTCTTTCTGGAGTTCTACCAGGATATTGATATCAATCCGATCCAGTTTGACCAAGCCTTCCATTACCTACCTCTTGTATTGCCATTCACGGTGCCTACCTTCTAGCAAAATCAGCGCCGTAAAGACAGCTGATGCTGAGCAACGAGGTCGGCCATGCTGCTGATACAGATGTCTGCGGTACATGGCTGGCGGTGCTGTTCGCGGCGGCGACGGATCAGGCACAGCCCGCCCAGACCCGGCGCAGAAGCAGGCGGACGGGAAACCAGAAGGGTGTCGCGGGTGTCCAGGTCCATCTCGGCGAGCCAGCGCGTGTCGTCCAGCGGGTGAGTGGCCCGCGACAGCAGGCTGTCAGGCTCAAGCCCCAGGCGCTCGCACAAAATGCCGCGATCCTGCAGGTCGCGGTCGGCGTACACCAGCAGTCGATAGAACTTGCGCAGATAAAGCATGGCGCCCGGCGCGTCCTCGAACAGCGTCCAGTCGGGCACTGAACGTGCGAAGGTCATGCCCTCTTCCCAGCTGGTCTTGATGGCGAGGCGCTCGGCCATCTGGCGGTGCGCAAAGCACAGCAGGCCGCTGAAACCCAGCTCGTCGAAGCGCGCATACAGCGTGCGCACCACGTCATTGAATTCGGTCAGTATCGACTCTTTATCCGGTGTATTCAGGCCGTTCTCCAGTAACGGCTGCAACGCCGCCCAGACACCTGAATCACGGTCCACCAGAACCTCGTCACAATCGATCAACAGTGCGCGGTAATCAATAAGCCCCATGGCAGGCAACGTCTCCATTCAACAATGATCCCCAGCGCTGGTGGTCGCAGCGTCTCGCGACAACCACGACCACGCCGACGCTTAGCTGGACTTCAATACTCGTGCCAAGGCGGCATCGAGAATGCTCAGTGCTTCATCGATCTGCTGCTCGGTGGTCACCAGCGGTGCGAGAAAACGCAACACGTTGCGGTACACACCGCACTTGATCACCAGCAGGCCGCCGATGCGCGCCTGATCGATGACTTTCTGGTTGAGATCAGCGTCCGGGCTGCGTGCAGCGTCGTTCTTGATCAGCTCCATCGCCAGCATGAAACCGGTGCCGCGTACGTCGCCGATGCAGGCGTAGCGGTCCTTGAGCCTGAGCAAACCGGCACGCAGGTGCTCGCCCAACTGTTCGCCACGCGCCAGCAGATTGTCCTGCTCGTAAGTATCGATTACGGCCAGCGCTGCGGCGCAGGACAGCGCATTGCCGCCGTAAGTGCCCCCCAGACCGCCCGGAAGCGGTGCATCCATAATCTCGGCACGCCCCACCACGCCCGACAGCGGCATGCCGCCCGCGAGGCTCTTGGCAACCGTCACCAGGTCCGGCTGGATACCGGCGTGCTCGAAACCGAACCACTTGCCGGTTCGACCAAACCCGGTCTGGATTTCATCGAGAATCAGCACGATGCCGTGTTGTTCAGTCAACGCGCGCAGGGCCTTGAGGAATTCGATCGGAGCAGTCAGAAAGCCGCCGTCACCCTGAATCGGCTCGATCAGGATGGCCGCGACGCGATCCGGCGCGACCTGGGTCGCCAGCAGTTCATGCAGCGCAGCCAAGGCCACTTCGGTGGTCAAGCCGCGGTACTCGTTCGGGTACGGGGTGTGGAACACTTCCGGCGCCATCGGGCCGAAATTCTGTTTGTACGGCTGGCTCATACCGGTCAGCGTAGTGCCGAGCAACGTACGGCCGTGGAAGCCACCACGGAACGAGATGATCGCCGGGCGATTGGTGTGCGCGCGGGCTATTTTCACCGCGTTTTCCACCGCTTCGGCGCCGGAGGTGAAGAACACCGCTTTGTGATCAATACCGCTCTGGCCGGCGATCATCAGGCTCAGGCGTTTGGCCAGATCCAGGTAGGGCTGATAGGACGCCACCTGAAAGCAGGCGTGGGTGACTTTGCTCAGTTGCGCCTGAATCGCCTTGACCACGTTCGGGTGGTTGTGGCCGATGTTCAAGACGCCGATGCCGCCGACGAAATCCAGATAGCGCTTGCCGTCGACGTCCCACAGTTCAGAGCCCTGGGCGCGGTCGATAACCAACGGGTGGGCTGTGACGATGCCACGCGGCACAAACTGGTCGCGCTGGCGGAGCAGATGAGGAGTTTCGTCGACTTTGCTGTTCATGGTTTTACCTATCGTGGGCCTGGCAGCCGGCGGGGTGGCTGCGATGTTGTTCAGGTTAAGCGTTCAGCGAAATGATCTACGCCGAACTTGCCCTCTCAGATGTCCAGATCAACTGTTTTTCGCCTCGCAAACGGCAGATTCCTTCATGCCCTGCGAGCACCACGCAATCTGCCGGGCGGCGCTGATTTTCAGTCATGCAGACGCTCTGCCAAAGACTGTTTCGACAGATCCTGCTTGCGACTTGCGGCATGATGGGGCTCCACTTTCATACTCAGGAAATGCCCATGCCCGCCCTGCTCTACAAAGCCGACCCCGCACGTGCAGAACGCTGGCGTGTCCTGTTTGCCGAGCACGCGCCGGACATCGAATGGCGCGTATGGCCGGACATCGGTGACCCGGCCGATATCCACTATCTGGGTGCCTGGCTGGCACCTGATGACCTGCAGGACCTGTTGCCCAACCTGAAAGTGCTGTTTGCGCTGTCGGCTGGCGTGGATCAACTGGACCTGAGCCGCATTCCCAAGTCGTTGCCGGTGGTTCGCCTGCTCGACCCCGGCATCAGCCACGGGATGTGCGAGTACGCATCTTTTGCGGTGCTGAGCCTGCACCGGGAAATGCTGCGCTATCGTCAGCAGCAGGTTGAAGGGCTCTGGAAAGCCCAGCCGTTGATACCGGCGAACAAGCGTCGAGTGGGCGTGATGGGGTTGGGCTTGCAGGCGCAGCATATTCTGTCGAGCCTCAAACCGTTCGGTTTCCAGCTGTCAGGCTGGGCGCGCAGTGCGCATCAGGTCGCAGGTGTGACGTGTTATGCGGGCGAGGAGCAGTTGAGCGAGTTTCTTGGGCAGTGCGACATTCTGCTGTGTGTGCTGCCTTTGACTGCGCAAACCGAAGGCATCCTCAACCGCCAGCTTTTCGAGCGCCTGCCCGAAGGTGCCGCCCTGATCAACATGGGCCGTGGTGGGCATCTGGTGGAGGCCGATCTGCTTGAAGCACTGGACAGCGGCCAACTCAGCGCGGCGGTGCTGGATGTGTTGCAGCAAGAGCCAGCACCTGCCGACCATCCATTCTGGCAACACCCGAAAATCCTGCTGACACCGCACGTCGCGGCCATGACCCAACCGGAAAGCGCCTTCCCCGGCCTGCTCGACAACATCCGCCGCTTTGAGCGCGGAGAAGCGATGCAAGGACAGGTTAATCGCGGGCAGGGTTATTGACGACTTGCATTTGATTGATCGTTCCCACGCGGAGCATAGGCACGATAGTCAGTTGCACCGCGCGCCTACAACCCACCCACATGAAACGCCTTCACTTCCAGGTATTCATCCAGGCCGTAGCTGGAGCCTTCGCGGCCCAGGCCGGATTGTTTGATGCCGCCGAACGGGGCGATTTCCATGGAGATGATGCCGGTGTTGAGGCCGACCATGCCGAATTCCAGTGCTTCACCAAAGCGCCATGAGCGACGCAGGTCCTGGGTGAAGTAGTAAGCGGCAAGGCCGTAGGGCGTTGCGTTGGCCAGTGCGAGGGCCTCGGCTTCGTCGGTGAAACGCATCAGCGGGGCAACCGGGCCGAAGGTTTCTTCGTTGGCCAGCAGCATGCCCGCATGGGTATCACCCAATACCGTTGGCTGGACGAACTGGCCGTCACCGTTGGGCAACCCGCCGTACAGCAACTTCGCGCCCTGGCTCAGCGCATCGTCGATGTGCCGGGAAATCTTGCTGACCGCTGCCGGGTTGATCAACGGGCCGATGGTCACGCCTTCTTCCAGACCGTTGCCGACCTTGAGTTTGGCGACTTCTTCCACCAGCCGCGCAGCGAAACGGTCGTAAATGCCGCTCTGCACCAGAATCCGGTTGGCGCACACGCACGTTTGCCCGGCGTTGCGGAATTTGCTGAGCATAATGCCGGCCACAGCCTGCTCCAGATCAGCGTCGTCAAACACGATGAACGGCGCGTTGCCCCCCAGTTCCAGGCTCAGGCGCTTGATGTGTTCGGCGCTCTGGCGCATCAGCAGACGGCCGATCGGCGTGGAGCCGGTGAAGGAAATTTTGCGCACCACCGGGTTGCCGGTCAGCTCTTCGCCGATGGCGGTCGGCATGCCGGTGACGACGCTGAACACACCAGCAGGAATGCCCGCGCGCTCGGCCAGCACCGCCAGCGCCAGCGCCGACAGCGGCGTGAGGTCCGACGGTTTGACGATGATCGTGCAGCCTGCAGCCAGGGCTGGCGCGCATTTGCGGGTGATCATGGCGTTGGGGAAATTCCACGGGGTGATCGCGGCGCAGACACCGACCGGCTGCTTGAGCGTCATCAAACGACGATCAGCGCTGGGCGTGGGAATGGTTTCGCCGTACGAGCGGCGCGCTTCTTCAGCGAACCATTTGACGAAGCTTGCGCCATAGCGGATCTCGCCACGCGACTCGTTCAGCGGCTTGCCCTGCTCAAGGGTCATGATCAGCGCGAGGTCTTCGACGTTGTCGAGCATCGCCTGATGCCAGCGCTCCAGTAGCGCCGCACGCTCGGCGGCAGGACGCGCGCGCCAGGCAGGCCAGGCGCGATCAGCGGCCTCGATGGCGCGGCGGGTTTCAGCGCCTTGCAAGGCCGGAACCTGCGCGATCAATTCGCCGGTCGCCGGGTCGCTGATGGCCAGCGTTGCACCATCATCAGCGCTGATCCATTGCCCATCGACGTAGGCGCGGTCCACCAGCAGGCTGGGGTCTTTCAACTGATTCTTGAGCATGGTCGAGTCCTGTTTCGGGATACCTGCCAGTCTAGGCAGGCGTCGCAGTCCAGGATGCTGAAAGCAGGATAACGGCAGCGTCCGATGCTGAAATTCGCGCCCGGACGGCAGCCTCTACTGCTTCAGCGAGCCGAGCAGGCTGTGCAGAAAGCGCTCGCCCGCGTCCATCTGGCTCTCGTCGATAAATTCATCCGGCTTGTGCGCCTGCTCGATGGAACCTGGCCCGCACACCACCACCGGCACGTTGAGCCGCCCGGCGAACAGCCCGCCTTCGGTGCCGTAGGACACCTTGATGTGCTGAGTACCCGGCTCGGCAAATGCGTGCAGCATGCGCACCGCCTCAACGCTTGGATGCGTCTCCAGCGCGGGGTATTCGTTCATCACTTCGATCTCGATAGCGGCCACGCCCGACAATTGTTTCGCTTCGCGTACCAGCACGTCGGCACGCTCGCGCAGTTGCTCCAGCAGCACCTCGGGATTGTCCCCCGGCAGGTTGCGGTACTCGAATTCCATGGTGCACAGGTTGGGCACAATGTTCAGCGCCTTGCCGCCATCGATACGACCGATGTGCACGGTGCTGTAAGGAATGTCATAACCCTCGTCGCGGCTGCCTTGCTGCTCGATTCGTTTCTGGCTGTTGCGCAGTTCGGCGATGAAATCGCTGGCCAGGTGAATCGCGTTGACCGCCCGGGGGGCCAGCGAAGAATGCGCTTCCTGGCCTCGGCAGAAGGTGCGATACGACGCCTTGCCTTTGTGCCCGACGGCAAACTGCATCAGCGTGGGTTCGCCGACCACGCACAAGAATGGACGCACCGGCGCAAGGTGCAATACATCCAGCAGACGCCGCACGCCGACGCAGCCGATTTCTTCATCGTGAGACAAGGCCAGTTGCAGCGGACGCAGCAGGGCCATGTCTGCCGCATTGAGCATGGCGTCGATGGCCAGCGCAATAAAACCCTTCATGTCGCAGGTGCCACGGCCATAGATACGGCCGTCGCGCAGGGTTGCCTGAAACGGCGGCATCGTCCATGCCTGACCGGCAGCCGGCACCACGTCGGTGTGGCCGGAAAGCAGCACGCCCGGCACATCTCGCGGGCCGGTGCTGGCAAACAGGTTGGCCTTTTTGCCGGTCTCGTCCTTGACGATCAGCGACTCGATGCCTTTGCTGGCCAGCAGCTCGCGGACGTATTCGATCAACGCCATGTTAGGCTCCGACGACACGGTGTCGAAGGCGATCAGGCGCTTGAGGATTTCCAGTGCACGGGGGCTCATGAGGCTTTGCTCGCGTGTTCGGTGACGATTTCAAAACGGCGAATGTCGAACGGGCTGATCGAGGTGCTGGTCGTGCCGGTGCTGATCAGTTCAGCCATCACGTCGCCCACGCCCGGACCAAGCTGGAAGCCGTGCCCGCAGAACGCGAACGCATAAAACAGCCCGTCGACCTTGCCGCTGCGGCCCATCACCGGCAGTGAATCGGGTGTGTAGCCTTCGATGCCGCTCCACACGCGGATGATGTTCAGGTTGCCGACACCGGGCAGCAGACGACGCATCTGCTGGACCTGATTGACGATGCTGCGCGGCTCGACATAGGCGCGACGATTGACCATGTCCGGCTTGCTGCGAAAGCCACCGCCAATGACAATGTTGCCGCGCTCGATCTGCCGGAAATAAATCACTTCATGGGGGATTTTGGTGAACACGCCGATGACGGTCGGCAGCGCATAAGGCACCGGTTCGGTCACGGCCATCTGCGGGCCATTGGTCTCCAGCGGCACGGGTTCGCCAAACTGCGCAGAGAGCTTCTGCCCCCACGCGCCAGCGGTGATCAACAATTGATCAGCTGTGAAAATACGCCCGTCACTGGTGGTGACTTCAAATTCGTTACCGACCTTTTCGACATGCGCCACTTCAGTACGCTCTTCGATCCGCGCCCCGGCACGAATCGCTGCGCGCGCAAAAGCGGGCGCGGCCAGACGCGGGTTGGCGTGGCCATCGTGCGGCGCGTAGGAACCGCCCTTCACGTCAGACCCGAGAAACGGAAAACGCTCGTGCAGCGCTTTGCCGCGATAGATTTTCAGGTCCAGCTCACGCGCTTCTGGCGCAGCGGCATAAGCTTCCAGCTCGGCAATTTCGTCCTCGCGGTAGCAGACGCGCATGTGCCCGCTGGGCAGAAATTCCAGGTCCTCGCCGATCAGTTCCGGCAGCCGCTGCCAGAGTGCACGGGAACGGTTGGACAGCTCCAGCTGGCCCAGATGACGACCCTGACGCCGCACGTTGCCAAAATTCACGCCGCTGGCATATTGGCCGACCACGTCACGCTCCAGCAGGGTCACCGACTTGCCGCGCTGGCGCAGGAAAAACGCCGACGCCGAGCCCATGAAGCCGCCACCGACAATCAGCACATCGACTTTCGGTTGTTTCATGACACCACCTCGTCTATCAGCATCGACAACGGTTTGACCGGTGCCTGACCGCGCTGCCGACCCACCTGCTCGACCGGCACACCGGCTTCGGCGGCGATCACCTCGGCCCCGGCCTGCGAGCAATAGCGGCCCTGACAGCGGCCCATGCCGACACGGCTGAACGCCTTGGCGCGGTTGACTTCGCACGCGCCCTTTTCACGCACCACGCCACGCAATTCGCCTGCGCTGATCATCTCGCACCGGCAGACAATCGCCTCATCAGGCAGCGCCGCCGCCTGAGCAGCAGGCCACGGGAAGGCTTCGGCCAGCCCCACGCGGAAGCGGTCCATAACCACCAGGTTCTTGCGCACGGCTTCCCTGTGCGACTTATCCACAGGCCGGCCGAGGTCTTCCAGCAACGCCATCGCCGCCAGCCGACCGGCCTGCTCGGCCGCATCGGCACCGCGAATCTTCGCGCCGTCGCCAGCGGCATACACGCCTTTGACCGAGGTGCGGCCTTCTTCATCGACGGCCAGCACCCATTGCCCGGAGGCGTCATCGAAGCGCAACTGGCACCCGGCCAGATCAGCGAGCTGGGTTTCCGGGCGCAGGTGGTAGCCCAGCGCCAATGCATCGCAATCGACGGTCAGTACGTTGCCGCTGGCAAGCTTTACCCGCACGCCGGTCACGCCGTCCTGCTCGCTGCCCATGATCTCTTCAGGCTGCACGCCCAGATGCACCGGCACGTTGGCGCTGTACAACTGCGCCAGCAGTTTCATGCCGTTGAACAACAAACCGGGGCGCGCCAGCAACTTGGGCACCGCGCCGATGCGCTTGCTGAACGGAGAGGTGTCGAGCACGGCGGCCACCTCGGCACCGGCTTTGACGTACTGGCTGGCAACCAGATACAGCAGCGGCCCGCTGCCCATGAACACCACGCGGCTGCCGATGGAAACCGACTGCGACTTGAGGGCAATCTGCGAGCCGCCAAGGCTGTAGGTGCCCGCCAGTTGCCAGCCTTTGATCGGCATCAGACGGTCGGTGGCACCGGCGCAGAGTATCAGCGCGTCGTATTCGACCACGCTGTGCACGCCCTGGCTGGCGCAGCACAGTTCGCCCTGCGTGAGGTTCCAGGCCAGCGTGTCAGGGCGATAGTCGATCTGTTTGCGCAGGCGGTCGAAGCTCTCGTGCAGGTCGCGCGCCTTGGCCGCTTCAGTGCCGTACAGCGCCGAGTAATCACGCTTGAAGCCTTCGGGCTGGCGGCGATAGATCTGCCCGCCGTCACGCCGGTTTTCGTCGATCAGGATCGGCTTGATGCCCGCCGCCAGCAGGGTTTGCGCACAGCGGGTGCCGGCCGGGCCCGCGCCAATGATGACGACTCTGGGGCTGCCAGGGTTATGAACGTCTAACCGTGAAGAAGTGGCCATTTCGCCTCCGGCTGGGTGGTGACGATGTCGAGTCCATCGCGAACTTCGTTGGAGCAGGCGCGCAGGCGCTCGCCACTGCGGGTCCAGACCCAGCAATCCTGGCAGGCGCCCATCAGGCAAAACCCGGCACGCCGCCCCGAGTCAAACTCGGACTGGCGCAGCGTGGCTTTGCGGGTCAGCAACGCGACCATCAGGGTGTCGCCCTGCAACGCTTCGATGGGCGCACCATCGACCAGCAGGCTGACAACCGGGCGATCGCGCTCGCCCAGTCTTACAAAACGGCCACTCATGCGTAGGCTCCCACGGTCACAGGATTAAGGTTTTCTTGTACGGCTTGCAGTTCGTCGCTGTCGCGATGGCAAAGAATTTCGCTGCCGCCTGCGATGCGACGACGGCCAGGCGCGGTCTTGTTGCACAGGCCTTCGATCCGCGCCGGGCAGCGATTGAGAAAAGTGCACAGCTCCCGATTGTTGACCGGGGCGCTGATCGGCGGCAGTTTGCCACTGGTCACGCCGCAGCTTTCCAGCCAGCCCTGACGCAGTTCCGGCACCGAGTGCACCAACAGGTCGGTATACGGATGGAACGGTACGTGGCTGAAGGCTTCACGGCTGCCCTCTTCGACCTTGTGGCCGCTGTACATCACCACAATGTCGTCGCACAGCGCGCGGACGGTGGAAATGTCATGGCTGATGAACAGGTAGGAAACACCCAGCTTGCGGCGCAGTTCGCCGAGCAGTTCGAGGATGCAGGCACCGACCACGGTATCCAGCGCCGAGGTGACTTCATCGCAGAGAATAAGGTCTGGTTTGGCGGCCAGCGCACGGGCCAGGTTAACGCGTTGCTTCTGCCCACCCGACAGTTCGTTGGGGCGCCGCTCGGCCAGCTCGCGTGGCAGACGCACCAGGTCCATCAACTCGTCGATACGCTCGCGCAACGCCTTGCCCTTGAGACCGAAATACATTTTCAGCGGCCGGGCGAGAATTGCACCGACGCTGTGCATCGGGTTGAGCGCGGTGTCGGCGTTCTGAAACACCATCTGGATGCGCCGGAACTGCTCTTCGGTGCGCCCCGCCAAGGTGCCAGACAGTTCAGCGCCGTCAAACGTCAGGCTGCCGTGGGCCGGGTCCAGCAGACCGGCTACCACACGGGCCAGGGTCGATTTTCCCGAGCCCGACTCGCCAATCACGCCGATGGCCTGGCCACGGCGGATGGTCAGGTCGATGTCTTCCAGCACGTGAATCATCGGCATGCCTTGCAGGTTCTTTTTGCCGTAGCCGGCGGTCAGCCCTTTGATGGTCAAAAGGGTGCTGTCCTTGACCACCTCGCTGGCCGGTTTCAGCACTTTATCCGGCCGCGCCGCTGCCAGCAGGCTGCGGGTGTACGGGTCTTCCGGGCCTTTGAGCAACGCCGCCGTACTGCTCCGTTCGATGATCCGCCCGCCGTTGAGCACCACGATCTGATCAGCCATCTGCGCCACCACCGCAAGGTCGTGGGAGACATAGACCGCCGTCGCGCCGCGCTCGCGCACTACACGCTTGAAGGCGCGCAGCACGTCGATCTGCGTGGTGACGTCCAGTGCGGTGGTCGGTTCGTCGAGGATCACCAGCAACGGGTCGCTGATCAGCGCCATCGCCGCCATCACCCGTTGCAACTGCCCGCCCGACACCTGGTGCGGATAACGCTGGCCAATGGTTTCCGGGTTGGGCAAGGCCAGATCGCGGAACAGCTCGATGGCTTTGGCCTGCAAGTCTGCACGACTGCCCAGACCGTGAATCAGCGCGCCCTCGATCACTTGATCGATG
The DNA here is from genome assembly GCF_030209255.1 of Pseudomonas sp. CFBP2511. Lineage (NCBI taxonomy): Bacteria > Pseudomonadati > Pseudomonadota > Gammaproteobacteria > Pseudomonadales > Pseudomonadaceae > Pseudomonas > Pseudomonas sp. CFBP2511. The sequence goes on along the minus strand of NZ_JARVSI010000012.1, from coordinate 110,413 downwards.
AGCTTTTTCGCCGGGTTGAACGCCGCGGCGGCACTTTGCGCGACGTACGAAACGCGATTGCCACGCAGGCACTGCAACTGGCTTTCGGGCAGGCTGAGCATGTCATGCTCGCCGACCTGAACCACGCCGCCTGCCAGTTTGCAGCCGCGCCGGGCATAACCCAGCAGTGCCAGCGCAATAGTCGTCTTGCCCGAGCCGGACTCGCCGATCAACGCCAGCACTTCACCTTTTTCCAGTGCGAAGCTGACGCCTTTGACGATTTCCAGTTCACCGTGATCGCCCTCGGCAACCACGCGCAGGTCTTGTACGCGAATCAACTGGCTCATTTCAATGCCCTCCCGAACGACGACCGCGCCGTGAGGCCAGCCGGTCGATGAACAGGTTGACGCCGATGGTCAGCGTGCCGATCGCCAGCGCCGGAATCACGATGGCTGGCGCGCCCTGGCTGAGCCCGCCGATGTTTTCGCGCACCAGCGAACCGAGGTCGGCATCGGGTGGTTGCACACCGAGCCCGAGAAAACTCATGCCGCTGAGCAGCAACACGATAAAACCAAAACGCAGGCCCAGGTCGGTCAGAACCGGGTTGAGCATGTTCGGCAGAATCTCCCGGCAGGCGATGTACACGCGGCCTTCACCACGGGTACGCGCCACTTGCACGTATTCCAGCGCCTCGATGTTCACCGCCAGGCTGCGCGCGATACGAAACGCCCCCGGCGAGTAGCTCAGCACCGCCGTACAGATCAGCAGCACTTCGGACGAACCGAACGCCGACACCATGATCAGCGCCAGCATCTTGCTCGGGATCGAGATAAAGGCGTCCATCAGGCGGCTGATGATTTCGTCCAGCCATTTGGGCGCAACCACCGACAGCAGCGCACACAGGGTGCCGATGCCGCTGGCCAGTACCGCCGAGATCAGCGCCAGGCCCACCGTAAATTTTGCGCCGACCAGCACGCGGCTGAGCATGTCGCGGCCCAGGTAATCGGTGCCGAACGGGTAGACCGCGCTCATGTTTTCAAACATGTTGTCGGACACCACTTCGCCAACCGGGTGCGGCGCAAGCCAAGGGCCGAACAACGCGACCATCAGCCAGAGAAAGCACACCGTTGCGCCCAGCAGGCCCAGCCAGGAAGTCGGGCGGGACGCTTTTTTGCGCAGCACCGGTTCCGGCGCGGCAGGCGTCGATTTCGCAATGAATTGAGTCATTGGGTTCTCAGCCTCGGATTGGAAAGAATTGCACACAGGTCGGCCATCAGCACCAACCCAAGATAAGCAGCGCAGAACAGCATGGTGCAGCCCTGCACCAGCGCCATGTCGCGGTTGGTGACCGCGTCAACCATCAGACTGGCGATGCCGGGATAGTTGAAGATGGTTTCAACGATGACCACACCGCCCAGCAGGTACGAAAGGCTCAGCGCCACGGCGTTGACGATCGGCCCGATGGCGTTGGGCAAGGCGTGACGCAACACGATGCGCACCGGGCTGACGCCTTTGAGGCGGGCCATTTCCACATATGGGCTGTCCAGTTGGTCGATGACTGCGGCGCGGGTCATGCGCGCCATCTGCGCCACGATCACGCAGCACAGGGTCATCACCGGCAACGCGTAGGTGCGCATGAACTGCCACGGCGAGGTGACATCAGAGCCGTAGGACAACGCCGACAGCCAGCCCAGGTTGACGGCAAATATCAGCACGGCCAGCGTCGCCACGAGAAATTCGGGAACGGCCACCAGCGACAGCGTGATGAAGTTCAGCGCGCCATCGAGACGACCACCACGACCCATCGCCGCGCCGATACCCAGTGTCAGGGCGACCGGTACCGAGACCAGCGCGGTGGTCGCGGCCAGCATCAGGGTTTTCGGAAAACGTCCGGCAATCAGCTCGGAAACCGGCATCGCATTGGACACCGATTCGCCGAAGTTGCCACCGAGCAGGTTCGTCAGCCAATGCAGATAGCGCACCACACCGGGTTGGTCCAGGCCCAGTTTTATACGCAATGCCGCGACCTGTTCAGGGGTCGCGAATTGCCCAAGAGCCTGTTGTGCCGCGTCACCAGGCAGTACCGCCGTAATGGCGAATACCACAATGGAAACGATCAACAACGTCACGATCGCCGCGCCCAGGCGCTGTACGATCAACCAGAGTGTGTTGCTATTCATCTGCATCCTCCCGCTCGGTTCAGCGTTGCATTTACGCGTCCAGCCAGACCTGCTCGCTGAACATGTAGCCCATGAAGCCGCCCAGCGGGTTGCTGGAATAGCCCTGGATACGCTTGTCCACGCCGTCGATGTTGCTGATGAACACTGGGATGCCGATGCCGCAGTTCTGGCTGACCAGAGTCTGCATGTCGCCGTACATTTTGGCGCGCTTGGCGTCGTCGGTTTCGCCACGGGCCAGCAGCAGCAACTGGTCGAACTGATCGTTTTTCCAGCCAGATTCGTTCCACGGTGCGGAGGACTGGAAGAACTGCGAGAAGATCACGTCGGCGTTCGGGCGCGGGTTGATGTTGCCGAAGCTCAGCGGGTGCTTCATCCAGTGGTTAGACCAGTAGCCATCGCTCGGCAGGCGGTTGACGTTGAGGGTCAGGCCGGCCTGCTTGGCAGACTGTTGCAGCAGCACGGCGATGTCCACCGAACCGGTCGCGGCAGGCGATGCCGCCACGGCCATGGTGATCTTTTCCATGCCCGCTTTTTTGAGCAGGAACCTGGCCTTTTCAGGATCGTAGTCGCGTTGTGGCAAGTCGGCGTTGAAGTAACGCGAACCAGGCGCAATCGGGTGGTCGTTACCCACGCGGGCATAGCCACGGAATACAGCCGATTTGACCTGTTCGCGGTCCAGCAGGTGCTTCATGGCCTCGGTGAATTCCGGGCTCTTGCCGGGCATTTGATCCTGACGAATGATCAGGTCGGTGTAGTTGCCGGACGGCGCATCCACCACGCGGTGCCTGGCGCTGGCGGCAATGCGCGTGGTGGAACGCGGGTTGACCTCGTTGATCATGTGCACGTCGCCGGAGAGCAGCGCGTTGACCCGCGATGGCTCATCGGAAATGGCGATGAATTCGATTTCGTCCAGATATGGCAGGCCCGGCTTCCAGTAGTTGGGGTTACGCGCACTGACCGAACGCACGCCAGGGTTGAATTCCTTGACGGTGAACGGGCCGGTGCCGATGCCTTTGCTGAAGTCGGTGGTGCCTTCGGGCACGATCAGCAGGTGCGAAACCGCGAGGATCGACGGCAACTCGGCGTTCGGCGAGCTGAGGGTGATCCGCACTTCCATGGGGCCGGTGGCCTTGATCTCGGAGAACTGCGCCATCAGCGGCAGGACTTTCGAGCCGGTGGCCGGGTCTTTGTGGCGCGACAGGGAGAACACCACATCGCCTGCGGTCAACGCTTTGCCGTTGTGGAAGGTCACGCCCTGGCGCAGAGTCACGGTCCAGACGGTAGCGTTGTCGCTCTCGATTTTCTCGGCCAGTTCCATGTGCGGAACCAAGTGGCTGTCGAAACGGGTCAGGCCGTTGTAGAACATGAAATGGCGAACGTAGTCGGTGGACAGTGCGCCTTTGGCCGGGTCCAGTGTGTCGGCGGTGGAACTGGACATGCCCGCCACACGGATACGACCGCCTGGCTTGCCTTTGACAGGCGTATCGGCGTCATCGGCAAAGACCTTGCCCGCCGCGCCGAACAGGCTGGTGGAGCCGGCGGCAACCACACCTGCGACACCCAGCATACGCAGTGCATCGCGACGTGACAGACCACGATTGAGACCCTCGAAAACACGCAGGCTGTCTTGGCCTGTGATCAACTGGGAGTCGGTTTTATTGTCAGCCATATCAGTTCTACCTGTCGAAAAGGGGAAATTCCGAGTTGCTCACGGTTGGCCGGAGCGTCCTTCATGCACACACGACGACGGTGAAAAAACTCAGTGGCGGCTGTCCTGATAGCGGTAGTAAGCGCCTACCAGGGGCAGAAACCAGGGCTTGCCGAAGTGGCCGGGAATTGCTGGCCAGTTCAGGTCTTTCCAGGGGTTGGCCTGCGCCTTGCCTTCCATGACCTCGGCCATCACCTGCCCCATGTGCACCGACATCTGCACGCCATGCCCGCTGTAGCCCATGGAATAGAAAACACCGTTGTGCTCGCCTGCACGCGGCAAACGGTCGGACGTCATGTCCACCAGACCGCCCCAGCAGTAGTCGACCTTGACGTGGGCCAGTTGCGGAAACATCTGCACCATCGCCGCTTGCAGCACCTTGCCGCTCTTGGCATCGGAGCTGCTGTTGGACATGGCAAAGCGCGCCCGGCCGCCGAACAGCAGGCGGTTGTCCGGGGTGAGGCGGAAGTAGTTGCCGATCAGACGGCTGGTCACGTAAGCGCGCTGATGAGGGAACAGCTGGTTGATCAACGCCTGCGGCAACACTTCGGTGACGATCACGAAACTGCCGACCGGCACGATGCGTCGGCGATACCAGCCCAGCCCGCCGTGCTGGCAGGCACCGGTCGCCAACAACACCTGCCCGGCCTGAACAGACCCCTTGGAGGTGTTGACTACAAAACCTCCACGGTTGGCTTTCCAGTCCTTGACCGTAGCGTCCTGATACACCCGTGCGCCATGCCGCACGGCAGCATCGGCCAGCCCCAGACCAAAACGCCCCACGTGCATCTGCACGCCGTTGCGCTGCAGCAGGCCGCCGTGAAATTCGTTTGAATCGATTTCGCTGCGCACGTCCTGAGCCGACAGCAGTTCGACATCGGCATCGACCTCACGACGAATCAGCTCGCAGGTGCGCGCCAGTCCTTCGTAATGCCCCGGTTTGGCGGCCAGTTTGAGCTTGCCGTTGCGCTTGATGTCGCAGGCAATGCTTTCCTGCTCGACCACTGTGACAACGCTCTGAACGGCACTTTCATACGCCTTGTAATACTCGCGGGCCTGATCGGCACCCAGGGTCGCGCTCAATGACGCGTAATCCTGAGCCACGCCGGTGTTGCACTGCCCACCGTTGCGGCCAGAGGCTTCGCCGATCACCCGGCCCGCCTCCAGAACCACCACGCTGGCACCTTTCAAGGCCAATGCACGCGCCGCCGCAAGGCCGGTAAAACCGCCACCGACCACCACAACGTCAGCTTGCCCCTCCACTGCGCCATCCTGCGCGCCGGTGAAATCCGGAGCTGTGTCGAGCCAGTAAGACTCACTGCGCATTCTGTTCCCCTTGTCACTCATTGAAGAGCACCTTGAAAAATGCCGGTGTTGCTCGGGTTTGCCGGTTTAAAGACCGACCAGTCCGGCCAGCCCGCCGATGTCCGGGATCTGGTGGTACTCGTAGAAGCTATTGGCTGGCTGTTCATGACCACGCGCCACGAAAGCCTTGTTCTTGATTTTCATGTCGTGCGCGGAGAACAGGTCGTAACGGAAGCTTGAAGACACATGCAAGATGTCTTCCGGGCCGCAACCGAGGTTGTCGAGCATGAACTCGAAGGCCGCCAGACGTGGTTTGTAGACCTTGGCCTGATCAGCGGTGAACACCTTGTGGAATGGCGCGCCGAGCTTTTCGACGTTGGACATGATCTGGCTGTCGCTGGCGTTGGAGAAGATCACCAGCGGGATCTTGTCGGCAATTTTCGACAGACCGGCCGGTACATCGGCGTGCGGACCCCAGGTCGGCACGGCGTCGTAATACAGCTGGCCTTCCTCGCGGTATTCAACATTCCAGCGCTTGCAGGTGCGAGCCAGTGCCACTTTCAGGATTTCGTCGTATGGCATCCAGTCACCCATGACCTGATCCAGACGATACGCTGAGAAGTCCCTGACAAACTGATCCATCTGTTCAGCCGGAACGCGGTCGGCGAAGATCTCGCGCGTCATGGTGCCCATATGGAAGTTGGTCAACGTGCCGTAGCAGTCGAACGTAATGAATTTTGGTCGAAGAAAGCTCATTGTGTGCGGTCCTGAAAGTTCGTTGAGGTCATGGCATGACGAGCAATCCGGCCTCGTTTCAAGGGCGGTGATGCACGCTGCAGCACACCCTCATTACAACACCGTGAAATCAGCATATGGCGTTAAAAGTGATGGCTGCTTGATAGAAACCACCGTTTTGAGGTGCGCGCTCAGCAGACTTTGCGGGGCGCTCCAGCCTTGGGCAAACCCCGGTTTTCGGCGCTTTTTTGACCCTTTTCAGGGCGCTCAGGCTCAAACACGGGGCTTTGCACCGCAGAAACTGCGCCGCGCTAGCGATTGCGGAGCGGGCAAATCCAGCCACGCTATAAAGAGCTTGATCCGGATAAAAAACCACAAGCATTTGCTGCCGAGCCCTCGGCCGATTTAAGCAGTAACTGTGGTCTGGCGAACGGCGGTTTGTGGAATCTGCCGAATGCGTTTCGCCCTCTTGTCACCTCTCGCCACAGGTGGGATACAACACACCTGCCGCACCTTTTTATTTGCCTGTGCATCCTTATGGACGGAGACACGTCATGCTCGCTCAGCAACGCCTCGACTTTGAATTTCGCCCCATGACCGCCGCCGATGTCGGCAACGCGCATGAACTGTCCATCGCCCTGAAGTGGCCGCATCGGCTTGAAGACTGGGCCATGCTGCAACGCGTCGCACAGGGTTTTGTCGCGGTGCACAACGGCCGTTTGATCGGTAGCGCCTTTGCCTGTCATCAGGGCGAGTTTTCCACCATCGGCCTGGTGATCGTCAGCGACGACTATCAAGGCAAAGGCATTGGTCGCAAGTTGATGGAGTTGGCCGTCGGCAGCATTCCGCCACGCACCGCCATCCTCAACGCCACGCTGGCGGGGGCGCCGCTGTACGAGAAAATGGGCTTTGTCAGCTTCGGCGAGATTCAGCAGCGCCAAGGGCAGGCGCAACTGCCGGATGCGACGTTATTAACAGCAGAAGAAAGCTGCCGCGTGCTGAGCGAAGCCGACCACGCTCGCGTGCTGGAACTGGGCAATGCCGGTTCAGGCCTGGACCGCTCGGTCACACTGGGCGATGTACTGAACAACCTCGAACACGCAGTCGGCATCGACCGTGACGGCCAGCTACAGGCCTTCGCCCTGCTGCGCCCGTTCGGCCGCGGCCTGTGCATCGGCCCGGTGGTTGCCCAGACGGTCGAGCAAGCACGGCACATGATCGAACACCTGCTGGCCAGAGTGCCTTACGCCTTCGTGCGCATCGACATACCCGCTGACTGCGGCCTGGCGAACTGGCTGGAAGAAGCCGGCCTGAAACGCGTGGACAGCGTGACCTGCATGAGCATGGGCGCAGTTCCGCAAGCCCGCGAAGGTGTGAGCCAGTTTGCGTTGATAACCCAGGCGATCGGTTGAGTGCCCGGAAGAACATCATCGTGCCAATGCTCTGCGTCCGGTCTCGAACAGGTGACGCAGAGCTTCACGAAATGCATTACCACGCAGAGCGCTCATCGTTATACACAAGTCCTGGAGAGCCCCGAATACGTGCCTTTCAGGCTTCTGCCCGCAGGGCGTAGGAGCGAACTTGTTCGCGAAGACAGGCGATCGTACCGGCCCTTTCGCGAACAAGTTCGCTCCTACGGCCTCCGGCCAGAAGCAAAAGCGGATTTGTGTATGACGCTGAGTCCGGAGCGTGGGAACGATCATCAACGCTTCAACTTCAGGAGCCCTACCCGATGCCCCAACCCACTGTTTTGCTATTGGCCCGCGCTGACCTCAGCCCGGTAGACACCGAATTCACCACTGGCCCCATCGATGCGCATGACTCGTTCGATAATGAGCGTCGCACAGCGTTCATCGATGATCAGGGCATTGCGGCCGGCCTCGTGCATTTCGGCACGTCGCTGTCAGTGGCAGCCTACCCCTACACCGAAATGCTGGTGATGCATCGCGGGTCCATTACCCTGACCTCTGGTACCGAGAGCCTCACCATCAAGACCGGCGAAAGTGCCGTTATCGGTCGCGGCACTCAAGTACGTATCGACGCGCAACCGGACAGCCTCTGGGCGTTCTGCGCGTCCACCCAGGCCAGCGGGCCAGACAAACCCGGCATCACCGCGCTCGACCGCCTCGCCATGCTCACGCCGTCTTCACCACCAGACCCGGCGATTATGGTCAGCGCGCTGCCGCAATGCCGCAGCAACAACCTCTTCGAAGACACCGCCAGCACCCTGCGTATCGGCGTGTGGGACTCGACACCCTACGAGCGCATCTCGCGGCCGCACAAGATCCATGAACTGATGAACCTGATCGAAGGCAGCGTCGAGCTGAGCCTGGAAAACGGCCCGAGCCTGACCGTGAACACCGGCGATACCGTATTCGTCGCCCAAGGCGCGCCCTGCAAATGGACCAGCACTGCGTATGTGCGCAAGTTTTATGCGGTGACGTGAAGTAGAACGACGTGCTGCTTCGCCCGACGACTGCTATTCAGCAGGGAGCCTGGAATGGAGCGATGGGAAAACGCTATGTGGATGAATACAACGAAACCGGCAGAAGCACCCAAACACTGGTGATGCTTCTCGCCCGCTACATTATTCTTTCAGGCCCAGCACGTAGAACTTGCTGTCCACCGCGATCAACGGAAAGCTCGCTGGCAGATCTTCTTTGGTGATCTCCCGAAAGCCGTGCTTTTCATAGAAGCGATGCGCAGCGTGAAATTTGTCGGTCGTGCCCAGGAAAACTTCGCTGACGCCCTTGCGAGTTGATTCCTCGATCAGGCGCTCGAGCAGTCTGGTTGCAACGGAGAATTCCCGGCCGCGAAACGGGGCGGCGACAAACATCTTGCGCAGTGCTGCCTGCCCTGCGCCGATGTCTCTGAGACCGATGCTGCCGATGACCTGATCGTCTTGTACCGCAACCCAGAAATCCCCTGTGCCGGTCTGGTAAAAGTCCGGAATCGCTTTCAGGTCAGGCTGGTCTTCGGCGGTGATGGGAATACCGAACTCTTCGCGCTGGATTGGCAGAATCATCGCCGATACACCTTGCTCGTCGCTCGGCACGAAACGCCGTATCTGAATCCCGTTTACGCCCACAACACACCTCCTGGTCATCGTCCTCAGTGGAAATCAGTATTCCAGACAAGCAAACGCCCCGACAAGTCGAGGCGTTTGCTTGAGCATTTTCGAGGACCGCGTGCAGGTGCGAATGCAAAGATGTTTAATTACAACACCGCTCCGACGACCTGACGGTTACGGCATTTGCCTGTGAGCTTGCCCTTCCAACCCAGGCAGTGAGCAGCTTCCGATACCCGCGATCGATGGCTCGAGCAATGTCTGCGCCATATCAAGTAAATAGACGACAGTTAGCGTGAGATCTCGGCCCTGCCCATTGAGCTGATCACTTGCCTCATGTGCCGTGGCCGAAGCGCAACGCATTAAGTCGGATACGCGTATCAGCGTTTCTTCAAGACTGGAGGGCGGATCTGGAGTGAGTTTGACCATGGCTTTGCTCCTACTGTACTGAAAGCCGTCTTTCGCTGTTCTCACACAACAAAAGGTGGCAGCTATGTGCAGGGTGAGAAACCGAACAGTAGGCATTCGGCCAGACCGAGGTCTGCCTGCACACAGCCGCCATGAAGCATGCGCCAATAAAAATCGACGATGGCTGGCAGAGTGATGCGCCTACTCAAGAACGGGTTCTCACGCCCGGTCACTGAATGTGCAGTGACGAGACGCAGGCTAGATCCAGGAGACACTAAGCGCAAGCAGGCTGGATGATCTAGGAAATTTCGCACAGTGGGTAGGGATATGTCTTTCGGATTTGTGACATTTTCAGAGGCCTGTCATTGCCAATGAAAGAGCCCGTCTTTGACGAAAACAGTGACATCAATGCGTAGTGGCGATTAGCTGCCTTTTAGGATTGCTATTGGATCCAACTCTCGCTTGTGAAGCGTAATGAATCGCTTCAAACGAGGCGCTGTTCAAAAATATCCACGAAGGTTGAACAATGAGCACTACCGAAGAAATTAATATCAGTCAGCTCTCGACTGTGGAACGAGTGATTTTCCACATAATTGGGCCTGATTTAAAAGCTCCCAAAATCCTTACAGAAGTTGAAGACCCTAGCGTACACTCTGAGTTTTTCATTTCTAGACTAATCGAGACATCGCAAGGCACGAGCTATAATTTCAATCCCGCATCTGGTGTGCAAGCTCAAATTCAGCAGGCGCTTGATAGTCCTCATGCGTTCGTAGATTGCTCGCAGATTCTTGCAGAACGCTTTCAAAAACTTTACGAGAGTGATAAGCGTCTTATACCTGGGGTTTTAATGTTGCTGCAGATAAAAAGCGGTACAGAGCGGTATGCAGCAATTATAAAATATGATGACATCAAAGTTATTTCGTATAAGACTCTTCAAACTGAAGACGGAAAAACAAAGCCAATCTTGGATTTAATTCTTAACACTTTTGTTCAGGACAAAAAAGCATTACAAAAATCTGCACTTATAAAAATAGAAGGGGCTGGCGGTAAGCTGATATGTATTGATCGAAGTGAGAAGAATGGTGATATTGCAGAAAAGTTTAAGGCGTTTCTTGATGTGTCAAGAGAATTTACGCACGAGACATTGACGGATCGACTGTTGACTGCGCTTTCAGATACTGCTAAGTCTGACAAGAGCATAGTTCCATTGGCAATACTTAGTAGTTTAAAGATAACAGCTAAAGAAGCCATATCCTCGATAAAGGTATTCAACCCCGAGCATCCGGAGAACCTATTATCTGCCATGTTTGGAGAACTTCATTCAGACGAAAAAATATTAGCCAGCTTCGCAAAAGAGCTTAAAAAGCAAAAATTAGTTCTTCGATAATAAAGATACCGGAGAATCATTATCCTAAGTCCACGAAAAAGATAAAAGAAACATATGAAGGTGTGAAGGTTATATACACACAAGAACATATCGATAGCGGTGACATAGAATTTGATGATTCAGACAGTACAAAGAAAATCATTGTTTCAACCCTGCAGTATATTGTAGATGACGAATTCAATGGAAAGCTTTAACTTAGTAACAGGGCGTTCGTTCTCGTCCACTGAAAGCCACGAGCAAGTTATATTTAGCTTCCGGCACTATCTGCAAGTGATATCTGTACATTAAACGATTTTGCCGACGCGTATAGAAAGTTTTTTACGCTTGAATGCAGAACCGAGGAAGGTGAAAAATTCCCTCTGCCCGACACTAGCGGACAGCTGGTTGGCTCTACTGCCAACCTCAAGATATCAAAGCTGCCGAGGGGTACTTCTACAGTCTTTTTTACAATTAGCGGTCTTCGAGGATCGCTAAAAAATGACACTGTTCAAAGAAGCAATATTATTTATTTGTTTTTTGGATTTTCAGAGTTTTCCTCGCAAAGCTGCAATTTTAAAATATGGAGTAAAGATGAAAGTGCCGATGACATAAGTCGTACGCTTCTCGATCCTAGAAATTTTATCCGCGACTCCACAGGAGGTGCTTTAGTTGAGCATCTAAAGTTCTGGGCTCTTCGTACTAAGCCTAATGTGTTAAGTGAAGCTTTTCGCGTTTGGGAGGAAATAGCTATTCCATGCTCAAGTTTGATTTTTTGCACTGAGGTTTGGAAAAAAAATCTAGCTTTGAACTTGATTTTTTCTGGTCCTCAAAAGCTAGAAATAGAATACGACCAAAAAATCGACAAGATTTTGTTTGACACTTTAAAAGTGGTGGAAAGTACAAGTTGGATACTAGATGTTGATCGAGAAGTAGAGATACGCCACAATTTTTTTCTTCCAGGATTGCCAGTGAGAGGCGTAGAACTTTTGAAACTTGGCCTGAGTTTTTTAATCGAGTGGCATCTAGGGTGCTGGAAAATTCAAAAAATGATTATAAGGCTCATTTGCATAACAAATCATCCGAGACACTAAAAGCTATTGCGGATTTAAGAAAAATTATTGCTGAAGAGTCTTCGAAGATAATTGATAGAACACATGCTCTCACGTCGACGTTATTCAGGGACATAGCTATTGCCATAGGAACTGTGAGTATAAAAATACTTGCTGTAAAGGAAGCGTCAATCGAATCTAGCTTTCTATTATTGTTTAGTGCTTTGTGGCTGGCGGCGAGTCTATCAATCACGATAAGTACAAATCGCGCCTACATAATATCCCTGACAAGGTCTAGATTTTTATGGAATAAGAAGGTTGATTCTTTAATTCCACTTTCAGAGTTTAAGGATTTATCAACGCGTCCATTTAAGGACGCGGTTAAGGCATATAATCGCTCGAGATCCTATGCAATTACCATTTATGCGTCAACGATGGCTATTATGATTTTAATGGCTATTTCCCAATCAAGGGTCGTCCACGTTGCAAAAGAGTTTTTAACTAATTTTTTCAGATAAAATAAAACCGCCTCATTGGGCGGTTTTATTTACGGTGTTTTCTATTACAACTTCGGACCCGCAGCCTTGATGGCGTCGCTCACGTCGAACTTCTTGAAGTTCTCCACGAACAGGCCAGCCAGTGCTTTTGCCGCTTCGTCGTAGGCGGCTTTGTCAGCCCAGGTGTTGCGTGGGTTGAGCAGGCCGGTGTCTACGCCGGGTACCAGTTTCGGTACGTCGAGGTTGATGGTGTCGAGGTGTTCGGTTTCTGCACCGATCAACGCGCCGCTCTGGATGGCTGCAATCACGCCACGGGTGGTCGGGATGTTGAAGCGCTTGCCGACGCCGTAGCCGCCGCCGGTCCAGCCGGTGTTGACCAGGTAGACCTTGGATTTGAAGCCGCGGATACGCTTGATCAGCAGTTCTGCGTATTCGCCGGCCGGACGCGGGAAGAACGGTGCGCCGAAGCAGGTGGAGAAGGTGGACTTGATGCCCGAACCCGAACCCATTTCAGTCGAACCGACCAGTGCGGTGTAGCCCGACAGGAAGTGGTAAGCAGCTTGTTCTTCGCTGAGGATCGACACAGGCGGCAGTACGCCGGTCAGGTCGCAGGTCAGGAAGATAACGGCGTTCGGCTCGCCACCGAGGTTTTTCGGGGCGCGTTTTTCGATCAGTTCGCGCGGGTAAGCGGCACGGCTGTTCTGGGTCAGGCTGCTGTCGGCGTAGTCAGCGGTCTTGGTGACCGGGTCGAGTACGACGTTTTCCAGTACAGCGCCGTGCTGGATGGCTTTCCAGATGACCGGCTCGTTCTTCTCGGACAAGTCGATGCACTTGGCGTAGCAACCGCCTTCGATGTTGAACACCACGCCCACGCCCCAGCCGTGTTCGTCGTCACCGATCAGGTAACGGCTTTCATCAGCGGACAGGGTGGTCTTGCCGGTGCCGGACAGGCCGAAGAACAGGGTTACATCACCCTCTTCGCCCATGTTGGCAGCGCAGTGCATCGGCAGTACGTCTACGGCCGGCAGCAGGAAGTTCTGCACCGAGAACATGGCTTTCTTCATTTCGCCGGCATAACGCATGCCTGCGATCAGCACCTTGCGGGCGGCGAAGTTGATGATGACGGTGCCGTCGGAGTTGGTGCCATCACGCTCAGGGTCGCAGACGAACCATGGCGCGTTCTGGATTTCCCACTCGTCCTTGCCAGCCGGGTTGTACTGTTCAGGGTTAATGAACAGGCAACGGCCGAACAGATTGTGCCACGCTGTTTCGGTGGTCATCTTGACAGGCAGGTAGTGCGCAGGATCGGAGCCTACATGAACGTGGGAAACGAAGCGCTCGCGCTCGGCAAGGTACGCACCGACACGGTTCCACAAAGCGTCGAATTTCTCGGCGGGAAACTTGCGGTTGATCGGGCCCCAGGCGATGGCGTCCTGGGTGCTCGGCTCTTCAACGATGAAACGATCGACCGGCGAACGGCCAGTACGATGGCCTGTCTCCACAACCAGTGCGCCAGTGTCGGACAGTACGCCTTCGTTGCGGGCAAGGGCTTCCTTGACCAGTTCGTCGGTGCTCAGATCGGTGTGCACAGCGTTGTTGATTTGCGTCATGAGGTTCCCCGTCGGCCTGTAGCCGAGTGCTCCAAACGGTTTTGTAGTAAAAAAACAACCACTACTACAGCGTAAAAGTGGGCCGGATTATGCCAGAAATGCCCAGAAATGGTAGGACCCTCCTGTCAGAACAGTATTACAGGGGCCCACACCGTATTCTGAGGCTGTTTACGCGCTGATTAATGACGCGTATCAGATGGCGAATCGACACCGCCGCCAGCAAACAGCTGCGCAACGTCAGTGGCATCGAACAGGTAGCGCTCGTTGCAGAACTGGCAGTCGATCTCGATGCTGCCGTTGTGCTCGATAACCAGTTGCTGCGCGTCCTCCAGCCCAAGGCTGGCCAGCGCATTGGCCGAGCGCTCGCGTGAGCAACTGCAGCGAAAGCAGATTGGCTGGACATCAAACAGGCGCACAGGGTCTTCGTGATACAGGCGATGCAGCACGGTCTGGTTGTCCAGGCTGAGCATTTCTTCGGCCGTCAGGGTGCTGGCCAGGGTAACGACGTGCTCCCAGCTGGCGTCGCGTTCTTCCGGGTCGGTGATCTGGGCGGCGGGCAGTTGTTGCAACAGCAGGCCACGGGCGCGATGACCGTCAGCCTTGAGCCAGAAGCGGGTGCCCAGTTGTTCGGACATCACGAAGTAGTTGGAGAGGCTTTCCGACAGGTCTACGCCGTCCAGCGCCACGATGCCCTGATAGCGCTTGCCCTGACGCGGGTCGACGGTCAATGCCAGCGAGCCGTCCGGCATCAGGTCCTGCAGGCCGGCGCCAGGGGTGATCAGCGCTTCGTCGTAACGGGCAATGCCACGCAGCTCGCGCTCGCTTGAGCACTCGACCATCAGCAATGGTACGGCGCCGCTGGAGCGCGCCTGCAGAATCAGCAAGCCGTCGAACTTGAGGGTGCCGACCAGCAGGGCCGCGGCCGCCATCAGTTCGCCGAGCAGTTGCGCGACCGGCTCCGGGTAGGGGTGTTTGGCAAGCACTTCGGCGTAGCTGCGCTCCAGGGCTACCAGCTCTCCGCGTACGTCGCTTTCGTCGAAGATAAAACGCTGGGTGAAATCGATGTCCGGGAAATCATGCATAAGAAGTGGGTATCTGAGGTAATGACAGTGAATGGCTCGCGGCGGGAAAAGCGCCGTCCTGCACTCGAAAGTGTCTGGAGCCATACGGGTTGACCGGCATTTTAGGAGCTATCCGGGACGCTTCCAAGCTGGATGGCATTTCGAGCGCCGAGCGGAGCTTTTATTCGCTGTCGCGAGCGCCGCGGAAATCGAAAAGCTGGCGACGCTGCTTCTTGGTCGGCTTGCCATCGGTGGTCACACCCAGGTTGCCGGCCTTGCGCTGAAGAGCTGCATTTTCACGTTTGGCGATGCTTTCCGGGGTCTCGCGATAGAGCGTCTGCGCTTGCGGCGCGCCACGGCGAACAATGGACAGCGCCTCGACGACCACTGTGCGTTCATCGAAGCCCATGCGAATCTGAAACTCATCGCCAAGGCGAGGCTCCTTGCCGGGCTTGCAACGTTCGCCGCGACAGTGCACCTTGCCGCTTTCGATAGCGGCTTTGGCCAGCGCACGCGTTTTGAAAAAGCGGGCGGCCCACAGCCATTTATCCAGACGAACCTTGTCGTCCTCTTCCATCTTTTGTGCCATTTGAATTCCTCATCAGTGCGGCAGTCTGAACGTTATCCGGCTCATCAGGAAACGTGACTGCCTGCGGTTGCTGATTTGTAGCTATCAAGAACATGAAGTAACCGATCCTTGCTTGTCAAAATCAGCTATTCATCATTTTATGGCCCTGACCTCACATGGAGCGCGACGTGACAGATTTTCCAACTTCGTTGACCGCCCCCAAAAAGGGGTGTGAGGGCTGCACCGGCAGTCCGGAACTGGGCTTTTCGTTTGATTATGCCTACCAACCCATCGTCAACCTGCACGACCAGTCGATCTTTGCCCACGAAGCGCTGGTCCGCGGTCCGAATGGCGAGGGCGCAATGTCGGTGCTGAACCAGGTCACCGACCAGAATCGCTATCGCTTCGATCAGAAGTGCCGGACCACAGCCATCGCCGGCGCGGCAAAACTGGGCATGACCGAGCGTTTATCGATCAACTTTCTGCCCAATGCCGTGTATCGTCCCGAGCTGTGTATCCGCAGCACACTGGAGGCGGCCAAGCAGCATGACTTTCCTATCGAGCGGTTGATTTTCGAGACCATCGAAAGCGAGCATGTGGATAACAACAACCATTTGAGCAACATTTTGCGCGAGTATCGCGAGTTCGGTTTCATGACCGCCATCGACGATTTCGGTGCCGGCTACTCCGGGCTGACCCTGCTGGCTGATTTTCAACCCGACCTGATAAAGCTCGACATGAATCTGGTCCGCGACATTCATCGTGATCGCGCACGCCAGGCTATTGTTCGGGGTGTTGTCACAATGTGTAAGGACTTGGGGATTAAGCTCATCGCCGAAGGTATCGAACACATTGAAGAGCGGGATTTTCTGGCTGATTGCGGCATATCCCTGATGCAAGGCTATTTGTTCGCCAAACCTGCATTCAAAGCCCTGGCTCAGATAGCACCTGAGGCCTGGCAGAAGCCTTGAGAAGTACGGAATCGCATTGAAAACATTTGATCACCTGACCGTTATCGGCCTGCGCGAGTGGGTGGCGCTGCCCGACCTTGGGGTCGCTGGCCTGCGGGCAAAAATCGATACCGGGGCGAGCACTTCAAGCCTGCACGCGACTGAAATCGAACCGTTTGAACGTGATGGCCAGAAATGGGTGCGCTTCAACGCGCACCTGGGCACGGTGGTGCAGTTGCGCCATCGCCGCTGCGAGGCGCAGCTGGTCGCCATGAAAACCATTAAAAGCTCCAACGGCCAGGCACAGGTGCGTTACGTCATTCGCACCACGCTGGCCTTGGGTGATCGTATCTGGCCGGTGGAATTCACACTGGCTTGCCGCAGGTCGATGCGTTATCGGCTGCTGCTGGGCTCCAAAGCCTTGATCGACGGCCATCTGGTCGTCAATCCGGGCATCACTTATGTACAAGACAAGCCGGTGTTCCCGGCCTCTACTTCCTCAGGTGTTGCATGAAGATCGCTGTGCTTTCGCGTAATCCGCGTTTGTATTCCACACGTCGTCTGGTCGAAGCGGGTATCGAGCGGGGCCATGAGATGGTGGTGATCGACACGCTGCGCGCCTATATGAACATCGCCAGTCATAAGCCGCAGATCCACTATCGCGGCAAACCGCTGGAGGGCTTCGATGCGGTCATTCCACGCATTGGCGCCTCGGTGACGTTCTATGGCTGTGCGGTGTTGCGCCAGTTTGAAATGATGGGCGTGTTCCCGCTCAACGAATCCGTCGCCATTGCCCGCTCGCGGGACAAGCTGCGCTCGCTGCAATTGCTGTCACGCCGGGGGATCGGCCTGCCGGTCACCGGGTTTGCGCATTCGCCGGACGACATTCCCGACCTGATCCAGATGGTCAACGGCGCGCCGCTGGTCATCAAGGTGCTGGAAGGCACTCAGGGGATCGGCGTGGTGCTGTGCGAAACCGCCACGGCCGCTGAGTCGGTGATCGAAGCCTTCATGGGCCTCAAGCAGGACATCATGGTTCAGGAGTACATCAAGGAAGCCGGCGGCGCAGACATTCGCTGTTTCGTGGTCGGGGACAAGGTAATCGCCTCGATGAAACGTCAGGCCAAACCGGGTGAGTTCCGCTCCAACCTGCACCGTGGCGGCAGCGCCAGCCTGATCAAGATCACCCCCGAAGAGCGCATGACCGCGTTGCGCGCAGCCAAGGTCATGGGCCTGAGTGTCGCGGGCGTGGATATCCTGCGCTCCAATCACGGTCCGTTGGTGATGGAGGTGAACTCCTCACCCGGCCTGGAAGGTATTGAGGTGACCACCAGCAAGGATGTCGCTGGAATGATCATTGAGTACCTGGAAAAGAACAGCGGTCCGCACATGACCCGAACCAAGGGAAAAGGCTGACCGGCCAAAACAATGTCGAGCGCCCGGGGCATAACTCATCTGCGGATGAGCAGCCTCGGGAGTTTTGATACCGTACATCCGTTAAATCCCCAGCGTAATCGATTCAGCACACCGATGTTCGTCCTTCCCCCACGCTTCGCCTCATCAGCCCGAAGACGACGTATTAGCCACCTTTACGCCGAATAGCCATCTTCTTGTTTGACACAAATCAACACATATTTGCGCGTTTGTATGCCGATTGAGCATGAGGTAGTCGTTTACGGCATTAGACGTACACGCACGTCATGGGAATAGTTGCGACTTTTTTCGCCTGCTATAGAGCTGGGATGCTCGCCTGCGGTGACCTTCTCGGGACATTTCCAAAGGGAGCCCGTGCCCTGAGAGTGCTGTGAAAAGCACGCTTGGAGTAACGGTCTGGACTTGCCCAAGCCACTTCCAACAAGGGTAATAATATGAAGAAGGCAAAGCTGAGCCTGGCCTGGCAGATTCTTATCGGGCTGGTACTGGGCGTCGCGGTGGGAGCACTGCTCAACCATTTCGGTGACGAGAAAGCCTGGTGGATCAGTAATATCCTGCAGCCCGCGGGCGACATTTTCATTCGTCTGATCAAGATGATCGTTATTCCTATCGTGGTCGCATCGCTGATTGTCGGCATCGCGGGGATGGGCGACGCGAAGAAGCTGGGGCGCATTGGCCTCAAGACCATTCTTTACTTTGAAGTCGTGACCACCATCGCCATCCTGGTGGGTCTGGTGCTGGCCAACGTGTTCCATCCGGGCACTGGCATCGACATGAGCACCCTGGGGACGGTCGATATCTCCAAGTATCAGCAGACCACCGCTGAGGTTCAGCACGATCACGCCTTTGTTGCGACCATCCTCAACCTGATCCCGTCCAATATCTTCGCCGCCATGACCCGTGGCGAGATGCTGCCGATCATTTTCTTCTCGGTGCTGTTCGGCCTGGGGCTTTCGAGCCTGCAAGCCGAGGTGCGCGAGCCGCTGGTCAAGCTGTTCCAGGGCGTTTCGGAAACCATGTTCAAGGTCACTCACATGATCATGAACTACGCACCGATTGGCGTATTCGCCCTGATTGCGGTGACGGTCGCCAACTTCGGTTTCGCGTCGCTGCTGCCGCTCGCCAAGCTGGTGATTCTGGTTTACGTGGCCATCGCCTTCTTCGCCTTCGTGGTGCTGGGGCTGATCGCTCGGGCATTCGGCTTTTCGGTCATCAAGCTGATGCGTATCTTCAAGGACGAGCTGATTCTGTCCTACTCCACCGCCAGTTCCGAAACCGTGCTGCCGCGCGTGATTCAGAAGATGGAAGCCTACGGCGCGCCGAAAGCGATCTGCAGTTTCGTGGTACCCACCGGCTACTCGTTCAACCTCGACGGTTCGACGCTTTATCAGAGCATTGCAGCGATATTCATTGCCCAGCTGTACGGCATTGACCTGTCGATCAGTGCGCAATTGATGCTGGTACTGACCCTGATGGTCACCTCCAAGGGCATCGCAGGCGTACCGGGCGTGTCCTTCGTCGTGCTGCTGGCGACACTGGGCAGCGCGGGCATTCCGCTGGAAGGCCTGGCGTTCATTGCCGGTGTCGACCGGATCATGGACATGGCACGTACGGCCCTGAATGTGATCGGCAACGCGCTGGCCGTGCTGGTCATCTCGCGCTGGGAAGGCCTGTACGACGATGCCAAAGGCGAACGCTACTGGAACTCCCTGCCGCACTGGCGCAGCAAGGAATCTGTTGCGCTGGGTCAACCGACAGCGGATTGATCTTCCGGCCTGCGTGCTGACAAACCCCGGACCTCCGGGGTTTGTTGTTTTCAGGTCGCCGGTTAGACTGCCCGCCTTACTTGAGGATTTACCATGACCGACGCAATCGACAATGACGAAGAAGAATTTGCCGCCTCGACCCTGATCGAAGCCATCGAGAACCAGATCGAATCCGGTAATCCGCCGGCGGCCAAGGCCGTGTTCAATATGCTCACGCTGGTTAATTATGAGCGTGAAGACATTCTTGAAATGATGGCACACGTACTGGCCATCGAGATCGACGCCTTGCTCGAGCAGGACCGTGCGTTCGATACGCAATGGTACGAAGCAGCGCTGCGCGCCCTGCCTGAACTGCCGCCCGAGAAATAATCACCCGCCCGGTCACGCCGACAATATATATGCTGCAAACACGCCAGACGCTGACTACACTGCAAATGCCCCGCCGCCGCTCAATCCTCCGGGGCTATCACGCCAAACCGGCTTTAACGGTCATCCAGAACCGACGAGCGCAGACAGGACACGTCGATTCCAGAGCCCACCCGCCAGCCGGCCAGGTCGTACTACTATAAAAAGTCTGGAGTACCTATGTCGTATACCCCTGAGTTGGTTGCCGAACTGGAAATCCTTGCACTGTTCAATCTGGGAAACACCCAGGAAGGCCTCAAAGTCCACCACGTAGCGGCCCCCGCTGCCGTCTCAGCTGCAAAAAGACTCTTCGAAAAAGGCCTCACGACTCAAGTCGATGGCGGCTATCTGACCAGCCTCGGTCTTGAATCCGCTCAGCACGCGCAGTCACTGCTGACCATTCTCAGTGTCTCCAGACAAGCTGCCTGACGGTTGCCGGGCCTGCACACAAAAAAGCGTGGCAGGCCCTTTACTTATCTGAACGCCAGTCGATACAGGACATTGGCGCCAGAATAACAATCCGACTGAATCCGCTTCTCTCGGCTGCAAACTTTCTTTGCCCTTTTGCTCAGTAAGTCCATGCCTGCATCAGCCAGGTGCCTTGAGTTGCGATGACGCGTAATCCTGAAATTCGCCCCGATCTGGATGAGGGCATTGACCGCAAGGTTCTCAGCCAGCTGCGTAACCGCTTCCTGTCGCTCAATGACGGGCGATACGCGCGTGCCCTCGAAGGCATGTCGACGCGCCAGCAAAGCGTATTGACGCTGCTGCCACTGTTCTTCCACGTCAATCATCCACTGTTGCCCGGCTACGTTTCCGGCAGCACGCCTGCCGGCGTCTCGCATTACGAGCCAGACACCCTCGCGCTGGCCGAGGCGCAGCGCCTGACGCGCTCGTTCTCGTACAAAGCGCGACACGGCAACCCGCCGCAGCCTATTCACGGTCTGTTTCTGATGGGCAGCCTCGGCACGCTGGCGCAGGCTGATCAAAGCGATATGGACGTTTGGGTCTGCCATGACAGCGAACTGGACCTGGAAGCCATCGCCGAACTGCGCAAGAAATGTCAGGCCCTTGAAGCTTGGGCTGCCACCATGGGGGCAGAGGCGCATTTTTTTCTGATCGATCCGCAACGCTTCAAAAGCGGCGAGCGCGACTCGCAGCTCAGCTCTGACGATTGCGGCACCACCCAGCATTATCTGTTGCTCGACGAGTTTTATCGCACAGCGATCTGGCTCGCCGGGCGCACGCCGATGTGGTGGATGGTGCCGGTCTACGAAGAGCAGAATTATGAGGATTACACCTACACCCTGCTGAGCAAACGGTTCATTCGCGCCAGCGAAGTGCTCGACCTCGGACCGATGTCGCACATCCCCGCCACAGAGTTTATCGGCGCAGGGCTATGGCAGTTGTTCAAAGGCATCGGGTCGCCTTACAAGTCAGTGCTCAAGCTGTTGTTGATCGAGGTGTATTCCAGCGAACATCCCCGCGTGCAGTGCCTGAGTCTGCGCTTCAAACAGGCGGTGTTTGCCAATCAACTAGACCTGGATGAGCTGGACCCTTACGTGGTCGTGTACCGCCGTATCGAAGAGCACCTGCAGGCGCGCAACGAGCCCGAGCGTCTCGAACTGGTGCGGCGCAGCCTGTACTTGAAGGTCAACAAAAAGCTCACCGGCTCGACCCGCCAACGCAACATCGGCTGGCAACGCCTGCTGCTTGCGCGCCTGACCTCGGAATGGGGCTGGGATGAGCGGCAATTGACGTTGCTCGACAGCCGCAGCCAGTGGAAAGTGCGCCAGGTGGCCAGCGAGCGCCGCGCGCTGGTCAATGAGCTCAATTACAGTTATCGCTTCCAGACCCGCTTCGCCAGAGCGCAAAGCACTGCCGACACGCTCGATGCCCGCGACCTGACCATTCTGGGGCGGCGCCTGTACGCGGCGTACGAGCGCAAGGCGGGCAAGGTCGAGTTCATCAACCCGGGCATCGCCCCTGACCTTGCCGAAGACACGCTGACGCTGGTGCACTCGCCTGACAAGCGCGAGCCTGGCAAACATCAGTGGGCGCTGTACAACGGCAACCTGGGCATTCATGAGTGGGCAAACTTTTCGCCCATCAAGCGCAGCCGGGAATTGCTTGAGCTGTTGGCCTGGTGCCACCGAAACAATGTGATCGACACCACCACCCGCGTGGCGCTGCACCCCGGCACCAGTGATCTGAGTGAATTCGAGCTGTTCAACCTGCTGGGGGCCTTGCAGCAGAGTATTGAGCTGCCACTGCCCGAGGTCAGCGATGACGAGCTGCTCAAACCCAGCGCGCCCAGCGAGATACTGCTGCTGATCAATGTCGGCGTCGATCCGCTCAGGCATCACCGCGATCTCAATATTCTGATGACCACCGAGCGCACTGATTCGCTCAGTTATGCAGGCGTTCGGGAAAATCTGGTGCTGACGCTGGACCAGATCACGCTCAATACCTGGAACGAAACGCTGGTCAGCCGCTACGACGGCCCGCACGCCCTGCTCGACTGCATGAGCGAGTTGCTCGGCAGCTTGCCGACGAGTGGCAAACAGCCGCAGATTCGCGTGCGTTGCTTTTGCCATAACCGCGCGTCTGCCATCGCCCAGCGTGTCGAAGAGCTGATCAGCACAGCGCAATTGTTACTCGCCAGACAGCTCAACCACCGTTATCTGATACAGGTGCAGCAGCAGTATCACGTACTGGAGATCAAGCCCGGCCAGGTTGGCCATGTGGTGGTCAACAGCCTGCCAGGGTTGTTCAAGTACCTGGGCGAGGAACTGCCACGTTACAGCCCTCTGCATCTCGACCCTCAGGCACTCGACGGGCATGACCTGGCCCTGATCCTGCCGCTCGGGCAGCCGGAGTGCATTCAGGTGTTTTACCGGGTCAACGAGCCGGATGCGGATCTGTATGTGCTGGACGAGCACAACTCGCTCTGGCACCAGCGTGTGCCTTATCACGATGAGCAGAGCCTGTTGACGCCCCTGCAGCGCTTTTTTCACTCGCTGGTCTATCGTCGTGGCGCATCGTTGCCGCTGGATGACCCGTCCGAGCCGGTTTCGCTGGAAGCTCTTTACTATCAGATCCTGCCTTCCGGCCCGGGGCACGCACGGCGTGTCGAACATCGATTGGCACCGACCGCGACGGACCGGTCTTTCTATGACGTGCAGGCAATCATCGAAGAAACCTCGCCAGGGCAGCTCAACGCCACCCTGTATTGCGACAACAGCGAGTTTTCCGAGCTGGAATACGGCGATCAATTGTATGCAGCCGTTGCCCGGCAAATTCTCGGTAAACGCCTGGAACCGCAACGCTATCGCTGTTACATCACCGACCTGGACCTCTCCGGCCTGCTGGATGGCAAGCACGGGCAAAGCATCCTCTTCCTGCGCCACAAGGCCGAGCTGGAGACACTGTTGAACGAGGCGATGGAGCAGGCGTGACGCTGGAGCGTGCGCAACGATAATCTCAACTATCGTACGACGCTCCGCGTCGCATGCCGTTCTGGACACTCCGCGTCCGGTCTTGAATGTGCGGCGCGGCAGAGATTTGTGACGCAGGAGCGTCACGCAACGCATTCCGACGCTGGAGCGTACGGAACGATAACCTCACTATCGTGCGACGCTCCGCGTCGCATGCCGTTCTGGACGCTCCGCGTCCGGTCTTGAATGTGCGGCGCGGCAGAGATTTGTGACGCAGGAGCGTCACGCAACGCATTCCGACGCTGGAGCGTGCGGAACGATAACCTCAACTATCGTGCGACGCTCTGCGTCGCATGCCGCTCTGGACGCTCCGCGTCCGGTCTTGAATGTGCGGCGTTGGCACGATAGGCGTTCTCCGCAGGCGACGCTTTTCGATTACTCGTACTCGCCCGCCGCTTCCGGCTGATATTCGACGGCCAGCAAGGTCAGTTTGAGGGTCTTGCCGCCCGGTGCGGGCCAGTCGATGTGCTGGCCGACCTGCAGGCCGAGCAGGGCCGAACCCATTGGGGCCAGGACCGATACGGTGCCCTCTGCGCCGGCATCCTGCGGATAGACCAGCTTGAGGTGGTAGTCCTTGCCACTGACTTCCTCACGGCAATGCACACGCGAGTTCATGGTCACAACGCCCGCAGGCACCTCATCGTGGCCAACCACTTGTTCGGCACGGTCCAGTTCGGCCTGCAACGCCTGCAGGCCCGGTGTGTTTTCGTCCTGGCTGTCGATGAAACTCTCAAGACGCTGTACGTCGAGCCGGGTGAGGATGATCGAAGGTGCTGTGGTCATGGTCTGGGCAGACTCCTTTATTCTCCATGAATAAAACAAAACCCCGCCGGGGCAGGCGGGGTTTTACGGGCTTCTCGATCTGGAGAAGCAGGGTCTGACACTAACACAGCGCAACAAATACACAACCCGACCCGGCGCTAGCCAGCGGCTTGCCCAACCTCGGCAGCGGCCCGAAGCTGGTCTGCATTGAGGCGGATCTGCCGACGCCGGTCGTCGTCGGCAGAGCGCCATTCGCGTATGTCTTCGACGTGGCGAAAGCACCCCAGGCAGACTTTCTGCTCGTCAAGCCGACACAGACTGACGCAAGGTGACGCCACGGCAGGGCTGACGTTGCTGAAAAGCGGCTTGGGCGGTCGTGCAGGTGTCTGGCTCACAATCAGATCTCGGAAAAGTCCAGGTCGGCACCAGCTTGCTCAAACGTCATGCGCGCAAGCATCTCGCTGAGCAGCTCGTCACTGGTGTCACACGCCCAACGGCTTTCTTCTTCATCGTAATCGAAGTGAAAACCACCCGATTTGGCTGCCAGCCAGAGCTGACGCAGCGGCTCCTGACGGCTGAAAATAAGCTGCGAGCCACCTTCGAACTTGACGGTTAGTACACCGGCCGAGTTTTCCAGATCCACATCCAGACCACTCTCGTCGAAAACGTCTTCGATATTCTGCTGAGTCGCATCGACCAGGTCGTGGAATCGCGCTTCGGTCAAACTCATTACGGGAACCTCGATAAGTGTCTGCTGATAGCGCAGAGGGGCAAGATACGGACGCTGCCAGGCAAATGCAAAGCTTACCCGCCAGTTGGTGTTACGAGAACGGTTTAATGTCCGAGGCCCGCCAGACGGGAAGCCCCTCGCATAGGCAAGCTGGCGGGTGGTCGGTATACTCGGGCGCAATTAATGCTTTTACAAAGGATTTCGCCATGAAGCGCCTGATCTCTTCGCTTGCTGCGCTTGTCGCGGTCGCTTGTCTTGTTACAGCTTGTGGTCAAAAAGGCCCGCTGTATCTGCCGGATGACAGCAAAACCCCGGAAGAACAAGCCAAATCGCAATCGCACAAGCACCTTTAAGGGAATCCCATGGACGCCTTCAACTACCGCGACGGTGAGCTGTTCGCGGAAGGGGTAGCATTGTCTGCCATTGCCGAGCGTTTCGGCACGCCGACCTATGTCTATTCGCGCGCTCATATCGAAGCGCAGTACCGTGCCTTCGCCGATGCGCTGAGCGGCATGCCGCACATGGTCTGCTTCGCCGTGAAAGCCAACTCCAACCTGGGTGTGCTCAATGTCCTGGCGCGTCTTGGCGCCGGTTTTGACATTGTGTCGCGTGGCGAACTGGAACGCGTGCTGGCCGCTGGCGGCAAAGCCGAAAGAATCGTGTTCTCCGGCGTCGGCAAGACCCGTGAAGACATGCGTCGCGCCCTTGAAGTCGGCGTGCACTGCTTCAACGTCGAATCCACCGACGAGCTTGAGCGCCTGCAGGAAGTCGCCGCCGAACTCAACGTTCGCGCGCCGATCTCGCTGCGCGTCAACCCGGACGTGGACGCAGGCACTCACCCCTACATCTCCACCGGCCTGAAAGAAAACAAGTTCGGCATCGCCATCGCGGCTGCCGAAGACGTTTACATTCGCGCCTCGCAGTTGCCAAACCTGGAAGTGATCGGCGTCGATTGCCACATCGGCTCACAGCTAACCACGCTCGAGCCGTTCATCGATGCGCTGGATCGCCTGCTGGATCTGGTCGATCGCCTGGGCGATTGCGGCATTCACCTGCACCACATCGATCTGGGTGGCGGCCTGGGTGTGCGTTATCGCGATGAAGAGCCCCCGTTGGCGGGCGATTACATCAAAGCGGTACGCGAACGCCTTGCCGGGCGTGATCTGGGCCTGCTGTTCGAGCCGGGGCGCTTTATCGTGGCCAACGCGGGCGTGCTACTGACCCAGGTCGAGTACCTCAAGCATACCGAGCACAAGGATTTCGCCATCGTCGATGCGGCGATGAACGACCTGATCCGCCCTGCCCTGTATCAGGCCTGGATGGACGTCACGGCGGTGCGCCCGCGTGACAGCGAACCGCGTGCGTACGACATCGTCGGGCCGATCTGCGAAACCGGCGATTTCCTTGCCAAGGGCCGCGAGCTTGCACTGGCTGAAGGCGATCTGCTGGCGGTGCATTCGGCCGGCGCTTACGGTTTTGTCATGAGCTCTAACTACAACACCCGTGGCCGTGCCGCTGAGGTACTGGTCGACGGTACCCAGGCGTTTGAAGTGCGTCGTCGCGAAACCGTGGCCGAGCTGTTCGCTGGCGAAAGCCTGCTGCCGGAGTAACCCCATGCTGCTGCGTTTTACCAAGATGCACGGGCTGGGTAACGACTTCATGGTCCTGGACCTGGTGAGTCAGCACGCGCACATTTTGCCCAAGCACGCCAAACAATGGGGCGACCGCCACACCGGCATCGGTTTCGATCAGCTGTTGCTGGTCGAGGCACCGAACAACCCGGACGTGGACTTTCGCTACCGGATCTTCAACTCGGACGGCTCCGAAGTCGAACAGTGTGGCAACGGCGCACGCTGCTTTGCCCGCTTCGTACTCGACAAGCGTCTGACCGCCAAGAAACAGATACGCGTCGAGACCAAAGGCGGCATTATCGAGCTGGAGATCCGCAGCGACGGGCAGATCAGCGTCGATATGGGACCGCCGCGCCTCGTGCCGGAAGAGATCCCGTTTCAGGCCGCGGAGCAAGCCAAAAGCTACTCGCTCGACGTAGACGGGCAGACAGTCGAGCTGGCGGCCGTGTCGATGGGCAATCCTCACGCCGTGCTGCGCGTCGATGACATCAACAATGCGCCTGTGCACACACTAGGCCCGAAGATCGAACATCACCCGCGCTTTCCGGCACGGGTCAACGTCGGCTTCCTGCACGTTGTGGACCGCCAGCGTGCGCAGTTGCGCGTCTGGGAACGCGGCGCCGGGGAAACCCAGGCCTGCGGCACCGGGGCGTGCGCAGCGGCAGTGGCCGCCATCAGCCAGGGCTGGATGGATTCGCCATTGCTGATCGACCTGCCCGGAGGTCGCCTGTCCATCGAGTGGGCAGGCCCGGGACACCCTGTCATGATGACCGGCCCTGCTACAAGGGTCTACGAAGGCCAAGTTCGTCTTTAAGCGAGTAACCACGATGACCGATCAGCCTCCCGCTTCAACCGGCACCCCCAGCGAATCGCCTGTCGATAGCGCAGCGCCAGACCTTGAAGCAGAAGCGGTCATCGCTTTCCTGCTTGAGCATCCTCAATTCTTCGCCGAGCATGACGAGCTGCTGGTGTCGATGCGCATTCCTCACCAGCGTGGCGACACCGTCTCGCTGGTCGAGCGTCAGCTCAAGCTGCTGCGCGAGCGCAACATCGAAATGCGCCATCGCCTCTCACAACTGATGGACGTGGCACGCGACAACGACCGTCTGTTCGAGAAAACCCGTCGCCTGAACCTGGCGCTGATGGACGCCACCAGCCTGGACGAGCTGGTGATCGCCGTGGAAGACAGCATGCGCCAGGATTTTCAGGTGCCTTTCGTCAGCCTGATTCTATTCAGCGACAGCCCGATGCCAGTGGGCCGCTGGGTCAGCAGTGCCGAGGCACAGAAAGCCATCGGCGGTCTGATTGGCGAGAAGATCATCTGCGGCGCGCTGCGTGAGCATGAGCTGGCATTTCTGTTCGGTGCCGAGCAAGGCAAGGAAGTCGGTTCGACCGCCATTGCCAGCCTTAACCATCTGGGCCTGCATGGCGTGCTGGCCATCGGCAGCCGTGACCCACAGCATTACAAAAGCTCGGTCGGCACGCTGTTCCTCAGTTATATCGCTGACGTACTGAGCCGTCTGCTGCCCCGCTTCGCCCATTCGCTGCGTTCGGTCCGCTAGCCGTGGAACAGCATCTGGACGCCTACTGCATGCACCTGCGCAGTGAGCGCCAGGTGTCGCCGCACACACTTGAAGCCTACCGACGCGACCTGAGCAAGGTTCTGGCGTATTGCCAGAAAGCCAGGCTGTCGAGCTGGAATGATCTGGATATCCAGCACCTGCGCAGCTTCACCGCCCGCCAGCATCAGCAAGGCCAGTCCTCGCGCAGCCTGGCGAGAATGCTGTCGGCAGTGCGCGGCTTCTACAAGTATCTGAACCGTGAAGGCCTCTGCCAGCACGACCCTGCCAACGGCCTGTCGCCGCCCAAAGGCGAACGACGCCTGCCCAAGACGCTGGATACCGACCGCACGGCGCAATTGCTGGACGGTGGCGTTGAAGATGATTTTCTGGCTCATCGCGATCAGGCCATCATGGAGCTGCTTTACTCATCAGGGTTGCGACTGTCCGAACTGACCGGCTTGAACCTCGACCAACTGGACCTGCGCGAAGGGCTGGTGCAGGTGCTGGGCAAAGGCAGCAAGACCCGCGTATTGCCAGTCGGCAGCAAGGCACGCCAGGCACTGGAAACCTGGCTGCCGCTTCGCGCCCTGACCAACCCGCAGGACGACGCCGTGTTCGTCAGCCAGCAAGGCAAACGCCTCGGCCCGCGCGCCGTTCAACTGCGGATCAAGACCGCCGGTGAGCGCGAACTGGGGCAGAACCTGCACCCGCACATGCTGCGTCACTCCTTTGCCAGCCATCTGCTGGAGTCGTCACAGGACTTGCGCGCGGTGCAGGAACTGCTCGGTCACGCGGACATCAAGACCACGCAGATATACACGCACCTGGACTTCCAGCACCTGGCCACTGTCTATGACAGTGCCCACCCCCGAGCCAAGCGTAAAGGAGCTGCAGATGATTAAGCTGGTGACGTTCGATCTCGACGACACGCTCTGGGACACCGCGCCTGCCATTGTCGGCGCAGAAGCCGCGCTGCGTGACTGGCTGGCCGAGCAGGCGCCAAAGCTCGGGCCGGTCCCCGTGGAGCATCTGTGGGAAATCCGCTCACGCCTGCTGGACGAAGACCCTTCGTTAAAGCACCGGATCAGTGCACTGCGACGCCGCGTGCTGTTTCACGCCCTTGAAGATGCTGGCTACGACTCCGACGAAGCTCAGCAGCTGGCCGACGAGAGCTTTGAAGTCTTTCTGCATGGCCGCCATCAAGTGCAGATTTTCCCGGAGGTGCAGCCCACTCTGGAAATTCTCGCCAAGACCTTCACGCTCGGCGTTATCACCAACGGCAATGCTGACGTGCGTCGCCTGGGGCTGGCCGACTACTTTGCCTTTGCCCTGTGTGCCGAGGACCTGGGCATCGGCAAGCCCGACCCGGCCCCGTTTCTCGAAGCGCTGCGCCGTGCAAAAGTCGATGCCAGCGCGGCCGTGCACGTCGGCGACCACCCCAGCGACGACATTGCCGGCGCACAACAGGCGGGCATGCGCGCCATTTGGTACAACCCGCAGGGCAAGGCCTGGGACGCAGATCGCTTGCCGGATGCCGAGATTCACAACCTGTCGCAATTGCCGGAATTACTGGCGCGCTGGGCCTGAAAACAGCCTGAGACGCCCACAATAGAAAAAGCCCGCAGCGACGGCGGGCTTTTTCTCATACAGCGTCTGCCACCTTAAATCGGGCGGCTGCCGTATTTGTTGTCAGGCTTTTTGGGCGGATCGGCGACCACATTGGCCTCCACTTCCTGCACCTTGCCGCCACGCGCCAGGAATTCTTCCATCGCACGCGCCAGAGCATCACGCTCTTTGTTCTTGGCTTCTACGCTAGGCAGCTCGTCAACCGAGACCGCAGCCTTGGCCTTGCCTTTTGCGGGCGCTGCCGGGACGTCGGAATCGTCTGGTTCGGCCGAGTCGTCTTCCGGGGAAGCAGCTGCAAGCTCCTCACCGTCCTCTTCGCCTTCCAGGTCGTCTACCAGATCGTCGTTAGTATCGTCGTCGTCGCTCATGTTCTACCTCATGACTTGCGAAAGCTGATTAGTTATAGCCCAGCCGCCCAGAATTGCTAAGGCAACCGGAAAAATTCAACAACCGCTGTCTCCAGCGGTTATGCGTACTCACCCTGAAGGGTGGCCAGGACGTTACGAGACCCACCCGCGTCTCGATGTTCGCCCAGATAAATACCTTGCCAGGTGCCCAGCGCCAGTCGGCCTGCCGTCACCGGCAAAAACAACTGGCAGCCCAGCAAACTGGCCTTGAAATGCGCGGGCAAATCATCAGGGCCTTCGTCGTCATGTTCGTAGCCGTCCACGCCCTGAGGCACCAGACGGTTGAAAAAACGCTCGAAGTCACGACGAACTGCCGGATCGGCATTTTCGTTGACGGTCAACGAAGCCGAGGTATGTTGCAGCCATACGTGAAGCAGGCCGACACGACAATCGCGCAACTGAGGCAAGCCTGCGACGATCTCGTCAGTCACCAGATGAAACCCGCGAGACCTGGCGCGCAAGGCAATCCTGGATTGATGCCACATACCGTTCTCCGCACCTTCGGCGCGCATTCTAACTCGACTGAGGAAAAAGCAAAGCGCGCAATAAACCGGCTTCCCTGCAAGTTGACGAAGACTGCTGCTACATCGTTACCTGCGCTGCGTCACGCTGCCGAAATCATTGACACGGGCAAGATCAATGACACCAAAAAAGCGCGGTTGATCCGCAAATGTCAGACAAAAAAAATGCCCGGAGACCGGGCATTCTTTTTTGCATCGGCGGCTGCTTACAAGTTGTAGCCACGCTCGTTGTGTTGCGCAAGGTCCAGACCGACAGACTCTTCCTCATCGGTAACCCGCAGACCCATCACTGCATCCAGTACCTTGAGGATGATGAAGGTCACGATCGCGGTGTAGACGACGGTGAACGCGACGCCCTTGAACTGAATCCAGACTTGAGCACCGATGTCAGTCACCGTGCCGAAGCCACCCAGTGCAGGTGCTGCGAACACACCGGTCAGGATCGCGCCGACGATACCGCCGATACCGTGAACGCCGAACGCATCCAGGGAGTCATCGTAGCCAAGCTTGCGCTTGAGGCTGGTGGCGCAGAAGAAGCAGATCACGCCTGCCGCCAGACCGATGATCAGCGCGCCCATCGGGCCAACTGTACCGGCCGCCGGGGTGATGGCAACCAGACCGGCAACCACACCCGAAGCGATGCCCAGCGCACTTGGCTTACCGTGCGTCAGCCACTCGGCGAACATCCAGCCCAGCGCGGCGGCAGCGGTAGCGATTTGCGTCACCAGCATCGCCATACCGGCAGTGCCGTTGGCCGCAGCGGCGGAACCGGCGTTGAAACCGAACCAGCCAACCCAGAGCATCGCTGCGCCGATCAGGGTGTAACCCAGATTGTGCGGAGCCATCGGGGTGGTCGGGAAGCCTTTGCGCTTGCCCAGTACCAGGCAAGCCACCAGACCGGCTACACCGGCGTTGATGTGCACCACGGTGCCGCCTGCGAAGTCCAGAACGCCCCAGTCCCACATCAAGCCACCGACGCCGCCCCAGACCATATGGGCAATTGGCGCGTAGACCAGCGTGAACCAGATACCCATGAAAATCAGCATCGCGGAGAACTTCATGCGTTCTGCGAAAGCACCGACGATCAGGGCTGGAGTGATGATCGCAAAGGTCATCTGAAAGGTGACGAACACCGCCTCAGGGAACAATGCAGCAGGACCGGTAAGGCTTGCAGGCGTGATACCCGCCAGGAACGCTTTACCCATACCGCCAAAGAAGGAATTGAAGTTGACGACGCCAGCTTCCATACCGGTTGTGTCAAACGCGATGCTGTAACCGTAAACGACCCACAGGATGCTGATCAGGCCGGTGATAGCGAAACACTGCATCATCACGGACAGGATGTTTTTTGAACGGACCATGCCGCCGTAGAACAGCGCGAGACCGGGAATGGTCATGAACAGGACCAGAGCGGTCGCGGTCAGCATCCATGCGGTGTCGCCAGAGTTCAGCACCGGCTCGGCCACTGGGTCAGCCGCCAGGGCAAGACCAGGTATTGCGAGGGACAACAGGGCACCGAGCCCTGCGAATTGACGCAGAGTCATATTGTTTTCTCCTGGGGCGTTGGGGTTTTGGCGGCTTAAATTGCGTCTGTATCGGTCTCGCCGGTACGGATGCGAATGGCCTGTTCCAGATTGACCACGAAAATCTTGCCGTCACCGATCTTGCCAGTGTTGGCAGCCTTGGTTATGGCTTCGATGACACGATCCAGATCCTTGTCATCGATGGCGACATCGATCTTCACCTTAGGAAGGAAGTCGACGACATACTCAGCACCGCGATACAGCTCGGTGTGACCCTTCTGACGCCCGAAGCCTTTGACTTCAGTAACAGTGATGCCCTGCACGCCGATTTCAGACAACGACTCGCGCACGTCATCCAATTTGAACGGCTTGATGATGGCAGTGACTAGCTTCATGAAAACTTTCTCCCGAATTGGTGGACTTGCCCCAGGAAAACAAACCCGACTCAAGTCTAAGCGCAGTGTCTGGCTTTGTAACGTGTCGGCCGCCTGATCAGGCCAGACCAACTCCAGAAAACCGCTTCTGACGAAACACTTCCCCGCTCCGCCTGCCGCACTGCATTCGTCACAGCGACTGCATCAGTGCATGGGTCATTAGCCACTAAGCAGAAAGCTTGCCATCTCGTGAATATTCATTGAATACAGGCCCTTGGATGCGTTTCGCTTCATCAGGCATGTATTGCAATGGGGGTAATGCACAACAATGGTGCTTATGTGCCCGCCCCAGCGCGCCATAAGCGTGCACCTTGCGCCCTCGGAATTGACTATAGACGCTGCGTGTTACACTGCTGCCCATCTGATTCAGGAAAATCATCATGCTCGCGCCCAAAGCTTTCCTCGATGCCCTCAGCGGCCACGCCTCGCGCCTGTTCAACGGCGAAACGCCGGTACCTCGCAGCGAATTCGAAACCCAGTTCAAAGCCCTGCTGCAAAGCGGTTTCAGTAAGCTGGACCTGGTCAGTCGCGAAGAATTCGACAGCCAGATGGCCGTCCTCGCCCGCACCCGTGCCCGCCTTGAGGCGCTGGAGGCCAAGATGGCCGAGCTGGAAGGCAAGGTCGGCGGGGCTGAGAAGGCTGAGTCTGAAAAGGCTGAATAAGGGCTCATTGACCGCGCTGACGGGTGACAGTTATCAGGCGCAGTGGGCCAGACATTTGACCTGCTCACGAATCTGCGCGCCCTTCTCTGTCTCTGCCTTGCGCAGATCGTAGGCAAGCTGCAGGTTAAGCCAGAACTCAGGACTCGTCTCCAGGCATACAGCCAGACGCAGCGCTACATCAGCGCTCACACCTCTGCGCTGGAGCACGATGTCGTTCACCGTCGGCGTAGAAACCTTAAGGGCCCTGGCCAACGCTGCGGCGGTCAGCCCCATCGGCTCAAGATATTCCTCTTTCAGAACCTCGCCTGGATGGACGGGGCGCATTCCGTTTTTGTTCATTGGAGCACCTCAGTGATAATCGACAATTTCTACGTCCTCGGGACCGTTGATGCTCCAAACGAAGCAAATCCTGAATTGAGCGTTTATACGTACGCTGTATTGGCCAGAACGACTTCCATCAAGCGCCTCTAGTCGATTGCCGGGAGGAGAGCGCAGATCCAAAATCGAGGTAGCAGCATCAAGCATTGCGAGCTTGCGCTCGGCAACAGATTTAATCGATGGCCACAGCCGCGTCTTGCCTTGTAAAAAGAGATATCTCGTGTTCACGCACTTAAAACTCACAATCATGATTAAAGCTTAACGTTATTCGTTAACGCAAGATTTTATTTGCTATCATCGCAGCCTACAATCCGACCCTTCGGCCCATGCCGGACGAGTTCATCCGCATCGAACAGCTTGAAGCCTGTGACGCCATGCTGCAGCGAGTGCTGGAATTTGTATCCCGCCCATAGGGTTTCTTCAGTTATTGCGGCATCAAGTGATTCGGCAGCTCATGCAGGAAACAGCCTTTCCTGCTTTTGCATAAGCGCCCCCCCTTCAAGGCCCGGCAGCGATTGGCACATTGATCGCCGCCAATCGCGCCTCGACGATCGAGGCTTGTTCACGCAATGCTTCTTCAAACAGCCCGACCAGCCTGGACGCAGGTCGGTGCAGCGGTTTGACAAGGCTGACCGTGAACGGTATCGACGCCGTAAACGGCCGGATCTCCAGACCCTGCCCGACAAAGTCCAGCGCAGTGAGCGGGTTGACGATGGCCAGCCCGATTCGCTCGCGTACCATGGCGCAGACCGAGGCGGCACTGTGGGTGTCCAGCACCATCTGCCGCTCTACCTGGGCCAGGCGGAAAATCTCGTCTATCTGCTGCCGGTAGCTGTCCAGGCTGGACAGGCTGATGAAGGGTTTAGAGGCAAAGTCCTCGGGTGCCAGCACCTGTTTTGCCAGAAGCGGATGGCCGACGGGCAATACACACACCTCGTCCACAACCATCAACGGCACCAGCTCTGTGCCCGGAGGCGCGCTCGCCACTTCGGTCAGCCCCAGGTCGTAGCGCTGCGCCGACAGCCACTCTTCCAGCAACGGTGATTCCTGCGGCGTGATGCTCATGCTGGCTTTGGGGAACTGGGCAAAAAAGCGTTGGCACGCTTTCGGCAACAACGACTGTGAAAACACCGGCAGGCAGGCGATGGATAACTGGCCGTGCTCGAACTCTCGCAGTGACGCCGCCGTGCTCAGAATACGCCCCAACCCGAAGTAGGCCCGCTGCACCTCCTCGAACAGTGACAACGCCTGCGCCGTAGGCCTTAGTCGCCCGCGCACGCGATCGAACAACTTGAGCTGAGTGAGCAATTCGAAGCGCGCCAGCTCGCGGCTTACCGTCGGCTGAGAGGTGTTCAGCATGTTGGCGGCTTCCGTCACGCTGCCTGACGTCATGACGGCTCGGAACACTTCTATGTGGCGCAACGTTACTGACATGGACCGCACTCATTGCCTTCGACAGAGCCATATCATAAATGAATGGACTTGCTGAATATTGATATTTTATGAGTGGCCCGTCTTTGCCCATCATCCCGCCCTTAGCGCAGTGGCACCTTTGATGCACACGCGATAATCAAGGTAGGGAAGACCGATGGACGCTCAAATATTTGATGCGGTGGGAGTAGGTGCGGGTCCGTTCAACCTGAGCGTTGCGGCGCTCCTTCATCCTCTCAAGGATGTCAGGCATCTGTTTCTGGAGAAGCAGAGTCAGTTCTGCTGGCATGCCGGAATGCTGCTGGACAACACAACGGTTCAGAACAGTTTTCTCAAGGACCTGGTCAGTTTCGCCGACCCCACCAGCGCCTTCTCCTTTCTGGCCTTTCTTCACCAGCACAAGCGCCTTTATCAGTACGTGAACGCCGGCTTTCAAAGAACCACCCGCCGGGAATTCAACCAATACCTGCAATGGGCCGCAAGGTCCCTGCCTGCCGTGCAGTGGGGGCAGGAGGTCAGAACGGTAAAACCTCATGCCTGTGGGTTCGAGGTGTTCACCGACACCGGTGCTTACATCGCCCGCAACCTGATTGTCGGCACCGGACCACGTCCGTCTGTTCCGGTCATGGCAATGCCTCTTTTGGGGGAGCAGGTGTTTCACAGCAGCGACTACCTGTTCAAACGGCAGGCGCTGGCAGGGCGTCGGGTCGCCGTGATCGGTGGCGGCCAAAGCGGCGCGGAAATCGTCCTGGACCTGTTAGGGCAAAGCGTTCCGCCCTGCGAGATTGTCTGGGTAAGCTCGCGCACGCACCTGGCGCCGCTCGATGAATCGCACTTTGCCAATGAACTCTACACGCCGGCCTATGTGGAGTATTTCTGGGGCCTGGAACGGTCGAAAAAACATCAGTTGCTTGCGCAACACACGCTGACCAGCGACGGGATATCCCCGGAAACGCTGGAAGCGCTCTATCAGCGGCTGTATCACCTGCGTTTTGTCGAGGACGGTGCTCCGTGCCGGCTGATGCATTCGCGCCGGGTCGAAGACATCAGGCCCACCGCAGACGGGTACCTGCTCGATATCAGGGAGCTGGATACCGGCGGCACAGACGTCATCAACGCCGAGCGGATTGTACTGGCCACCGGCTACAAGCAGGACGCAATACCCGCCGTGCTGGAGAACCTGCTGGACGACATCGAGTTCGCCCATGATGAGCCCGTTGTTCGTCTGGACTTCTCGCTCGGTTATCGCGGGCCCGGGAAAATATTCCTGCTCAATGCGGCCAGGCACAGCCACGGCGTCAGCGAGCCAAACCTGTCGCTGAATTCGTGGCGCGCGGCAACAATCATCAACGCCATCGTCGGCCACGAGCATTACCCCAGCCCGCATGCTCAATCGATGCTTGAACTGGGGCACTTCCCCCATCGAGTGGGGGTCGCCTGATGATCCCTTATCTGTATGTGCTGGCGGCTGCATTTCTGTGGGGAACATCGTTCGTCGCGGGGAAAATAGCCTTCGGTGTCGCTGACGCGCCGCTGATTGTGCTGGCCCGCTTCGCCATGGCGGGTCTGTTCTGGCTGCCGGTTTTCTGCAGGTCGGTGCGCAGCGTTCCCTCATCACGATGGGGCGCACTGTTGTTGCTGTCTTTTCTGATGATCCCGGCCACGTTCCTGCTGCAATTCATGGGGCTGCAATACACCAGTGCAACCAGTGCAACGTTGATGATCGGCTTTGAGCCGTTGATGGTGATGCTGGTCGGCTGGCTGATCTGGCGCGAACAGATGACTGCGCTTCATCTGCTGCTCGGCACGGTCGCACTGGCCGGCGTGCTGTTGGTGATGGGATGGCCCAGCGGCGCCAACTTTCTTGGCTGCTTGCTGGTTCTGCTTTCGACGGTGGTAGTCGCCATCTGGGTACGCTGGTCGAAAATCTGGATGCAGAGCCTGTCGGTCAACGCCTTCACCGCGCTGACAACGGTGCTGGGCACCATCATGCTCATCCCGTTTGCCTTGTTCCTGACCAACGACTGGCAGGTCAACCTCTCGACTCAGGGCGCGTCCGCATTGCTGTATCTGGGCGTTGGTTGCAGCCTGGGCGCGGGCTGGCTCTGGAACATGGGCATGCGCTCTATTCCCGCAAACGCAGGCGGCATGTTTTTGGCGCTCGAACCGATCTTCGGCGTCATATTCGCGGTCGCCCTTCTCTATGAACCACTGGGCGCAACGACCCTGGCAGGCATCGGCCTGGTCGTGATTCCGGTGCTGGTCATTTCCGTTCTGCCCGTGCTTCAGGCACGTCGTTTACCCGAGGCATGTTGATATGAAAACCCTCGCTGACAGCCAGCTGTCCAGACTGGCCGATCAATATGGCACTCCGCTATGGGTGTACGACGGCCAATTGATTAAAAAGCGTGTTCAGCAACTGGCTGCATTCGACACAGTGCGCTTTGCGCAAAAAGCCTGTTCCAACCTTCATATCCTGCGCCTGTTGCGCGACGCTGGCGCGGCGGTGGATGCCGTCTCACTGGGGGAACTGGAGCGCGCCCTGCACGCAGGCTTCAGCGCCCAAAATGCTCAGGGCACGGCCGGTATGGTGTTCACGGCCGATGTGTTTGATCGAGCCACCTTGCAGCGCGTGGTCGAGGCGCAGGTCGAGGTGAATGTCGGTTCGATCGACATGCTGCATCAACTGGGCGCGCTTTCCCCCGGCCACCGTGTATGGCTGCGAATCAACCCGGGCTTTGGCCACGGCCACAGCCGCAAGACCAACACCGGCGGCGAAAACAGCAAGCACGGCATCTGGCATACGCACCTGCAGGATGCGCTGACGCTCGTCCGCCATTACCGGCTGCATCTGGTCGGCCTGCATATGCACATCGGCTCGGGGGTCGATTACCAACACCTCCAGCAGGTCTGCAGCACCATGGCAGAACTGGTTGTTGAAATGGACCACGATATTGAAGCCATCTCGGCAGGTGGCGGTTTATCGGTGCCCTATCGCGCAGGCGAGCTGCCGATCAATACCAGCCACTATTTCGCTCAGTGGGACCACGCCAGAAAACGCATCGAAGCCCATCTCGGGCACCCCATACGTCTGGAAATCGAGCCCGGCCGTTTTCTGGTCGCGCAGGCCGGTGTGCTGGTGTCCGAGGTCCGTGCTACCAAGCACATGGGCGGCAAGCACTTCACGCTGGTCGATGCAGGGTTCAACGACCTGATGCGTCCTTCGCTGTATGGTAGCTATCACGAGATGTCCCTGATCACCTCGCGCGACGAACCGCTGCCGATGCAGGAAACAGTTGTAGCCGGGCCACTGTGCGAGTCTGGAGATGTGTTCACACAGGCCGAAGGCGGCATCGTCGAGTCTCGTCTGCTGCCCGCCGCGCAGGTGGGTGACTACCTGGTTTTTCATGATGCAGGGGCTTATGGCGCGTCCATGTCCTCCAACTACAACAGCCGCACCCACGCGGCAGAAGTGTTGGTTGATGACGGGCAGGAACGATTAATCAGACGGCGTCAGCCACTGGATGATCTGTTGCGACTTGAAGAAGACTGTTAAGCAAGCCGCTGCGGGCACTGAATAAGTGCCCGCAGCCATTACATCAATCAACGCCGTTCCTTGATCCGCTGTTCAATGACATGATTGCTTTCACCAACACCGTGATAATGCGCAACGCTTGATTTTGATACATCGCGTAAAGCCGGTTGAGCGCAATGGGTCACTTTACTGACAACGGACTGAAAAATGACGCACAACCCTTCTATTTCCCGCTGGCTCGTCGCGGGAACCCTCTCGTTACTGATCGGCACATCTGCCTTCGCGGACAGCACGACCCTGCGTTCCGGCAAGTACGAGCAATTGATGTTGGCGGTAACGCCCGAGCATCAAGTCGAGGGCTACTATGAGGAAGAACGCGGCGAAAACCCGCCCTTCAGGTGCGCGTTCTATTTAAAAGGCACTATCGAGGCCGGGAAAGATGTCGCGGTGTCTTCCTGGTCCGACGGAGCCTATCCGGGAACGCTAAAGCCCTCGGCTGACGGCGTCACGCTGACCATCAAGGAAGGCCAGAATAACTCAGGCTGCCTGAACGTGTTGATACCGGAAATCGCAACCGGCCTGGACCTGACCCGAACGGCCAGCACGCAGTGGATAAGCCTGGTGAAGGTCAAAGTTGCCAAGGCGTGGCTGCAGAAAACTGCAAATGCCAAAGCCACTCGCGGCCCCTACATCGTCAAAGGTGATGTTGTCGGGGTACTGGCCTTCAAGGATGGCGCCGCCCAGGTCGAGTTCATCAACGCTGACAACCGCTCGTTCACAGGATGGATCAGCCAAGATCAATATGCGCGGCTGACTGCCCCCAAACAGTAATGTCAGGCAGTTTGCATCAGACGATCTGGCGTACCCGGCTCACGTCTTTTGAAGGCGGGCAGCCAGAGTGGCGGCTGTACTCCCGACTGAATTGCGACGGGCTTTCATAGCCGACGCGATAGCAGGCGCTGGAGACATCCAGCCCTTCGTTGATCATCAGCCGTCGACGGCCATCCTAGAGGTGGCGGTACACGCAGGCTTTGACGCACTGGATACCGTTCCGCATGTGCTCACCTATTTCGAAGTGCTTGATCAGAGCCTTATCAAAGCGGTGCAGCCCGAAGAGGTTCCCAATCCTGTCTGGCTGACCAGTGCATCTGCGTCAACGAACCAGCAGAAGTTTACAGACACCCTTTTGGCCAGCCATACATTTGTACTGATACCGTCTTCTGTGACGCGCCACTCCTGGAGTTTGCTGATCAGTTGTGAGCTGGCCAAGGGTAAGTATCGGGTGGTTCATCAAGAGCGCTTTGGTTTGGATACGCGGCTTGTTAGGGGGTGAGTGGTGCTTCGGATGAGGAGTTACGCCTGTCTGTAGATCTGATACCCGCTCACACCTTGTATCCCTTCCCCACCCACCTCACCCGTCAAATAAAGCACCATATCTGGCCATCGTCCATAGTCGTGCCCAAGACGGGGGGGGGGGGGAAGCCCCCGACGGTTACTGTTGAAGCGCATCTGACCAATGGCCTGCCGGCCCTGACGTTGGCGGGGTTGCCAGAGGGGACGTTTAGCTCGCGATTTGCAAAAAATTCAAGCTTTTTTTACATAATCACAGGCGCTGCTGCCGCTTGTCGTCCATGGAAATAAGGCTATGCTAATCCCAATCGGAGGTTTAACTTAACCATACACGCCTGTAGAATGCCGTCCTATTTTTTACCGTCACCACTAGGGGATGAAGCCGAGATGAAAAAAACTGAGGAGTCAAACGTGCAGAAATTCACGGAGCTCCCCAAAGGCGCCATAGATAAACGCTCGAACGTGATCGGCTTCGCTCAGTTCAAGGAGCAGCGGGCAACTGATGAGTACAGAAAGGCGCTTGAGATGGTTGTCGCTAACGCCCAGAAGGCCGATTGGTAACTCCTATAATATTTAAATAATACTTCAAGGAAATGAAGATGGCCGCGCCCGCCCCCAAGGAACGAATTGCTAAAAGTGCGGATGCGAAATCCTCCACGACAAGCATGCGTCAACGCATCGAAGGTCGCCGTACAGATGAGATAATCATCGCCTTTTGCGGGCCGGTTGGCTGCAATTTGGCAGATGTCATTCGTTCGATACGGATTCAATTTGAGGAATACGGGTATATCATTGAACATGTAAAGGTCAGTGGTATCATTCGGAATCACTTTAAAACTCATGGCCTACCGTTCGAACTGAAACATCTCTCCGTAGATATATCCTCAGGTAAGGAGCGGTATACAACGCTTCAAGACCTCGGTAATGCGCTTAGAAAAAAGCATGACCCGCCGATTCTTGCGGCTTTGGCCATGCAGGAAATTGCAGTCAAGCGCACCATCGCAAAAGGCTCAACTGGCAAGGCCCCGAAAACTGTTTACATCATTGACCAGCTAAAACATCCAGAAGAGGTCGAACTATTCAAGCTCGTCTATGGAGACATTTTTTATCTCATTGGCGTCCTCAGTCCTGA
The DNA here is from genome assembly GCF_030209255.1 of Pseudomonas sp. CFBP2511. Taxonomy (NCBI): domain Bacteria; kingdom Pseudomonadati; phylum Pseudomonadota; class Gammaproteobacteria; order Pseudomonadales; family Pseudomonadaceae; genus Pseudomonas; species Pseudomonas sp. CFBP2511. The sequence continues at coordinate 69,144 of NZ_JARVSI010000012.1, read as the reverse complement.
AAAAATCAGATTCAACTACCTGACGCGCACGGAAAGAATTCCTAAGCACGAAGCGCAGTACCTCATTGACCGTGACCGGAACGAACTGAATGCGACTCACGGGCAAAAGCTAGAGAAAACGCTTCAACTTGCTGACTTCTTTATTCGTAATAATCAGGACTCGGTATCGAATCTCACCGCTCCCTGTCAGCGATTTGCCGCGTTGGTGCATGGAAAAAATGGAGTTACACCGACCACAGATGAGTCGGGCATGTATGCTGCATACTCCGCTTCGCTCAAGTCTGCATGTCTTAGCAGACAAGTAGGTGCAGCCATCGTCAACAAGGAAGGGAATGTTATTTCTCTTGGCTGGAACGATGTGCCGAAATTTGGTGGAGGCCTCTACACATCGGACAGTGCTAACGATCAACGGTGTATATTTCACGGTGGTAAGTGCTACAACGACATACACAAATCTCATCTCATTGATGACATTGTGGATATCGTTAGCAAAAAAGTGGCTGTCACCGAAGAAATCAAAACTGAGCTTGCTCGACTGATCCAAAAAGAGACCAGAGCAGGGTCAATCATCGAATTCTCCCGAGCTATTCATGCGGAAATGGAAGCTATTCTTGGATTAGCCCGCTCTCAAGGGAATTCAACTGACTCTTGCGTCCTGTACACGACAACGTTTCCTTGCCATAACTGTGCTCGCCACATCATCGCAGCCGGAATCAAGCGGGTTGTCTACATTGAACCATATGAAAAAAGTCTTGCATTAGATCTGCACGAGGACGCCATCACTACCGATGCCTGGACTCCAGACAAAACATTGTTTGAGACGTTTTCTGGTGTACCGCCGAGCAAATACGCAGCCTTCTTCATGTCTAGAGGTGACAAAAAAGATAGGACTGGTCAGGCTGTGGACATCATCAAGACAGATGCCTTGCATATCGGAACCCAGTATCTTGACCCGTACCAGACTATAGAAGGAAAGGTTGTTCAGGACTTGTTAACTAAGGTTGGCATGTTCACGCCACCACCATCAAACCCTGGCGGAGCTGCCACACCTCCAACCTGGCCTACGCCGAACGTGCCAAATGGCCTTAGTGGCCCATCTAATCCTTTCTCTTCGGGACATCAATCGGCGAATGGGCCTCAACCGTCACCATTACCGATTCCGTCAGCGCCTCGACCACCGCCACCACCCACACCAGAGCCGCCCGAACCAGAACCAGCGGCGTAAAGAAAAGTCTCGCAGATCGCGGGGCTTTTTTATGACAAGATCACAAATCATATAGACTTCATGGTTGCATTTAGCACCCATGACCAAATATCCACTTATCTTGCCTGCGAAACCTTTCCAACGCCGGAGCCGGCCTGACACATCAAATCTAGCTTAAGCGCACTCCAATACATCGTACTGCCTAGATAGCGGCTCATTCTGGAAAAGTTCGACTATCCGCCACTGCTCGAAAAGTTGATCGGATGACACCTCCAAATTACCGTTTCCTATCTTTGAACGGATTAGACCTGAGATATAACTAGTAACATCGAAAGCTCTCATTGGAAAAACTCTAGCAGACATAAAATTCGTCAACTTCATAAATTTTCTGAGCACCATCAAAATCTAAACATGAGCAACGCCATTGAAAAAAGAAAATAACACACTACTAACTCAGAAAATCTCACATTTAAATTTTTTACAGAAGACAAAAACTAACAATAAAATATACTTAGACACCTACACCATTTATCATCGACAAATATCCCGACATATCTTTCCCTTAAGCTTTTATAGCAAAATGCAGACCTTTTCGCAATGGCATTCCCTCTTGCGCGGCCTTACCGGGAGTTAAAACTCTCACATCCTTCTAACAACTCAGCACCCTTTTTATAGCCAGGATCAAGAGATAGTATCCCACTATAAACACTTTTGACTAGCCCCCCTGAACAATGGGCTTGGGCAGCGGCCTCAACTCCAACTTTCAAAGTATTGCCCAACGTCGTGGTTACCAAAACAAACGCTGGTACGAAAAGCAACGGCGTCAACGCTTTGCGCCACCCCATCTTGAGCCCCGTGGAGTACTTACGAATTAGAAAGTAGAGCTCTGGAGCGTCCGCCTTGTCAGTGATACGCAACCATTGGATCGCAGCGATATCTTGGGCCAAGAATGTATGGTTATGGGCCTTATCGAATGGTGCTTTTCCGCTAGAGGCCATTGCTTGCAACTCGAGCAATTCCTCCCGCAAGACTTCTAACCCACCATATTGGTCAAGCACGTCCTGATAAGACTTATATCGGTACACTACCGGAGCGGTTACTTTGAACAGCAGCAAGAAGACGAACAGTGTCAAACCGCTAGCCCAGTATAAATAAACCGTGAAAGGAATTTGCTGTTGCATACCTGCGCTTGTGGCGATGGAAACGAGCATAGGAACAATGCTAAATACAGTGATTAAAAATTGGGCTGGCTTACTATTAGCAACCAAAGCGAGAACATCCCAAGATTCAAACGCGGAAATCACTTTGGTTGATCGCAACCGGATGTAGAAGATAAAGAACGATACTACACAGGCAATGCCATACCAGCAGACAGGTATAGGTTTTTCGAGCGCGAGGGGGATAATAATGGAAGCAGCAAATGTGATAGCAATGGCGATAGCGAGAGCTAGAATTCCATCGTAAAGCTTACTGCGCAGTGAGTTGGCGCTATACAGGGATGTACTGGACGTTACTTGATCAGCCATGGTCATTTAGAGCTCCTTGGGTTGGATGAGATCATTCAAAAAGGTTTTGAGCTAGGGAATCAGCAACCAGGCACGGCCAATTGCCACCCTGCGTGCATTATGTGTGATGGGGCGACAAGGAGCATCATTAAAATGATTTTTCTGTGCTAGGCAGATGGTCGATCCAAGGGACCCTCACACCCTGTATCCATTCCCCACCCACCCTCGCCCCCCAAATAAAGCACCATACCCGCCCATCGCCTCTATCAAGGAATGATCCATGTCGCTGGCCATCGTCCATAGTCGTGCCCAGGTCGGGGTGGAAGCCCCGGCGGTTACTGTTGAAGCGCATCTGACCAATGGCCTGCCGGCCCTGACGCTGGTGGGGTTGCCGGAGGGCGCGGTCAAGGAGAGCAAGGACCGGGTGCGCAGTGCGATTCTCAATTCCGGGCTGGATTTTCCGGCGCGGCGTATCACGCTCAACCTTGCGCCGGCTGATTTGCCCAAGGATGGTGGTCGTTTTGATCTTGCGATTGCGCTGGGTTTGCTGGCGGCCAGCGGGCAGATACCGCTGGTTGCGTTGCAGGATGTTGAATGCCTGGGCGAGCTGGCGTTGTCGGGGGCGATTCGGCCGATTCAGGGGGTGTTGCCTGCTGCGCTGGCGGCGCGTGCGGCGGAGCGGACGTTGATCATCCCGGCGGTGAATGCCGAGGAGGCTTGCCTGGCGTCCGGGTTGCGGGTGATTGCGGTGAGTCATTTGCTGGAGCTGGTCGGGCATTTCAACGGGCGCACGGTGATCGCGCCTTATCAGTCCAGCGGCTTGCTGCATCAGCCCAAGCCTTATCCGGATTTAAGCGAGGTGCAGGGCCAGACTGCGGCGAAGCGTGCGCTGGTGATTGCCGCTGCCGGGGCGCATAACCTGTTGTTCAGCGGGCCGCCCGGCACCGGCAAAACACTGCTCGCCAGTCGCCTGCCGGGGTTGTTGCCGCCGCTGGATGAGCAAGAAGCGCTGGAGGTGGCGGCGATTCAGTCGGTCGCCAGCCAGATACCGTTGACCAGTTGGCCGCAGCGGCCGTTTCGCCAGCCGCATCACTCGGCGTCTGGCCCGGCGTTGGTGGGCGGCGGCAGTCGTCCGCAACCTGGCGAGATCACCCTCGCCCATCACGGCGTTCTATTTCTTGATGAGCTGCCGGAGTTTGATCGCCGTGTGCTGGAGGTGTTGCGTGAGCCGCTGGAGTCCGGGCATATCGTGATTTCCCGTGCACGGGATCGCGTGCGCTTTCCGGCGCGGTTTCAGTTGGTGGCGGCGATGAACCCGTGCCCCTGTGGATATCTCGGTGAGCCAACCGGGCGCTGTCGTTGTTCCACCGAGCAGGTGCAGCGCTATCGCAACAAGCTGTCCGGCCCGTTGCTGGACCGGATTGACCTGCACCTGACGGTCGCCCGCGAGGCTACGGCGCTCAATCCTGACCCGACCACCAGCGAAAACACCGCCAGCGCTGCCGCAGTGGTTGCGCAGGCTCGCGCACGCCAGCAGCAACGTCAGGGCTGCGCCAATGCGTTTCTCGATCTGCCGGGGCTGCGCCAATATTGCGCGCTGTCGAGCACCGATGAACGCTGGCTGGAAACAGCCTGCGAGCGCCTGACGTTGTCGCTGCGCTCAGCTCATCGACTGCTGAAAGTGGCGCGCACCTTGGCAGACCTGGAGCAGGTGGACGCGATCACTCGCAGCCATCTGGCCGAGGCGTTGCAGTATCGGCCTTCGAGTAATTGAACACCCTCAGACGTAAAACTCGCCACCCACGATCAAGGCGGCGACGAGCCTTTATATATCAGTGAGGAACTCATTACCGCGAATCGCCACTCAGCAGCGATAAAGGGAGATTACTCAATGAACATTACGCCGCTCACGTCAGCCGCGGGCAAGGGCTCGTCCGCACAAGGCACAGACAAAATTTCCATTCCCAACTCCACGCGCATGATCAATGCCGCGTCAATCAAGTGGTTGAACAAGGTGCGTAGCGCCATCAGTGACCACATCCGCACCAGCATCGAGAAAGGGAAACTGTTCGAGCTCGCCTCCTTGGGCAGCAACATGTTCGGTGTCCCGGCTCTTTCAGCGCGCCCCTCGACGCTCCAACCTGTGTTGGCGTTTGAGGCTGACCCCAATCACGACCTGAACCTTGTCAGGGTCTATATGCAGGACAGCGCCGGCAAGCTCACTCCCTGGGACCCGACGCCCAACGCGGTCACGACGACGTCGAATCCATCAGAGCCTGATGCGCAGAGCGATACGGCTTCGTCATCATTACCTCGGCGGCCTCCCGCAGGCTCGGTGCTGAGTTTGCTGGGCATTGCGCTGGATCACGCGCAACGCCACAGTCCTCGCGCGGACAGGTCTGCCAAGGGACGACCTGGCCGAGAGGAGAGGAACGGGGCAAGGTTCAATGCCAAGCAAACAAAGCCGACAGAGGCTGAAGCCTACGGTGATCATCAGGCACCTGATCCTGATTTGACCAGGCCAAAAGAGACAGCTCAACGCGTTGCTGAAAGCATAAACAGCATGCGAGAGCAGCAAAATGGAATGCAACGCGCCGAAGGGCTTCTCAGAGCCAAAGAAGCGTTGCAAGCTCGGGAAGCCGCGCGCAAGCAGCTTCTGGACGTGCTCGAGGCCATCCAGGCTGGCCGCGAAGACTCCACCGACAAGAAGATCAGCGCCACTGAAAAGAACGCCACGGGCATCAACTACCAGTGAGCTGACATCGGCGATAAAGGCGCCTGAACGTAGCGCGTGCCCTGGCGGATCTGGAGCAAGTGGAGGCGATCACTCGTAATCATCTGGCCGAGGCGTTATAGCATCGGCCTTCAAGTATTCGAACACCTCAAACGCAAAACTCGCCGTCAACGTTCAAGTCGACGGCGAGCTTTTGTGAGCGCTTGCGAGGCTTACATGCTGCTATAGAACGGGAAGATCCCCATCAGCAGCGCCGCAACCAGGATGCACATGCACACCAGAACCGCCCATTTCAGAGTGAAGCGCTGGTGGTCGCCGAACTCGATACCGGCCAGAGCAACCAGCAGGTAAGTCGAAGGCACCAGCGGGCTGAGCAGGTGGACAGGCTGGCCGACGATCGAAGCGCGGGCCATTTCAACCGGGCTGATGCCGTAGTGGGCAGCGGCTTCCGACAGCACCGGCAGTACGCCGTAGTAGAACGCATCGTTGGACATGAAGAAGGTGAACGGCATGCTGACCAGCGCGGTGATGACGGCGAGGTAAGGGCCCAACGCGTCCGGGATCACTGCCAGCAGGCTTTTCGACATCGCGTCGACCATGCCGGTGCCGGTCAGAATACCGGTGAAGATACCCGCTGCGAAGATCAGGCCGACCACCGCCAGAACGCTACCGGCGTGAGCCGAAACACGGTCTTTCTGGTCCTGCAGGTTCGGGTAGTTGATGATCATCGCAATGCTGAACGCGATCATGAACAGGACCGGCAGTGGCAACAGGCCCATGATCAGGGCGACCATCAGTGCGAGGGTCAGTGCGCCGTTGAACCAGATCAGTTTTGGACGGCGGGCATCCGGGAACTGCGAGACGCTGATTTCGCTGTGATCGACTTCATCGCCTTTAAGATGCAGTTCGCCAAGACGAGCGCGTTCGCGTTTGCCGTAGAAGTAGGCAATTGCCAGAATCGCAACCACACCGGCCAGCATGGCGGGGATCATCGGTACGAAGATATCCGATGCATCGACATGCAGGGCGCTGGCCGCACGAGCGGTCGGGCCGCCCCAGGGCGTCATGTTCATCACGCCACCGGCCAGAATGATCAGACCGGCCATGATGCGCGGGCTCATGCCAACGCGGCTGTACAGCGGCAGCATGGCGGCCACGCAGATCATGTAGGTGGTTGCGCCGTCACCGTCGAGGGACACCACCAGCGCCAGCACAGCAGTACCGACCGAGATGCGCACCGGGTCGCCTTTGACCATTTTCAGGATCTTGCGCACGGCCGGGTCGAACAGGCCGGAGTCGATCATCAGCGCAAAGTACAGAATGGCGAACATCAGCATCACGCCGGTCGGCGCAAGCTTGGTAATACCAGCGAGCATCATCGGGCCGATCTGCGCGGCAAAGCCGCCGAACAGGGCGAATATGATCGGGACCAGAATCAGGGCGATCAGCGCAGTCAGGCGCTTGCTCATTATCAGGTACATGAACGCAATGACCATGGCAAAGCCAAGGAAAGTCAGCATGGGAGTACTCCAGACGTAATACGGCTACAAAACGATGAAATGAACGAGTCAGCTCAGCGGGAGCGGTACGTGGAGTGGGGGCGCAAGAGGGGTGCACATCAAGAAATCAGCAAGCATCGGAATCACCATTATTGTTGTTAATTGGGCCTGAAACACGTTGGAGTCCGTTCCTGGCTACCCGGTCTTTTTGCCGGAAGTGAGGCGATGCTAATGGCCCAAGCTTTCACCGACCTTTCAATCGGCAGTTGCGCAAATTTTATTGTCACAAGGGTTATGGCCCATGAACGAGAGCAATGCGGATGAGCGAGATACACGCAGGTGGCTGTCATTGCGGCAGGCTTCGCTATCAGTTCGATGCGCCGCTGAAGGACATCGCGCACTGTCACTGCTCCATCTGCCGGCGCACCTCGGGCGCAACCGTCGTGACCTGGATCAGCGTGCCGCTGGCCTCATTCAAATGGCTGACAGGAAGCCCGGCCGCTTACGATTCTGCTGCAACCTGCGTGCGCTATTTCTGCGGCAACTGCGGCGCGCACATGGCACTGTTCACGCGCAACAGCCCGAACGAAATCGACGTGACCATCGCAACGCTCGATCAGCCCGAACTGGCCGTGCCGTCTCGCCATATCTGGATAGAGAACAGATTGCCATGGCTGCATCTGGATGAGGATTTGCCGGGGGATGAGGGTGAGCCCTGACGTTCAGTTTTCCACAGTTCTGGTTTGATTCTGGCCAAAAGCTGAAGGAGTGGCCTGAGCGACTCGGTGCAACAGAAACAACCTGGGTGGCCGGTTTCAGGGCCGCTTCGCAGCCCATCGCAGCCGTCGTAAGCTCCTGAGGCTCCCACGCTCTACAGGCAGAAACACCGTTTTCAAGCGCCTCAGGAGTGGTGGATAACGTCGGCACTGCCCAGCAGGCCACCATCTACTTACTGAACTGCGACGCCAGCTCGCGCAGCAAGACCTCTGCCTCCAGCACTTTTTTCACTGATTCATTGGCTTTTTCGCGGCTCAGGCCCAGTCGGTCGAACAGCTCGTCCGGGATCTCCTGTTCCGGCCCGGCACCTACGCCGTTCGCCCGCAACAGGCGTACCGCCAGGTACACCAGGTTGGCGTAGGCATAATGCTCGCCGGCGTAGTGCGGGTCGTGCTGAAAGCGCAGCGCGGTGGAGAGTTCGTCCGGCATGTCCCAGTAACGCATCAGCCAGGCACCGATCTGCTCACGGCTGATGCCCAGCAAGTGATGCTCGATGTAACTGTGGTGCAGGTGCGGATTGACTTCGAGCTGTCGGCAGATCAGCGTGAAGTGCGGCGGGAACACGTGAGCCAGCAGCAGATAACCGAAGTTGTGCAACAGGCCGGCGAGGTAGCTCAGACCACCTTCAGGGCGCTTGGCGCGCGGTATGGCGCGGGTCAGGCCTTCGATGACCGCTGCGGTGTAGATCGATTGCTGCCAGTAAGGCGTGGTCTGTTGCGGCTGATCCTTGGGCAGGCTGAGGGTCTTGCCCAACGCCAGGCCCAGCGCCAGGTTGATGACCAGATCGAAACCCAGCACGCGAACGATGGCATCTTCGACCGAGCGAATCTTGCCGGTCGATGCGTAGTACGGCGATGCCGCCCAGCTGACGACCTGTGCCGCCAGTGCAGGGTCGGTTTCGACCACGCCGGTGATGTCGTCGATGGTTGCATCAGGATCGACCCGCAGCTTGATGATCTTCTGTGCGGTGCCGGCCAGCGGCGGGATCTCCAGGGTCGCTTCCAGTCGCTGCTGGATGCGGCGCGCCGTGAAGGCGCGCATGGCCTGGGTAATTTCTGCCGGATCATCATCAGGACGATCAAGGTTCGGATGGATCGCTGCCACGGACTGGCCGAAGTGCGCAGCGCTGGCCTTGCTCAACATGCCTTTGAAATCGTCACTGCTGATTTCCAGCAGCAGGCCCGCTTCGCCCGAACCCACCAGCAGTGTCGGCTCTTGCAGCAGGCGATCGTCGTAAAGGCACGGTGAACTGGTCAACGCAGGAAGACCCGGCAAGACCTGCAGGCTGTGTTTGGTGAGCATGCGCGCCAGCCGATCATGGGGCACGGCAGTCAGTTGGCGTCCGGTCAGCTCGGTGATGCGGCTCAGGTCGAGCAACTGGCTCTGCGGGAACAGGATAAGCAAGGCGCCGACAGCGTCTTCAACCAGCACAGCCTGAACCTTGCGCGCCGGAGGCAGACTTTTGTCGTCCATGACTTCGTTATAGCTGATGGCCAATTTTTCAAGCAACTGCCGAATCACGGGCGGTGCATGGTGAGAATCATTGACGTGGGCAACTTCTGTCATGGGCTTTGTCCAAATTCCTACATTTTTTGAAGTATAACCACGTTATTCGTTTTCGGTCGCACGCGGTTTCCAAAGCGTAGCCTGCATCACACCTGGCCATACTGCTGGCCATGACGAAGCCATCGGTCCAGTAGCGGGCTGACATGTTGCGGCCAACGCTCGAGCAGCGCCTGCGCTGCGTCGCGTACGGCCGGGAGCAGGTCGGCGTCGCGCATCAGGTCGGCGACCTTGAATTGCAGCAGGCCCGTTTGTCGGGTTCCGAGCATTTCACCAGGACCGCGCAGTTCGAGGTCTTTTTCCGCGATGATAAAACCGTCATTGGTCTCGCGCATGATGCCCAGCCGTTGCCGCCCGATCTGTGAAAGTGGCGGGTGATAGAGCAACACGCAGTGACTGACGGCACTGCCGCGTCCGACGCGTCCACGCAACTGGTGCAGTTGAGCCAAGCCGAGACGCTCGGGGTTTTCGATGATCATCAGGCTGGAATTCGGCACATCGACACCGACCTCGATCACCGTGGTCGCCACCAGCAATTGCAGCGCGCCCTGCTTGAATTCAGCCATGATCGCGGCTTTTTCTGCGGGCTTCATGCGCCCGTGGATCAACCCGACGCGAACCTCGCCCAAAGCACTGGTGAGTTCTTCGTACGTCGTTTCAGCAGCCTTGCAGGTCAGTTCTTCGGACTCTTCGATCAGCGTGCAGACCCAATACGCCTGGCGCCCCTCGGCGCAGGCGGCGCGGACGCGTTCGACGACTTCCAGGCGGCGGCTGTCGGCGACCAGCACCGTATTGACCGGCGTTCGGCCGGGCGGCAGTTCGTCGAGAATCGAGGTGTCCAGGTCAGCGTAGGCGCTCATGGCCAGCGTGCGCGGGATGGGCGTGGCAGTCATGATCAACTGGTGTGGGCACATCAGGCCGCCAACACCCTTCTTGCGCAGCGCCAGACGCTGCTGAACACCGAATCGGTGCTGCTCGTCGATGATCACCAGTGCCAGATTCTTGAACTGCACTTCGTCCTGAAACAAGGCGTGAGTGCCGACCACCATGGGGGTGCCCGTAACAATCTGCTCAAGCGAGGTCACACGCGCTTTACCCTTGAGCTTGCCGGCAAGCCACGCCACATCCACGCCAAGTGGTTCGAGCCAGCGCTGAAAGTTGATGTAATGCTGCTCGGCCAGAATCTCGGTCGGCGCCATCAGCGCCACTTGATAACCCGCTTCCAGTGCCTGCAGCGCAGCCAATGCGGCGACCACCGTCTTGCCAGAACCGACATCACCCTGAATCAAGCGCAGCATCGGTTCGGGCTGGCTCAGGTCGTAGGCCACTTCCTTGCCGACACGCTGCTGCGCGCCAGTGGGCGCAAAACCCAGGTTGGCGAGAAATTGTTTCGGCAGTTTTTTCGCAACGGGCAGTGCGGGTGCACGCTGTGAACGCAGGCTTTCGCGCAGCCGTTGCTGAGAAAGCTGATGGGTCAGCAGCTCTTCGAAGGCCAGACGGTGCTGCGCCCAGTGATGCCCGAGCGCCAGTTCGTCCACGTCGGCGTCAGCGGGTGGATGATGCAGGTAGCGAATCGCGTCATCCAGCGGGGCCAGTTGATAGTCGCGGGCCAGTTCTTCCGGCAGCCAGTCCGGCAGGCTTTTCGGGCCAAGCATCGCGAGGCTCTGCTGACACAACTGGCGCAGACGCTGCTGAGTGAGGCCTTCGGTCGTGGGGTAGATCGGCGTGAGGGTCTGCTCGACCGGTGGCGGCTCATCGCCGGTGATCGCACGGTATTCCGGGTGGTAGATTTCCAGCCCGGAAGCACCGGGGCGCGCTTCACCGAAACAACGCAGGTGCGTGCCGCGCTTCATGCTTTCTTTCTGGGCATTGCTGAAGTGGTAAAAACGCAGACTGACGACACCGGTGCCGTCGCCAAGCCGCACCAACAGGCTTCGCCGCTTGCCCATCACCACATCGGCACCGCTCACGACGCCTTCGATCACCGCATCCTGACCGGGGCTCAACGCACCGATAGGTACGATGCGAGTCCGGTCCTGATAGCGCAGCGGCAGATGAAACAACACGTCCTGCAGATTTTCCAGACCAACCTTGGCCAGCTTTTCTGCCATCGCTTCACCGACACCTTTGAGTGCCGTGACCGATACCCTGGAAAGCTCGCTCATCTCTCTACTGCCTAGCTCGCGACGTTTTTCGGACGCGCAACCGAGCACAGACGTGCAGAGTCAGCGAGAATCTCGATAGCCTTCGGCCTTGGGAAGCTGGCACGCCACGCGATGGCGACCGTACGAAACGGCACGGGTGGCGTCAGCGGGCGGACTTCGATTACGCCGGGCGCATAGTGATGGCTGTCGACTGCCGACAACGGCAGGATCGAGATACCCAATCCGGAAGCGACCATATGGCGAATGGTTTCCAGCGAGCTGGACTCGACCGTCGTATGCCGGGCGCCTTCGTTGCCTTTACCCAGCGTAGGGCAGGCTTCCAGCACCTGGTCACGGAAGCAGTGGCCTTCGCCCAACAGCAACAGGCTCTTGTCATTGAGGGCCGAAGCATCGATGGTCTCTTTTTGAGTCCACGGATGGTCAGCAGGCATCAGGACAGAGAACGGCTCGTCGTACAGCGGCAGGGTCAGCACATCGGCTTCGTTGAACGGCAAAGCGATGATCACGGCATCCAGCTCGCCGTTACGCAGTTTGTCGCGCAGCACGTGGGTGAAGTTTTCCTCGATGTACAACGGCATCTGCGGGGCGACCCGGTGCAGTTGTGGAATCAGGTGAGGAAACAGGTAAGGGCCCACTGTATAGATCGCACCGACTTTCAGCGGAGCGGTCAGTTGATTCTTGCCTGCCTGGGCCAGCTCACGGATACCTTGAGCCTGCTCCAGTACTTTCTGGGCCTGGGCAACAATGCCTTCACCGACCGGAGTCAGGCGCACGGCGCTCTTGCTGCGCTCGAAAATAAGCACACCCAGTTCGTCTTCGAGTTTTTTGACGCCCACCGACAGCGTTGGCTGGCTGACGTGGCAGCGTTCGGCCGCATGACCAAAGTGCTGCTCTTGGGCGAGCGTAACGATGTAGCGCAATTCTGTAAGAGTCATAACGTGCGTCCATGAAGTTGCGACCCCAGCATAGCGGGTGCGATCGATAGACGCACGTTATCAGAAGCACTCATGAGTAACAAAAGTGCAATTCAGCGTTTATCCAGCGAATAAACGAACGGTGCGAGGATTTCAATGGTGCCGTTGTTGAGAATTTCCTTCGGCGGCTTGGGCAATGGTTGCGCACGACGGATCATTTCCATCGTTGCCCGATCGAGTGCCGGGCTGCCCGAGCTGTTGGCAATCGAGTAGGACAGTACGTTGCCATCAGCGTCCACGACGAACCGCAAACGGGCAACACCCTGCATACCGCGACGGCGAGCGTCTTCGGGATACTTCTTGTACTTGCCCAGATGACTCAGCAGGTCGCCCTGCCAGCTCGGCAATGCGGTGCTGGGCGGCGAAGGCGTAGGCGCTGGTGCCGGAGCAGCCGATTTTTCCGGTTTGGCTGTGCTCGGCGGTGTATCGACCGGCTTTTCGTCAGCAGGCTTTTCCTGAGGTGGCTCAGGCTTCTTCTGCGGCTTGGGCGGCTGCGGTTTTGGCTTGGGCTTCTCGACCTTCTTGGGCACCACGATTTCCGGCTTCGGCGCTTGCGCGACTTCCGGCATGGGAACCTGCTCTTCGGGCGCGGGCGGCTGCGGCGGCTGAACAACCTTTGGCGGTGGCGGCGGCGCTGGCTCGGGCAATGGCGCAAGCTCGACCATCATCGCTGCCGGCGGCAGCTCGATCGCCTGAGAGGCGGGCCAGCGAACGGCAACAATGATTGCGATAGCGTGCACGGCCAGCACCAACAACAGACTACCGCTATAGCGCGTCAGTTTCTGGCGCGTACTGATCATTTCTTACCAACCGTCTCAAGCCCGACCAGCCCGACCTTCAGGTAACCGGCACCGCGAAGCGTGTTCATGACGTCCATCAGGTCGCCGTAATCCACACCCTTGTCGGCCTGGAAGAAGATCGTCGTGTCCTTCTTGCCCTTGGTGCGGGCGTCCAGAACCTGGCCAATCTGCTCGCGGGCCACCTTCTCTTCGCCCAGATACAGGCTTTTGTCGGTCTTGACGCTGAGGAAGATCGGCTTCTCGGGCCTGGGTTGCGGCGTGGCGGTGGAAGCCGGCAGATCGACCTTGATGTCTACGGTGGCCAACGGCGCGGCCACCATGAAGATGATCAACAGCACCAGCATGACGTCGATGAACGGCGTCACGTTGATTTCATGGTTCTCGGCGAGATCATCGCCGCCCTCGTTAAGATGCAGGCCCACGTGTTAGCCCACCTTGACCATGTGCGGTTGTTGTTGATTGCGTTCGGCAGGCTCTGGCAGATGATCCAGATCGCGGCTGACCAGCAACAGCACGTGTGCCGAGGCGTCGGAGACCTGAGCCTTGTAACCGGCGATGGAGCGCGCAAACACGTTGTAGATCACCACCGCAGGAATCGCGGCAACCAGGCCCAGCGCCGTTGCCAGCAGGGCCTCGGCGATGCCGGGGGCAACGACGGCGAGGTTGGTGGTCTGGGTTTTGGCGATGCCGATGAAGCTGTTCATGATGCCCCACACGGTGCCGAACAGACCCACGAACGGCGCCGTCGAACCGATGGTTGCCAGCACGCCGGTGCCCATGCTCATGTTACGGCCACAGGCTGCTACCAGGCGCTCGAGGCGGAAGCTGACACGCTCCTTGATCCCTTCGCGTTCACGGCTGTTGGCCGAAAGGCGCATTTCTTCAAGCGCGTCGTGCACCAGCAGGTGGGCAAGCGTGCCTTCCTTGCTGGCGGTTGCGCTGGCTTCTGTCAGGGAGCGGGCTTTTTTCAGGTTGACGATTTCACCGCGCAACCGGCGCTTGGCGCCCAGCAACTCGAAACCCTTGGAGATCCAGATGGTCCACGTAATGATCGAGGCGATGGCCAGCCCGATCATGACGATCTTCACGACGATGTCGGCGTTCTGATACATGCCCCACGGCGACAGGTCATGTGCCATGCCCAGGCTGTTGTCTTCAGCCACTGGCTCCAGCGCCTGAACCGGTGCGGCGGCGTCAGGTGCAACAGGAGCCGCTGCCGCTGGAGCGGCGGAGGCTGCAGGGGGGGTGGTCGCTGGCGCCGATTGATCCGCGAGTGCCACGGGCACGAACATCAGGCTCAAGACAAGGGCTGCAATACCACGCCATGCACGAGGCAGGCGAGGCAGCTTGGTAGGCGAAGCGATTGATTGAATGCGTGTCATGCTGGCCGGACCTGAGAGAAAAATAGGGGGATGATTCCAGTGCGTCGTTCAGTACTTTCGACGCTCGCATGGAACAAATGGGCTGCCATTATTGCAAATCGTTCTTGTTAACAAAAGTAATACTGTATCTTTTTTACATATTTGCCCAAATGCCCGACCTTCAACGACCCTTTTGCAAGGTGCTGACACCGCCTTGTACGGAGATATCAAATGACTGCTCCTTCGCTTCTGATCGCCGGTTGTGGCGACATCGGTTCTCGACTCGCTACCCGGCTTCAGCCCCATGGCTGGGTTGTCCACGGGCTGCGCCGCACTGTTTCCGAGCTTCCGGCCGGGGTGATTGGCGTGGAGGGTGATCTGTTCGAGGCTCAGCGGCCCGCGCAGTGGCCCACTGCTGCGCTGGACTACGTGGTGTATTGCGCCACGCCTTCACAACGCGACGAAACGGGTTACCGGATGGCCTATGTGGAAGGCCTGCGTAACGTATTGAGCTGGCTTGAGCAGACGGGGCAGCGACCCAAACGGCTGATCTTTGTCTCAAGCAGCGGTGTCTACGGCCAGCAGAACGGCGAGTGGGTCGATGAGAATTCGGCCACCGAACCGGGCGGCTATACCGGAACGGTGATGCTTGAGGCCGAGCAGCTTGCGCTGAACAGCGGGTTGCCCGCCACGACCGTCAGGCTGACCGGCATTTATGGCCCGGGGCGCAGCGATCTGTCGAATCGTGTGCGCCAGGGGCACAGCGTGCGGGTGGACCCGCCTGTCTACGCCAACCGCATTCATGCCGATGACGCCGCCAGCCTGCTGGAACACCTGCTGCAAGCGGACTTGCGCGGTGTGGCACTGGAAAGCTGCTATCTGGGGGTCGATGATGACCCTGCCGCGCTAGGCGACGTGGTGGCGTGGCTGCGTGAGTATCTAGGCGTGACCGAATGGTCGGAGGATGTCAGCGTGCAGCGCGTCGGCAGCAAGCGTTGCAGCAATGCCAGGGCACGAGCCTTGGGATGGGCGCCGATGTACCCGGATTACCGGGCTGGCTATGCGGCTTTACTGGGGTAGAACGTTGATTCATGAGCGCCGTTGCAGGCGCTCATGAATATCAATTGGTTACTGCTGTTGCAGCAACCAGTGACGTGCGCCCGGACGCAATTCAGGCATCTGGTCTGGACCGGCATTGTTTACTGCCTGGAAAATCTCCAGTTGCTTGCCTTTGCGGGAGAAGATCCAAGGGTTGCCCTTTTCGGCCTTTTCCAGCCACATGCTGTCGTATTCGCCGCTCATGGCTGCACAATCGCCAGCCAGGCATAGCGCGAAACGATCATTTTCGGGAAGCCCCTGCACACTGCCATCAGGCATGAATTGCACGGTGCTGCCTTGGCCGTCGCCTTCAACAACGGTCCATTTGCCACCCATGTAAGCGCCGTACAGCGCTCTCTCAAAGCTGCTGCCCGGCTGGGCACCCTCAGGCGCAGGGTTCTCTGGCTTCTGGAAGTGTTGTTCCGGGCCAGACTCGCTGGCGGCTTGAACCAGGTCGCCGCCCTTTACGCTCAGGTCTTCAAAGAAGTTGCCGTAGAAGTCGATGTGCAGCTTGCCTTCGGCGGCACTGACAATCTTGCCTTCGCCCAGCTCGAAACCGTTGGAGTAGATAGCCTGATTGGCCTTGGAGTTGATTTTCCACTCCAGATTCGGGCCATTGGCGAGCAGTGCCTGACGCAGATTGCCTTGTTTGACGGCAGCGTCGATGGCGGTCTGGTTGATCCAGGTGCCGTCCGGGTTGCGGTCGGCGAGGCTGGCGCAGCCGCTCAAAATGACGGCGAGCAGCGAAATGACGAGCGCGGAACGCATAACGGATTCCTTCCTTCAGGGAGAACGGAGCGCGAAACACGCTCCGTCGGGGATTTATTCGATGACGAGAATCGCGTCCATTTCAACCTGCGCGCCACGCGGCAATGCCGCAACGCCAATGGCCGCACGCGCCGGGTACGGCTGCGAGAAGTAGGTGCCCATGATCTCGTTGACCTTGGCGAAGTGACCCAGGTCGGTCAGAAAGATGTTCAGTTTGACGATGTCCTTGAACGAACCGCCCGCGGCTTGCGCAACCGACTTCAGGTTTTCGAAAACCTGAGTGATCTGGGCTTCGATGCCTTCAACCAGCTCCATGGTGCTCGGGTCCAGCGGGATCTGTCCGGACATGTAGACGGTGTTGCCAGCTTTGATCGCCTGGGAATACGGGCCGATAGCCGCAGGGGCTTTGTCGCTGGTGATGACAGTCTTGGTCATGAAGAACTCCTGATGATTGGATTGCCTACGCGCGCATCCGGGTGATGCGTGTGACACCGGTCAAGGCGCGCAGTTTCTTGATCACGCGGGCCAGGTGCACGCGGTCGTGCACACTGACCACCAGTTGGACCACGCTGATGCGACCATCGCGTTCGTCCATACTGATTTTTTCGATATTGCCATCGGCTGCGTTGACGCTGCTGGCCAGCAAGGCGATCAGACCGCGCTGGTGCTCTAGCTCGACACGCAGCTCGACATTGAATTCGCCGGTGACGTCCTTGGCCCAGGACAGCTGGATGCATTTTTCCGGGTTGTGGCGGATTTCGCTGATATTACGGCAGTTATCCAGGTGCACGACCATGCCCTTGCCCGCAGACAAATGGCCGACAATCGGGTCGCCCGGGATCGGCGTACAGCATTTGGCGTAGCTGAGTACCAGACCTTCGGTGCCGCGAATCGCCAGCGGGCCTTCCGGGCTTGGCAGCTGCTCGCCTTCACCCAGCAAGCGGCGGGCGACGACATAGGCCATGCGATTGCCCAGGCCGATGTCTTCGAGCAGGTCTTCCAGCACCTCGACCCGATATTCATTCAGCACCAGTTGAATACGCTCTGGCGTGACCTTGTCCAGGCTGCATTCAAAGCCGTTAAGCACCTTGTTGAGCAGGCGCTCGCCAAGGTTGATCGACTCGGAGCGGCGTTGCAGCTTGAGCGCGTGGCGAATATGGGTACGTGCCTTGCCGGTGACGACGAAGTTCAGCCATGCCGGGTTCGGACGTGCGCCGGGGGCGCTGACAATCTCGACCGTGGAGCCGCTCTGCAGCGGCTCGGACAATGGCGCCAGTCGGCGGTTGATGCGACAGGCAATGCAGCTGTTGCCGACATCGGTATGCACTGCATAGGCAAAATCCACTGCCGTGGAGCCTTTGGGCAGCTCCATGATCCGGCCCTTGGGCGTGAAAACGTAGACCTCGTCCGGGAACAGGTCGATCTTGACGCTCTCGATGAACTCCAGGGAGTTGCCCGCGCGCTGCTGCATTTCCAGCACGCCCTTGACCCACTGCCGGGCGCGGGCGTGAGTGCCCTTGGGCTGCTCGTCATCACTGGATTTGTACAGCCAGTGCGCAGCGATGCCGTTATTGGCCATCTCTTCCATTTCGCGTGTGCGAATCTGGATTTCGATCGGTACGCCGTGCATGCCGAACAGCGTGGTATGCAACGACTGGTAGCCGTTGGCCTTGGGGATCGCGATGTAATCCTTGAATCGGCCGGGCAGCGGCTTGTACAGATTATGTACAGCGCCCAGCACGCGATAACAGGTATCGACCTTGTCGACGATGATGCGGAACGCGTAAACGTCCATGATCTCGTTGAAGGCCCGGCGCTTGCCGCGCATCTTCTTGTAGATGCCGTAGAGGTGTTTTTGCCGCCCGCTGACGTCGCCTTCGATGCCATCCACCGCAAGGCAATGGCTCAGGGACTCTTCGATCTTGTTGACCAGCTCCTTGCGATTGCCCCTGGCGCGCTTGACCGCCTGGTTGATTCGCGAGGAGCGCATCGGGTACATGGCCTTGAAACCCAGGTCTTCGAATTCGATGCGCACACTGTGCATGCCCAGCCGATTGGCGATGGGGGCGTAGATTTCGAGGGTTTCCTTGGCGATGCGACGGCGCTTTTCACCGGACAGGACTTCCAGTGTGCGCATGTTGTGCAGGCGGTCGGCGAGCTTGACCAGAATCACGCGGATGTCCCGCGCCATGGCCATGGCCATTTTCTGGAAGTTTTCGGCCTGAGCTTCGGCTTTGGTCTCGAAGTTCATCTGGGTCAGTTTGCTGACCCCGTCGACCAGTTCCGCGACGGTTTCGCCAAACTGCGCGCTGAGCGCTTCCTTGGCAATACCGGTGTCTTCGATGACGTCATGCAGCATCGCAGCCATCAGGCTCTGATGGTCCATGTGCATGTCAGCAAGGATATTGGCCACCGCAAGAGGATGGGTGACGTAGGCTTCACCGCTGCGACGGCGCTGGCCATCGTGGGCTTGTTCGGCGTAGAAATACGCTCGGCGGACCAAATTGACCTGGTCCTTGCCGAGGTAGGCCGACAGTCTGTCGGCGAGGGCGTCTATGCTCGGCAAGGCGCTACCCCCTGCCAATGGCTTTTACCCTGCGCCGTACTGCGTCGACCCGGCATAGGCTTAGACGGCCTCGTTGGACTCGTCCTCAAACGCTGCAAACAATGGTTCATCTTCAACGATTTCAGCTTCTGCGATTACAGCGTAATCCATCAGGCCCGCTGCGATTTCGCGCAGAGCCATAACGGTAGGCTTGTCGTTTTCCCACGCCAGCTTTGGTTCTTTGCCGCCGGTTGCCAGTTGACGGGCACGCTTGGTAGAGAGCATGACCAGCTCAAAGCGGTTATCCACGTGTTCTAGGCAGTCTTCAACGGTTACGCGGGCCATGGGTATTCCTCGTAGCAAATGCGGATGCGCGATGCCCGGATGGGCGAGCGGACTCGATAGTTTACAAGCGGACGGCACCCTGCATCAAGCGGCAAGCCACCAACGGTGTGTTTTTAACCTGCAACCTGTTGCATGGAAACGGCTCGATCAGGCCAGCAACTCCTGAAAAAGCTCGCTGTATTGTTCTTGCTGATGCTGCTGAGTCAGGCGATTTGCGCGAAAAATGGACTTGAGGTCTTCCAGCGCGCCGGCAAAATCATCGTTGACCACTACGTATTCGTACTCGTTGTAATGGCTCATTTCACTGACCGCTTCGCGCATCCGCGCTTCGATGATCTCATCGCTGTCCTGGCCCCGGTTGGTCAGACGCTGACGCAGCGCCTGCTGGGACGGCGGCAGAATAAAGATGGACCGCGCCTGCGGCATTTGCGTACGAACCTGCCGGGCGCCCTGCCAGTCGATTTCCAGAATCAGGTCGTGACCTTCATCCAGCGTCTGCTGCAGATGGCTCTGCGAGGTGCCATACAGGTTGCCAAAAACCTCGGCCTGCTCGAGAAAGTCGCCGTGCTCGATCATGCGCACGAACTCGGCACGATCGACGAAGTTGTAGTTCACGCCGTCCACTTCGCCAGGGCGCATGGCGCGGGTGGTGTGCGACACCGAGACGCGAATCTTCGCCTGCGCGCCGTGTTGAGGTTCTTGCTGGGCGTCCATCAAGGCTTTGACCAGACTGGTCTTGCCCGCGCCGGACGGGGCGGAAATGATGTAAAGGGTGCCAGTGATATGGGTCATGTCAGGTTCAGCCTTACTCAATATTCTGCACTTGCTCACGCATCTGCTCGATCAACACTTTAAGGTTGACGGCGGCCTGCGTGCTGCGTGGGTCAAAGGCCTTGGAGCCCAGTGTATTCGCTTCGCGGTTAAGCTCTTGCATCAGGAAATCAAGACGACGACCCGCCTGCCCCCCGGCCTTGAGCACACGGCGCACTTCGGTGACATGCGTGCTGAGGCGGTCCAGCTCTTCGGCCACGTCGCTTTTCTGTGCCAGCAGAACCATCTCCTGCTCCAGCCGCTGAGGATCAAGCTCGGCTTTCATGTCGGCAAAGCGATCGAGCACTTTCTGGCGCTGAGCGGCCAGCATCTGCGGGACCAGCGTGCGCAAAGTGGCCACTTCCCCGACAATGGAAGACAGGCGCTCATCCAGCAACCTGGCCAGGTCTGCACCTTCACGGCCCCGCCCCAGTTTCAATTCGCTCAGCGCGTCATTGAACAGCGTCAGCGCCTCGGTGTTCAACACTTGCGGGTCGCTGGCATCGGCGACCAGAACGCCCGGCCACGCCAGCACCTCAAGCGGGTTCAGCGCGGCAGGCTGCTTGATCAAGCCAGCAACCGATTCGGCGGCGGCGATCAATTGACCCGCACGCTCGCGATCAACCTGCAGCGGTTTGCCGGCGGTCTCTTCGACAAAGCGCAAGGTGCATTCAACCTTGCCACGCGACAGACCCTGGCGCAGCGCTTCGCGAATCGCGCCCTCCAGATCGCGGAACGATTCAGGCAGGCGCAGGTGAGGCTCAAGGTAACGATGATTGACCGAGCGCAGCTCCCAGCTCAATGTGCCCTGGGCGCCAGCCCGCTCTACTCGGGCGAAGGCAGTCATGCTGTGCACCATGGGATTTACCTCTTTGTTCAGATCAGACGGCTCGGCTCAGATGATTCTGCTCAAGAGCGCGTAAAAACGGCTGCCATCCCTACGGGCGAAGCCGACAGGCCAGAGGCGCAGGATTGTAGCGCAGTGCAACGCAGGCTCCCAATCCGGCGATGAGACAAGCGCCGCAAGGCACTGCACTTCATCGCGCCAAGCGTTCGAAAGCCTTGTTTCAGAGCACTCCGGTAGTGCCATACCGGCATTGACGACTTTAGAGATGCCCAGTCGCAGCGATGGCCTCTATAATGATCGACAGTTTTCCGTCTCAGTACAGGTATCCCAGATGAAACGTCCAAGTGGTCGCGCCGCCGATCAGCTCCGCTCGATCCGCATCACCCGCAACTACACCAAACACGCCGAGGGTTCTGTACTGGTCGAGTTTGGTGATACCAAGGTGATTTGCACCGTCAGCGTCGAAAACGGCGTGCCACGCTTCCTCAAGGGCCAGGGCCAGGGTTGGCTGACTGCCGAATACGGCATGTTGCCGCGCGCCACCGGCGAGCGTAACCAGCGTGAGGCCAGCCGTGGCAAACAGGGCGGTCGTACACTCGAGATCCAGCGCCTGATCGGTCGTTCGCTGCGCGCAGCACTGGACATGTCCAAGCTGGGCGACGTCACCCTGTATGTCGATTGCGATGTCATTCAGGCTGACGGCGGTACTCGTACTGCGTCCATCACCGGCGCAATGGTTGCCTTGGCAGATGCCTTGAAAGTCATCAAGAAGCGCGGCGGCCTGAAAGGCGGCGACCCGCTCAAGCAGATGATCGCAGCCGTTTCGGTCGGCATGTACCAGGGCGAGCCGGTGCTTGACCTCGATTACCTGGAAGATTCCGCCGCTGAAACCGACCTGAACGTGGTCATGACCAGCGCAGGCGGCTTCATTGAAGTGCAGGGCACCGCAGAAGGCGCACCGTTTCAGCCTGAAGAGCTGAACGCGATGCTCGCTCTGGCACAGAAGGGCATGACCGAATTGTTTGAAATGCAGCGCGCCGCACTGGCCGACTGGTAAAAAGGAGAGCTTGATAATGAATGACAGTCCGCAGCCCTTGTACAAACCCAGCCGGGAAGCCCGCCAGTGGGCGATGTTCTGTCATTTATCAGCACTCATCGGGCTGGTCTTTCCCTTTGGCAATCTCCTTGCGCCATTGATTCTCTGGCAAATGAAGAGGGAATCAGACCCGTTCATCGACTCGCAAGGCAAGGAAGCGCTGAACTTTCAAATCACTGCCGCGATTGCTGGCCTGATATGCATAATGTTGATGTTCGTGGTAATCGGCATCGCGCTGTTCATGCTGGTATGTCTTGGCGCTTTCATACTCACGATTATCGCCGGAGTGAAGGCCAACAATGGACTGGAATATCGTTATCCGTTTACTTGGCGCGTGCTGAAATAACGCACCGCGCGAGCAACGCAAAAAGCCGACTTCAAGTCGGCTTTTTCATGTGCGCTGTTTACCTGACGATCAGATAGTCAGGGTCCAGTCGTAATCAACGATCAAGGGCGCGTGCTGTGAAAAGCGCGGCTGGCGTGGCAGACGGGCGCTACGCACAAAGCGGCGCAGGCCTGGTGTCAGGATCTGATAATCGAAACGCCAGCCCAGATTGAGCATCTCGGCCTGTTCGTTATCTGGCCACCAGCTGTACTGATCACCCTCACGACTGACTTCACGCAGGGCATCGACATAGCCCATTGTGCCGACAATCTCGTCCATCCAGGCGCGTTCAGGTGCCAGGAAACCAGGAGATTGCTGGCTGTCACGCCAGTTCTTGATGTCGAGCTTCTGCTGCGCCACATAGAGCGACCCGCAGTAGATGTACTCGCGACGCTTGCGGCGTTGCTTGTCCATGTACTTGCCGAAATCGTCCATGAGCTTGAATTTCTGGTTCAGGTCTTCATCCCCGTTCATTCCCGAAGGGAAGAGCAGGGTGGCGATACTGACCTTGTCGAAATCTGCTTGCAGGTAGCGCCCGTAGCGGTCGGCTGTCTCGAAACCCAGGCCACTGATGACCGCCTTGGGCTGCAACCGCGAATAAAGCGCCACACCACCCTGGGCTGGAACTTCGGCTTCGCAGGCATAGAGAAAGTAGCCATCCAGCTGAAAAGCTGGATCATCCAGTTCAAAGGCGGAGGCGCGGGTGTCCTGTAAGCAGATGACGTCGGCATTCTGAGCTTGCAGCCAACTGAGCAAACCACGCTCGACTGCGCCCTGAATGCCATTTACGTTCACACTGATGATCCGCATAAATGGCCCCAAAAATCACGTGCGTGTATGATACCCGAGCTCTACCTAATTAGCTAAATCCGTGGTATTCGGGGCTTTTTTCATGCAAGCGTATCAACGCGATTTCATTCGTTTTGCCATTGATCGAGGCGTTTTGCGCTTTGGTGAGTTCACCCTCAAGTCCGGGCGCACCAGCCCGTACTTCTTCAATGCCGGGCTGTTCAACACCGGTTCCGCACTGGCTCAGCTGGGGCGTTTCTACGCAGCGGCGGTCGTCGAGAGCGGTATCCGCTTCGACGTTCTGTTCGGCCCGGCCTACAAGGGCATTCCGCTGGCGTCGGCGACAGCCGTGGCGCTGGCCGAACATCATGACCGGGATCTGCCGTGGTGCTTCAACCGCAAGGAAGCCAAAGCGCACGGCGAAGGTGGCAGCCTGGTCGGTTCTCCGCTGGCGGGCAACGTGCTGATCATCGACGACGTGATCACTGCGGGCACGGCCATCCGTGAGGTCATGCAGATCATCAAAGACCAGGACGCCACAGCGGCTGGTGTGCTGATCGCCCTCAATCGCCAGGAACGCGGCAATGGCGAGCTGTCGGCGATTCAGGAAGTCGAGCGTGACTTCGGCATTCCGGTGGTGAGCATCGTTTCACTGAATCAGGTGCTTGAGTTCCTGGCCGATGACGCACAGCTCAAGCAGCACCTGCCTGCCGTCGAAGCCTACCGCGCGCAATACGGAATCTGAGGTCAGGCCTATGGCAGTCAGCGGCAGACGACAGCATCCGGTTTCAGGCACGCTAAGCATTTTGGGGCTGTGGCTGGCGCTTGGCATGCTTGCGCCCCTGATCGCTCAAGCCGCCGACGCGCCGGAAATCCGCCTTTATCGCTACGTTGACAGCCGCGGCGTGACGGTGATCGATACCCAGGGCGTGCCGCCCGACTATGTCGCCAAAGGCTACGAAGTGCTCAATGGCCGTGGCCGGGTAATACAGGTCGTACCGCCCGCACCGACCGCCGAGCAGATTCGCCAGACTGAAGCCGACAAACGCCAGGCCGCCGCCGATGCACAGCTGTTAAGCCTGTACAGCAGCGTGGGGGAGGTGGATCGCGTCAAGGCCCGCAAACTGGCCGAACTGGATGCGCTGGTCGGCGTTGCCCAAGGCAACATACAGGGGCTTGCCGCGCAGCAGCGCAACCTGCAAAGCCAGGCAGCCGATCTGGAGCGCGCAGGGCGTCCGGTTCAGCAGGCACTGGTCGATCAGCTCAATGACCTGCGCGACCAGCAGTACAAGCTACAGGCCGACATCGCCGGGTATCAGGCCGCACGCGTAAAAGCCGAAGCCGGTTTCGCCGAAGATCGCGTGCGCGTACAGCGGCTGACGCAGTAGACCACGCCTTCAAGACCGGACGCGGAGCGTCCAGAACGGCATGCCGACGCAGAGCGTCGCACGATAGTTGAGATTATCGTTCCGCACATTCCAGCCCTGACACCTATCGCTCCTCACGCTCCAGCGCAGGAATGCCTTGGGCGACGCTCTGCGTCACAAATCCATGCAGCACCGCACCCTAAAGGACGGGACATAAGAACCAAAAAGCCCCGTCAGCGTCAGCTCACGGGGCTTTAGGTGTTACGCCTGAATCAATGCCGCTTGCGGTTGGTAATCTGGGTACCCACACCGCTGTCGGTGAAGATTTCCAGCAAGACCGCGTTAGGCACTCGCCCATCGATGATATGCGAGCTGTTGACGCCGCCCTGAACCGCTTCCAGCGCGCAACGGATCTTCGGCAGCATGCCGCCGTAGATAGTGCCGTCAGCGATCAGACCATCGACCTGCTCGGTGGTCAGGCCAGTCAATACCTCGCCCTGCTTGTTCATCAAACCGGCGATGTTGGTCAGCAGAATCAGCTTCTCGGCCTTGAGGGCCTCGGCAACCTTACCCGCTACCAGGTCAGCATTGATGTTGTAGGACTCGCCATCCGGCCCCACACCAATAGGCGCGATGACCGGAATGAAATCCCCTTTGACCAGCATGTTCAGCAAGCCGGTATTAACCCCGACTACTTCGCCCACCTGACCGATGTCGATGATTTCCGGCTTGGTCATCTCCGGCGTCTGGCGCGTGACGGTGAGCTTCTTCGCACGAATCAGCTCAGCGTCCTTGCCGGTCAGACCGATGGCGCTGCCGCCATGACGGTTGATCAGGTTGACGATGTCCTTGTTGACCTGGCCGCCCAGCACCATCTCCACTACGTCCATGGTCTGTGCGTCAGTGACGCGCATGCCATCGATGAAATGGCTCTCGATGGACAGGCGCTTGAGCAGATCACCGATCTGCGGCCCGCCGCCATGAACCACCACCGGGTTGATACCGACCGCTTTCATCAACACGATGTCGCGCGCGAAGCCGGTTTTCAGCTCCTCGCTCTCCATGGCGTTGCCGCCGTACTTGATAACCAGCGTCTTGCCGACGAAACGGCGAATGTACGGCAGCGCTTCGGAAAGAACCTTGGCTACATTAGAGGCGGCATCACGTTCGAGGGTCATTCAGGGCTCCAGTCAAAAGGAAAAACAATCAAAATGGCAGGTCGAGGTCCGGCGCAACTTTCTTGAGCTCAGCGTGGAACACGCCCTGTATACGCTCCAGTTCGGCCTGGGTTTCAGCCTCGAAACGCAGCACCAGCACCGGCGTGGTGTTGGAAGCGCGAACCAGACCCCAGCCCTTCGGATAGTCCACACGGACACCGTCGATAGTGGTCAGTTTGGCGTCGCCCCATTGGGCGTCTTTCTCAAGGGCCTCAATGATGCTGAACTTGGTGACGTCCGTCACCTTGATGTTGATTTCAGGCGTCGAAATGTCGTTCGGGAAGGTCTCGAACAGGTCTTCGGAATTGGCCGGTTCCTGGCTGAGGATCTCCAGCAGACGTGCCGCGCTGTAGATGCCGTCATCGAAACCGAACCAGCGCTCCTTGAAGAAGATATGGCCGCTCATTTCGCCAGCCAGCAACGCGCCGCTTTTTTTCATTTCTTTCTTGATCAGCGAGTGACCGGTTTTCCACATGACCGGACGACCACCGTGTTCGCTGATCAGCGGCGTCAGGCGACGTGTGCATTTGACGTCGAAAATGATGTCGGCACCCGGATTGCGCTTGAGTACATCCAGCGCGAACAGCATCAACAGGCGGTCGGGATAAACCACATTGCCTGCGTTGGTCACAACACCGACACGATCGCCGTCACCGTCGAAGGCCAGACCCAGATCGGCACCGGTTTCCTTGACCTTGGCGATCAGGTCTTGCAGGTTTTCCAGCTTGCCCGGATCCGGGTGGTGGTTCGGGAAGTTGCCGTCCACCTCGGCGAACAGGGAAATCACTTCGCAGCCCAGCGCTTCGATCAACTGCGGGGCGATCACACCTGCCGCACCATTGCCGCAATCGACCACGACCTTGAGCTTGCGCGCCATGACGATGTCGTCCTTGATCTGCTTGAAGTAGCGATCGAGGATGTTGACTTGGGTGATGCTGCCTTTTTGCGAGGTCAGGTTGTTGGTCTTGATGCGCTCGTGCAGCGCCTGGATCTGCTCGTTGGCGAGGGTATCGCCCGCGATGACGATCTTGAAGCCGTTGTAGTCCTTGGGGTTGTGGCTACCGGTCAACATGACGCCGGTCTTGCCGGCCAGCACGTTGGCTGCGTAATACAGCGCAGGCGTCGGCACCAGACCGACGTCGCTGACATGGCAACCGCTGTCGTGCAGGCCCTGGATCAGTTGCTGCACCAGCTCAGGGCCGGAAAGACGACCATCGCGGCCAACGCTGACATTGGGTTCGTTCTGCGCCAGGCTTTCGGAGCCGATTGCGCGACCGATCCAGTACGCCGTTTCAGCGTTGAGGGTATCTCCGACCACGCCGCGGATGTCATACGCACGGAAAATGGTGTCGGGGAGAATGGGTGCCACGGATGCTGGGCTGTTCATAGCGAGGGGATGCTCCGATCTCAGGAAGTCCTGGTTTTCGTCGAGAAGGTCGATATCAAGAATATCGGTATCTTGAAACAGCGGATCGGTCCAGTCGGTACGCGACGCAACGACTGCAGGCGAAGTACTGTCTTGGGTAATATTTGCGCCATGCTGCTCGCTGGTCGCCTGTACAGGCACGGCCTGAGGCTGACTACGAAGCGAAACACGAGCAAGGGCCTGAGCCAGACCACTGAGGGCCGGGAGGCTCAAACCGAAAGGTTTGACGGCTTTTCCGCGTGAGAGTTCTTGAAGCAGCTGATCCAGCTGCCGCGCATCGGCACAAATACGCCGCTGCAAAACCCTTTCATTACGGTGCAGGCCAAGCAGCACACCTGCTCCAGCAATAATCAGTGCCAACAGCAAAAGCACGATGGAGGGCGAAGTTTTTAGCCCCGCACCCGGCGTGAACTCAAGCTTCCAGCCGGCAAAGCCGGTATCGAACCCTTGCGGCTTGTCGCCGTCTGCCTGCCCGCGCTGCAGAAAAACCTGCGCAGGTCCGCTGCCGAACTGCTGACTGAGGACGATTTGCCCAGCCTCGGCCGGCAGCACGGGCAAGGCATCGAGCAAGCGCTGCATGTCGAAGGCCAGCAGCAATGTACCCAGAACCGGCTGATCTGCGCCCGCACGTACCGGCGCTGCGCTGTAGATCAGCCAGCGCTCACCGACCTTGCGAGCCTCCGGGGCAACCCCTTCGCCCTGCGCAACCTTGTTGAGCATATCCAGCGTGGCAAAGCTGACCGGCAGCACGCCTTGCGTATCGACATCAGCCAGCCCCTTGGGATAAAGCCGTGCGCCTGACAGACCGCCCCAACGAGTAACGCGCTCCTGCGCAGCCACCCGCGCACTGGCGTCATTGCTTTGCAGCGCCTGAACCAGCGCTGCGCTGGACGCCGCGGCCTGAGTGTCGGCATTGATCTGCCGCAGCGCCAGGCTGACCGCTGACGCCTGACTGCCGCCCCATGCCTGCACCAGTTGATCCTGCTGCTGCGGGCCGGTCATCAGGGCAACCCAGACCAGCGCCGCCGCGATGATCAGGCCGACTGCAGCTGGCACAAGACCCGGCGCAAGCGCATTGAGGCTCGCAGCCGGGGGAGCGTTATCGGCGGGTATGGCTTGCTTTAAAGCGCTGTGCTGAGTGCCTTTCACCGACCTCTCCCTGAGCCTTGATGCGCAACCGTTTCATGAGCCGAATGATAACAATCAATGGCTGCCGGAGTGACCGAAGCCGCCTGTGCCACGCTGACTTTCGTCGAATTCTTCTACCAGCTCGAAACGGGCCTGTACCACAGGCACCAGCACCAGTTGTGCAATACGCTCGCCCACTGCGATGGTGAATGCAGTCTGACCACGGTTCCAGCAAGACACCATCAGCTCGCCCTGATAATCGGAGTCGATCAGGCCAACCAGATTGCCCAGCACGATGCCATGCTTATGACCCAGGCCGGAGCGCGGCAGAATCAGGGCGGCAAGCCCCGGATCGCCGATGTAGATCGACAGGCCGGTTGGGATCAGCAGGGTCTGGCCGGGCTCGAGAAGGGTGTCTTCCTTGAGCATGGCGCGCAGGTCCAGGCCGGCCGAACCCACGGTGGCGTAAGCCGGGAGCGGAAATTCGTTGCCAATGCGAGGGTCGAGGATCTTGGCTTGTAGAGCGTGCATTCGTAGTTAAACCTGATTCATGCGGTCGGCGATAAAAGTGATCAGCTGGCGGGCAATCTTGGCCTTGCTGGTCTGGGCAAAAAGCGTTGCGTGCAACGCCCGGTCAATCACGCTGCAAGCGTTCTCCTCACTGTTGAAGCCGATGCTGGGGTTGGCCACATCGTTGGCGACAATAAGGTCAAGATTTTTGTCTTTGAGCTTTCGGGCAGCGTAGTCGAGCAGGTGCTCGGTCTCGGCAGCGAAGCCGACACTGAACGGACGATCCGGGCGGGTTGCAATGGTCGCCAGAATATCTGGATTACGGACCATCTGCAGCAGCAAGCCGTCACCGTTTGAAGGATCTTTCTTGAGTTTGTGCGGGGCAATGACTTCCGGTCGGTAGTCCGCCACTGCTGCCGACGCGATGAACAGATCACACGGGATGGCAGCCTCACACGCCGCCAGCATGTCGCGGGCACTGACCACGTCGATGCGCGAGACGCGATCCGGCGTCGGCAGGTTGACGGGACCTGTGATCAGCGTAACGCGAGCGCCGGCTTCCACCGCCGCTTCGGCCAGGGCAAAGCCCATTTTGCCGGAGCTGTGGTTGGTGATATAGCGCACCGGATCGATGTTTTCCTGGGTAGGGCCTGCGGTGATCAGCACATGCCTGCCGGTCAGGGTCAGGCGCTGGAAGCAATCGGCCGCGCACTGGGCCAGATCGTCGGCCTCCAGCATGCGCCCGAAGCCGACATCGCCACACGCCTGACTGCCGGAAGCAGGCCCGAATACACGGAAGTCGCGCTGTTCAAGCAAGCGGGTGTTGGCCTGCACGGAAGCATCACGCCACATCGCCTGGTTCATCGCCGGAGCGATGGCGACGGTTGCGTCGGTGGCCAGCACGATGGTGGTCAGCAGGTCGTTGGCGATGCCTTGAGCCAGACGCGCGATCAGGTCGGCAGTGGCCGGTGCGATGAGGATCAGGTCGGCCCACTTGGCCAGCTCGATGTGCCCCATCGCGGCCTCGGCGGCCGGGTCGAGAAGGTCCAGGTGCACAGGGTGCCCGGAAAGAGCCTGCATGGTCAGCGGCGTAATGAACTCTGCGCCGCCCTTGGTCATGACCACACGCACTTCAGCGCCCTGGTCGCGCAATCGGCGGACCAGCTCAGCGCTCTTGTAGGCCGCGATGCCGCCGCCGACGCCCAGAACGATGCGTTTTCGATACAGCCGCTGCATAGACCTGCCTTTTTGGTCGAGTGAATACGCGACGGCCATGACGCCTCCCCAGGCCAGATCGTCGCGCAAAAAAGATGGGCTAAGATAGCACAGCGACCGCAGTGCAACAGCGGCGCCCAACCACATGGAGGTGCTATGAGTATTCGCAGTTGGCCCGCGGCCGAACGCCCGCGGGAACGCTTGTTGGAGCTGGGAGCGGCGAGCCTTTCGGACGCCGAATTGCTGGCGATCTTTTTACGCACCGGCGTGGCCGGAAAAAGCGCTGTAGACCTGGCGCGTCACCTCTTGAATCAATTCGACGGGCTCAGATCGTTACTGGATGCTGATCAGCCCGCTTTCACCGCTCAACTGGGGCTGGGACCGGCAAAATTCGCTCAGTTACAGGCCGTCATGGAGATGGCGCGCCGGCACATGGCCGAGTCATTGCGCCGCGATTCAGCGCTGGAAAACCCGACCCAGGTGCGTAACTACCTCAAGGCCCAGCTTCGACACGAGCCGCATGAAGTCTTCGCCTGCCTGTTTCTCGATAACAAACACCGGGTCATGACCTTCGAGATCCTGTTTCGCGGGACGATCAATGCATCCTACGTGCACCCACGTCAGGTAGTGAAGCGGGCGCTGGCGCACAACGCCGCCAGCCTGATCCTCTGCCACAACCATCCCTCGGGCATTACAACGCCCAGCCGCTCCGACATCGACCTTACCAAGCGCCTCAAAGAAGCCCTGAAGCTGGTGGATGTTCATGTGCTTGACCATGTGATCGTAGGCGACGGCGAGCCGTTGTCGATGGTGGAGAAGGGATTGATGTAGCGGGCCGATTGATCGTTCCAGCGCCCCAGGCACGGGAACGATCAACACAGCGAGTTACTTCACCTGCACCTTGTAAAAGTCCTGCCGTCCGAAGGGGCTGACCTGATAGCCCGAAACGTCCTTGCGCACCAGTGCAGCGGCTGTCGGGTGGGCGAGGGGGATCCACAGCGCCTGTTGCTGGATCTGCTGCTGAGCCTGGTGATACAGCTTGCTGCGCTCGGCCTGATCGCTGGTGGATTTGCCGTCAGCGATCAGCTTGTCCAGGGTCTTGTCGCAATAACGCGCAAAGTTGGTCCCCGATTGCACCGCAGCGCACGAGAACTGAGGCGTCAGGAAGTTATCCGGATCGCCATTATCGCCCGCCCAGCCCATGAATAGCAGATCATGCTCACCGGCCTTGGCGCGCCGAATCAGCTCGCCCCACTCGATCACCTTGATCTCGGCGTCGATACCGATCTGCTTCAGATCAGCCTGGAGCAATTGCGCGCTCAGACTGGGGTTGGGGTTCAACAGGCTGCCGGAAGGCCGTGTCCAGACAGTGGTCTTGAAACCATCTTTCAAACCGGCCTTGGCCAGCAATGCCTTGGCTTTGGCAACATCGTGCGGATAGCCAGGCAGGTCTTTGGCGTAGCTCCAGGTATTGGGCGGATAAGGGCCATTGGCAGCGCCGGCGGTGCCTTCAAATACAGCTTTCAGGTAGTTGGCCTTGTCGAAAGCCAGGTTGATTGCCTGACGAACTTCGGGCTTGTCGAACGGCGGGTGCTGGCTGTTGATCGCAACAAATGCAGTCATGAACGCGTCGGTTTTTTCGACCTTCAGCGAGTCGTCCTTGCTGGCTGCCTGAATATCCAGCGGCTTGGGAGACAGGGCGATCTGGCACTCGTCCTGACGAATTTTCTGCAGGCGCACATTGGCGTCCGGCGTAATGGCATACACCAGCGTGTCGATATCCGACTTGCCGGCGAAGTAATCCTTGAACGCTTCGTAACGCACCACGGCATCTTTCTGGAAGCGCTTGAAGACAAATGGCCCGGTGCCGATTGGCTGGCTGTTGAGTTTTTCCGGCGTGCCCGCTTTCAGGAGCTGCGCGGTGTACTCCGCCGAGTAGATCGACGCAAAACCCATGCTCAGCGTGGCAAGGAAAGTCGAATCGGCTCGATTGAGCGTGAAGCGGACCGAATGGGCGTCAGGCGCTTCGATGCTTTTGATCAGCGCAGGCAACTGCATGGACTGCGCATGCGGGAAGCCGCTCTGAGCAATCTTGTGCCACGGATTCTGCGGGTCGAGCATGCGCTGGAAGCTGAACAGCACGTCATCCGCGCTCAATTCGCGGGTCGGCGTGAAGTAGTCGGTGGTGTGGAATTTCACCCCGGTGCGCAGCTTGAAATCATAGGTCAGGCCGTCGGCGGAGACGGTCCAGCTTTGCGCCAGGCTCGGCACCAGCTTGCCACTCTTGGCATCGAAGTCCACCAGACGGTTCATCAGCACATCAGCCGACGCGTTGGTGGTGGTCAGCGAGTTATACTGCACCACATCGAAACCCTCGGGGCTGGCTTCAGTGCAGACCGCAAGGCTCGACGCCTGTGCGGCAAGCGGGAGTAGCGTGGAGGCAAGCAAAAAGGGAAGTGCAGTAAGGCGCATGGCTATATTCCTGTTCAGAAAGGGGTCCATCTGCCGGCGCAGTCTGGTGAAGAGCTAACCCTAGACCATGTAATGGCGTAGAACAATCGTCACGGTGCGACGAGCGGTCGATTTGCCCGCACCCCCGCTGTGCTTGAGCATACCGCCGCACAGGGCGCGACGATTCGGGCTAAAGTGCTTTGCCTGTTGTTGCATTGCAGGGTTTCTGGTATAAAGCAGCGCTCTTTTCTAGGGGCCCGGTTCCTTCACTGTAGGTGTAGCCGGTAAGACCCTTAAAGAAACGCGGCGCCTGGCGCCAAATGACTGAGAGATTAAGCGGCCAACCCATGCCGGGTTGGGCATGTGGTTTTAGAGGGCTGAGGCATGTCGAGAGTATGTCAAGTTACCGGTAAGGGTCCGGTGACTGGGAATAACATTTCCCACGCAAACAACAAAACCCGTCGTCGTTTCCTGCCAAACCTGCAGCATCACCGCTTCTGGGTTGAAGGCGAGAAGCGTTTTGTTCGTCTGCGCGTATCTGCTAAAGGCATGCGCATCATCGACAAGCGTGGCATCGAAGTTGTGCTCGCTGAACTCCGTCGCGACGGCAAAATTTAAGGGAGAGAATCATGCGTGAATTGATCCGTTTGGTGTCGAGCGCTGGTACAGGCCATTTCTACACCACCGACAAGAACAAACGTACTACTCCGGATAAAATCGAAATCAAAAAATTCGATCCGGTTGTACGCAAGCACGTGATCTACAAAGAAGGCAAAATCAAGTAATTGATTCTGTCGACTACAAAAAAGCCCGCCTCGCAGCGGGCTTTTTTGTGCCTGCGGGTTCAGCCCCAACGTGCATCAGATCCCTGATCACATCCGTGTAAACAGCCTCAGCCCTGTTTCGGCTCGAACACCACGTAGATCTTGCGGCACGCCTCAAGCACCTCCCATGTTCCCTTGAAGCCTGCCGGGATCACGAAACGGTCACCTGCACGTAGTGTTTTGGCAGTGCCTTGCTCGTCGCGCAGCACGCTGACGCCCTGAACGATCTCGCAATATTCATGCTCGGTGTAGTTGACCTGCCACTGCCCAGGCTCGCCATTCCAGACACCTGCACTCATCTGGCCGCATGGGCTGTTGTAGTGGTTGTAGATCGTCTGTGCCGGGTCGCCCTTGAAGACTTTTTCCGGCGCCGGGCGATAGTGCTCAGCGTCGGTGCTGGCTTCGCTGAAGTCGACGATGCTTTCAATGCTCATGCTGGATCCTTGCGCTGAATACGTTGACGGTTGAATGAGCAAGCAGGGCAGTAATGCCCTGGATACCCACAACGACCGTTTAATAAAATCAACAAAAATGGCCGGTAATGGCTATTCATGTCAAATATATTGGTTTTGCCAAGCCGCTGGTTTAGGGTATTGGCCGCTCCTGAACTTTTCATATCGTGTCGCTAATCAACCATGACACACCCGCATTCAACAAGAGGAGGACATAAAAATGACCACCCTGACCCGTGCTGACTGGGAACAACGCGCCCAAAATCTGAAGATCGAAGGCCGCGCCTTCATTCAAGGTGAATACACCGCTGCCGCCTCCGGCGAGACCTTTGACTGCATCAGCCCGGTCGATGGCCGGTTGCTTGCCAAGGTCGCCAGTTGCGATGCCGCCGACGCCCAGCGTGCGGTAGAAAGCGCTCGCAGCGCCTTCGACTCGGGCGCCTGGTCACGACTGGCCCCGGCCAAACGCAAGGCCACCATGATCCGTTTCGCCGGGTTGCTTGAGCAGAATGCTGAAGAACTGGCCTTGCTTGAAACGCTGGACATGGGCAAGCCGATCAGCGACTCGCTGGGTGTCGACATACCCGGCGGCGCCCGGGCCCTGAGCTGGAGCGGCGAGGCGATCGACAAGCTGTATGACGAAGTCGCCGCAACCCCTCATGACCAACTGGGCCTGGTAACCCGCGAGCCGGTCGGTGTTGTGGCTGCTATCGTGCCGTGGAATTTCCCGCTGATGATGGCCTGCTGGAAGCTCGGCCCTGCGCTGTCCACCGGCAACTCGGTGGTGCTCAAACCGTCGGAAAAATCCCCGCTGACGGCCATTCGCATCGCGCAATTGGCCATCGAGGCCGGCATTCCGGCGGGCGTGCTCAATGTGCTGCCGGGTTACGGCCACACCGTTGGCAAGGCGCTGGCGTTGCACATGGATGTGGACACGGTGGTGTTCACCGGCTCGACCAAAATCGCCAAACAACTGATGATCTATGCGGGCGAATCGAACATGAAGCGCGTCTGGTTGGAGGCCGGCGGCAAAAGCCCGAACATCGTCTTTGCCGACGCCCCCGACCTGCAGGCCGCCGCCGACTCCGCCGCCAGCGCAATTGCATTCAATCAGGGCGAAGTCTGCACGGCGGGTTCGCGCCTGCTGGTCGAACGCTCCATCAAGGATCGCTTCCTGCCAATGGTGATCGAAGCCCTTGGCACCTGGAAACCCGGCAATCCGCTGGACCCGGCGTCCAATGTCGGCGCACTGGTCGATACTCAGCAGATGAACACAGTGCTGTCTTACATCGCAGCCGGGCATACCGATGGCGCCAGGCTGGTCGCGGGCGGCAAGCAAATTCTGCAGGAGACTGGCGGGACTTACGTCGAGCCAACGATTTTTGACGGCGTGAACAATGCCATGAGGATCGCGCAGGAAGAAATCTTCGGCCCGGTGCTTTCGGTGTTGACGTTCGACACAGCCGAAGAAGCCATCCAGATCGCCAACGACACGCCATACGGCCTGGCCGCTGCGGTATGGACCGCGAACCTCTCCAAGGCGCACCTGACCGCCAGAGCACTGCGCGCGGGCAGTGTGTGGGTCAACCAGTACGACGGCGGCGACATGACCGCGCCGTTCGGCGGCTTCAAACAATCGGGCAACGGCCGCGACAAATCGCTGCACGCGTTCGACAAATACACTGAGCTGAAATCCACCTGGATCAAGTTGTAAGGCGCAACCTTTACGCTTGCTCCAACGTTGGGGCGCGAGGGGCGCTAGCTGTCTGGCGCTTTCTAATTGCGGCTTCTACTAGCGGCCGCCACAACCGCTTCCAGTAGCCGCTCTTCGCTGAAAGTGAAATCACCGTACTGTGCAATTGCGATACAGGTCGAAAGCCCTTGAATCGCAGCATCGGCAGTGCCCCCTGCCTGCAGCTCGATAGACTTCTTCGCAAAGAATTGCGCAGGTCCCGTTTTACCTGTGCTTTTCAATGACAGAATCAGCTTGTCCAATGCGACCAGCAATTCAGAGGTCTCACTCACCATGGAACTCCCCTTGTTTTTCATGCATGCCAGCGCTGAGCATTGGCACGATAGGCATTTCAGGATTTGTACAGTGCGATGAGCGCATAGCGCAACGCCGAGCAGGAGTTTGAAAATGCGTTGGGGTACTTATTTTGCCGTACTGGCGTCGGTGCTGGGGGTTGGTCTGGCAATGGGCGTCAGCATGCCGCTGGTTTCATTGCGGCTGGCAGGCTGGGGCTATGGCTCGTTTGCCATTGGCATCATGGCGGCGATGCCTGCGGTGGGCGTGCTGCTCGGCGCGGCGCTGGCCAGTCGTCTGGCGGCGCGCTTTGGCACGGCCAGTCTGATGCGCCTATGCCTGTGGGCCGGGGCGGTTTCGGTCGGAGCGCTGGCGCTGCTCCCGTACTACTGGATCTGGCTGGTCTTGCGGCTGACCCTCGGGGCGATCCTGACCATCGTCTTCGTGCTGGGTGAAAGCTGGATCAACCAGTTGGTCATCGAGCGCCTGCGCGGGCGTCTGGTGGCGCTGTATGGCAGCACCTACGCATTGAGTCAGCTGGCGGGCCCGCTGCTGCTGGGCGTGATCGGCACCGAAGCCGACTATGGTTTCTGGATTGGCGTAGTGCTGCTGGTCGGCTCACCATTTCTGCTTCTGGGACGTACCGGGGCGCCGTCGACCGAATCCTGCAATGTGACGCTTGCCGATCTGTCCGGTTTCTGTCGCGGCATGCCTGCCATCGCCTGGGCGGTCGCTCTGTTTGCCGCATTTGAAGCGCTGATCCTCACCCTGTTGCCGCTTTATTGCATACGTCACGGTTTCACCCCGCAAATCGCTCTGATCATGGTCAGCGTGGTGGTGGTCGGTGACGCGCTGCTGCAACTGCCTATCGGCATGCTCGCCGACCGCATTTCACGTCGCGCGATGTTTACCGGCTGCGCCGCCTTGCTGCTGATTTCCAGCCTGCTGGTGCCGCTGCTGATCGATACCGCTCTGATCTGGCCGCTGTGGACCGTCTTTGGTGCCAGTGCCGGCGGGCTGTTTACCCTGTCGCTGATTCTGATCGGCGAACGCTATCGCGATGATTTGCTGGTCCGCGCCAACGCGCATGTCGCTCAACTATGGGGCATCGGCTGCCTGCTCGGCCCTTTGATAGCTGGCGCGGGCAGCCAGTGGGTCAGCGGCGAGGCCTTGCCGCTGATGATGGCTGCAGGTGCCTTTGGCCTGCTGATGCTGATCAGGCGGCGCGGCGCGTTCGGGGATTCGCAGGCAGCACGCGCCTAAAGCATTCTTTCAAGACCGATGGCACGGCTCATCCATGCATTGAAGCGCCGCCACCAGTCGCCCGGCTCGGTGTGCAGCGTGTGGATTTGCCCGTTGTCCTCGGTCACCCACACCACTTTGCCTTCTTCCAGCCGAGCTTCGTACGTGAGCGACGGGGCCATGCCCTGCAGCGTCAGCTCGCGCAGTTCTTCGGCCAGTTGCGGGCTGTCGACCAGCACGCCGACTTCGGTGTTCCACAACACTGAGCGTGGGTCGAAGTTGAATGAGCCGACAAACACTTTCTGCCGGTCAAAGATCATCGCCTTGCTGTGCAGGCTCGATTCCGAGCTGACCAGTGAATGGCTTTTCCTGAACAAATGCGGGCCGCTACTGCGCATGGTTTCGGTCTCACCGGGCTGGCGACGCAGTTCATACAGCTTCACACCGTGCTCCAGCAGCGCCTTGCGATACGGCGCATAACCACCATGCACGGCGGGCACATCGGTGGCTTCCAGCGAATTGGTCAGCAGGCTGACGTTGACCCCGGCATCGGCACGGCCAGTCAGGTACAGCAAGCCTTCCTGACCGGGCACAAAGTACGCAGAAATCAGCATCAGCTCCTTGCGAGTGTTCAGCAGCTCGGGGGCCAGTTGCGTGGTCAACAGCAGGTGTGGATCAGGCTCGCCCTGTGCCAGCACTTTAGTCGGCGCGTCCCACAGCGCCTGGTTATGCGCCCAGACCAACTCGTTGAGCCAGGTTTTCATGCGTGGCTGAGTCTTGTAGGCCATCAACCGCTCATACAGCGCCTTGTGCTGCTGATGAGCCTGCTCAAGCGAATCGTCCAGCCGCTGCCGGGCCTCGGCCAGGTCCTGGCCATCGGGCAGGAAGTACATGAATTGATCGATGGGCTTGCTGAGCGTGCTGTTCCAGTACTGATCAAAGCTGTGGCCGAGCTGCTCGGCGACCGGCCCGACGCTGAGCATGTCGATGTCGGTGAAATTGAGATTGGGCTCGGCGTCGAAGTATTCATCGCCCAGATTGCGCCCGCCGACGATGGCCGCACTGCTGTCGGCCAGCCACAGCTTGTTGTGCATGCGCCGGTGCTGACGCGACAGGTTCATCAAGCGTCCCAGGCTACGAGTGACGCCGGTTTCGCGGCCCAGGTTTTGCGGGTTGAACAGGCGAATCTGAATGTTCGGATGCGCAGCAAGCGTGGCGATGGCCTGATCGAGGCCATCGCTGGTGGTGTCGTCCAGCAGGATGCGCACCCGCACGCCACGGTCTGCCGCCTTGAGCAGCTCGTCGATCAGCGCGCGCGTGCTAAGGCCGTCGTGGACGATGTAATACTGCAGGTCGAGGCTGGTTTTGGCGTTACGGATCAGTTCGGCGCGGGCCTTGAAGGCGTCGCTGCTGTCAGGCAGCAGCCGAAAACCCGAACGCCCCTCGTGCGGCATCGCCATGGCCTGAATCGAACGGCCGAAGGCAGAACCCGAGGGCGGCATGGCCTGGCTCGGCTCGCTGGCGATCTGCTGGTGCGCGCAACCACTGACGCACACAGCCACCAGCAAGCAAAAGGGCAAGGCCCATGAGTTGTTCAAATTGACCTTCCGCGTCTGGAGATGGCTCGACTTGGCGATATGACCCACAAAACCGGGAAAGATTTGCCCGCGTCAGTCACTTTGCGCAATCAGTTGCGCAATCGTCTCGCCCACGATACGCACGGCGCTCTCGATTTCGCGGCTCGATTTGGCTGCGTAGTTCATGCGCATGCAGTTGCGGTATTTGCCCGAGGCCGAAAAAATACTGCCCACGGCAATCTGCACACCCTTGTCCAGCAAGGCGCGATTCAAGCGCAACGTGTCAAAATCCTCGGCCAGCTCCACCCACAACATGAAACTGCCCTGTGGACGACTGGCGCGGGTGCCTTCCGGAAAATAGCGCATCACCCAGTCGATCATCTGGTCACGGCTGCGCTGATACTGCGTACGCATGCGGCGCACGTGCGGCTCGTAATGCCCGCCTTCAAGAAAATCGGCGATGGCCAGTTGCGGCTGCGGGGCAGTGGAACCGGTGCCGATGTATTTCATGTGCAGCACCCGCTCCAGATAGCGGCCCGGCGCGACCCAGCCAATCCGCAGCCCAGGTGCCAGGGTTTTGGAAAACGAACTGCAGAGCAGCACGCGGCCATCCTCATCGAACGACTTGATGGTGCGCGGGCGAGGGTAGTTGTAGGCCAGATCGCCATACACATCATCCTCGATGATCGCCACGTCAAAGCGTTGCGCCAGGGTCAGCAAGGCGCGCTTGCGGGCTTCCGGCATGACGTAACCCAGCGGGTTGTTGCAGTTGGGCGTCAGCTGGATGACCTTGATCGGCCACTGCTCAAGGGCCAGTTCCAGCGCTTCAAGGCTGATGCCAGTCAACGGGTCGGTGGGGATTTCCAGCGCCTTCATGCCCACACCCTTGAGGGTCTGCATGGCACCGAAGAAGCTTGGCGAGTCCACCGCCACGATGTCACCGGGCGAGCAGATCGCCCGCACGCTTGCAGACAGTGCCTCATGACAGCCATTGGTGATGATCACGTCATTGGCGGTCAGGTTGCAGCCGGAGTCGAGCATCAACCGGGCAATTTGCTCACGCAGCCTGAGCACGCCGTAAATATTGTCGTAATACAGGCCCGGCATGTCCTGATGGCGGCTCAACTGGCCCAAGGCGCGCATCAGCGGTTTCAGAGTCGGGCTGGTGACGTCGGGCATGCCGCGCCCCAGTTGGGTGACCGCCTCGCGGGGCGCTACCCGAATCAGGTCCAGCACCTGATCCCATTGAGAGATATCCACAGGCCGTTGCGCTGGCCGACCCACCGCCGGGAGCGCCGGTGCATGCCTGCTGACCGAGACAAAATAGCCGGATTTGGGTTTCGGCGCGGCCAGCCCGCTGTCTTCCAGAACCCGGTACGCCTGCTGCACGGTGCTCAAACTGACACCGTGTTCGACGCTCAAGGCGCGTACCGACGGCAGACGGTCGCCGGGCCGGTAAAAGCCGTTTTCGATGCGCGAGCCGAGCAGTTCGGCAAGGTTGACGTAGAGCGTCATGGCGTACTCTCAAGTTATTCAACGCTGTAAAGCAATACAGATCAGCCGAAAATATAGCATTCAGCAGCGTATTTGAATCTTCTGTATGGAAAATATAAGAACTTTTTGAATCTGTAATGGTTTGGTTGTTCGCTTCATCATAGACCCACACCCACCCAGGATGAGGGAATTGGAGATGAACGGGTTCAGCGACGTGCGCCTTGCGCTTCACAGCCAGGAATTGAATGAATATTGGCCGACAGTGCTCCGAACGGTCCGCCCGAAAAAGGCCGACCTACTGGCGAGCATGAGCCGCTGGGCGCTGTATCGTCACCGCTGGGCATCGCGCCGCACCTTGCTGACACTGACCGACGATCAACTGCGCGACGTTGGCCTGGATTTTCAGCAGGCCAGAGTGGAGGCGATGAAGCCGTTCTGGAGGGCGTGAGCCTTTCAGCGCAGCTCTTTCAGGCGATGCCAGAGCATGCCCAGCGCCAGTAACGGCGAGCGCAGGTGTTTGCCGCCCGGAAAGGTCATGTGCGGCACCCTGGCAAACAGTTCGAAGCCGTCGCTGTGTTGCCCGGCGATGGCTTCGGCCAGCAAGCGACCCGCCAGGTGCGTGGCATTCACGCCATGCCCCGAGTAAGCCTGGGCGTAAAACACGTTTGGCTGCTGGCTGAGTCGGCCAATCTGCGGCAAGCGGTTGGCACCGATCCCGATCATCCCGCCCCACTGATAATCAATGGCCACGCTGGCCAGTTGCGGAAATACATCCAGCATTTTGGGGCGCATGTAAGCGGCAATATCCTGCGGATCGCGCCCCGAATAATGGCAGGCACCGCCGAACAACAAGCGGCGGTCAGCAGACAGCCGATAGTAATCAACCGTTACCCGCTGGTCGCAAACCGCCATGTCCTGCGGCAGCAACTCGCGTGCCTGCGCCTCACTCAAAGGCTCGGTCGCAATGATGTAGCTGCCTGCGGGCAACACCTTGCCGCTGATTTCCGGGTTCAGCTCGTTGAGATAAGCGTTGCAACCCAGCACCAGGGTTTTCGCCAGCACCGAGCCCTGAGCCGTGTGCACCTTGACCTGCGGACCGTAGTCGATGCGCGTGACAGCAGAATGCTCAAACACTTGCACACCCAGCGTTTGCGCGACGGCGGCTTCGCCCAACGCGAGATTCAACGGGTGCAGATGCCCGGAACCCAGGTCGATCAACCCGCCGACATAGCGGTCGGAGCCCACGACAGTGCGCATCTGATCGGCTTGCAGCAACGTCAACTCATGTCGATAACCCAGGCTGCGCAACTCCTCGGCGTCTTTGGCAAGGCTGTGCAGATCACGCGGCTTGTTGGCCAGATCGCAATAACCCCACTTCAGGTCGCACTCGATCCCGTACCGTTCGATGCGCTGGCGCACGATTTCAACCGCTTCGATGCCCAGCAGCTTGAGCTGCCTCACGCCTTCACTGCCAATGACATTGGCAAACTGCTCGACGCCATGACCGACACCACGAATCAATTGGCCGCCGTTACGCCCGCTCGCCCCCCAGCCGATCTTGCGTGCTTCCAGCAGCGCAACACTCAGCCCACGCTCGGCCAGCTCAATGGCGGTGTTAAGCCCGGAAAACCCGCCACCCACGACACACACATCGACCTTCAACTCACCTTGCAACGCCGGGTGATCCGCTTGCGGGTGGCTGCTGGCGGCGTAATAGGAGGCAACATGCTGATCGTCACGGGCTAGGTGCTGAACGCGGGCGTTCATGGATTTGTCCTGTTGGCGGCGTCTGGGTTGTCAGGAGGATAAGCCGCTGTCATGCGCCTGCCAACTGAGGCACACTTGCGGCAACACGTTCGGGTGATCGATTCAATGAGCTGTAACCGTGAAAAAGTCCGCGATCTGCGCCGCCAGATTCCTTCGTTCGACTGCGTGCCCGGCTGTCACGACTGCTGCGGCCCGGTGACGACCTCGTCCGAAGAAATGTCGCGCCTGCCGCGCAAGACGGTCGCCGAGCAGGAAGCGGCCTTCAATGAACTCAACTGTGTACACCTCGGCCCGCAGGGCTGCACCGTGTATGACGAACGCCCGCTGATCTGCCGCCTGTTCGGCACCACCGCAAGCCTGCCGTGCCCGAACGGCCGTCGTCCGGTCGAACTGATTCATCCACGGGCCGAAAAGCAGATTCACGAGTACATGGCCTCAACCCGGCAAGTGCTGGTCTAGGCCGGCGAGCATGATCAGTCGGCAATCGGCAGGTTCAGGCTCTCTTTGACTTCTTCCATCACGATGTAGCTCTTGGACTCGCGCACATGCGGCAGCTTGAGCAAGATGTCGCCCAGCAGCTTGCGATAAGAGGCCATTTCGGAAATACGCGCCTTGACCAGGTAGTCGAAGTCGCCGGACACCAGATGACACTCCAGCACGTGCGGCAGCTTGAGGACCGCGCGGCGAAATTCCTCGAACGTGTCACCGGACTTGTAATCCAGACTGATTTCCACGAACACCAGCAGGCTGGCCTTGAGGCTCTGTGGGTTCAGACGGGCGTTGTACCCCATGATGATCCCCTCGCGCTCCAGCCGACGCACGCGCTCGGTGCACGGCGTGGTCGAGAGGCCAACCCGCTCGCCAAGCTCGGTAAACGAGATACGACCGTCGGCCTGAAGGATGCGCAAGATGTTGCGGTCGATCTTGTCCAGCTCGCGATTTGACTGGTGTTGAGTGCGCACGGGTAATTTCCCCTCTAGCAAAGCGTTTATTGCCGTGAATAAACGCCAAATATAGATGCTTATACAGTGAGAAGCACTGCCCATTGCTCAATATACTGCCCACATCCTTGCTTAAAACTTAAAACGTCAGCGGATATCCGCGATGAGGTCATCGACATGCGCGTTCTGGTCCTTGGTAGTGGCGTAATCGGTACAACCAGTGCTTATTATCTGGCGCGTGCCGGCTTCCAGGTGACAGTGGTCGATCGTCAGCCGGCGGTCGGCATGGAAACCAGCTTCGCCAATGCCGGTCAGGTCTCGCCGGGCTACGCCTCGCCGTGGGCTGCGCCGGGTGTGCCGCTCAAGGCAATCAAATGGCTGCTGCAGCGTCATTCGCCTCTGGCAATCAAAGCCACCGCAGATATTGATCAATACCTGTGGATGGCGCAAATGCTTCGCAATTGCACGGCCAACCGCTATGCCGTCAACAAAGAGCGCATGGTGCGTCTGTCCGAATACAGCCGCGATTGCCTTGATGAGCTGCGCATCGAAACCGGCATTGCCTATGAAGGGCGCAGCCTGGGGACCACCCAGTTGTTTCGGACCCAGGCACAACTGGATAACGCCGCCAAGGATATCGCCGTGCTTGAACAGTCCGGCGTGCCTTACGAGTTGCTGGACCGCGCAGGCATTGCCCGTGTCGAGCCTGCGCTTGCCGGTGTGACCGGCATCCTCAGTGGCGCACTGCGCCTGCCCAACGACCAGACCGGCGATTGCCAGTTGTTCACCACGCGCCTGGCCCAGATGGCTGTCGAGCTGGGTGTCGAGTTTCGTTACGGGCAGAACATCGAGCGCCTTGAGCATGCAGGCGACACCGTCAGTGGCGTGTGGATTGATGGCGTACTGGAAACCGCTGACCGCTACGTACTGGCGCTGGGCAGCTATTCGCCGCAGTTGCTCAAGCCGCTGGGCATCAAGGCACCGGTCTACCCGCTCAAGGGCTATTCGCTGACCGTGCCGATCAGCAACCCGGCCATGGCACCGACTTCAACCATTCTCGATGAAACCTACAAAGTCGCCATCACCCGCTTCGATAACCGGATCCGGGTCGGCGGCATGGCGGAAATCGCCGGGTTCGATCTCTCGCTCAACCCGCGTCGGCGTGAAACGCTGGAGATGATCGTCGGCGACCTCTATCCTCAGGGCGGCGACCTGAGCCAGGCCAGTTTCTGGACCGGGCTGCGTCCGACTACACCCGATGGCACACCGATCGTGGGTGCAACACCGTTGCGCAACCTGTTCCTCAATACCGGTCACGGTACATTGGGCTGGACGATGGCGTGCGGTTCAGGCCGCTTGCTGGCAGACCTCATTGCCCGCAAGAGACCTCAGATCAGTGCCGCAGGGCTTGATATTTCTCGTTACGGCAACACCCAGGAGAATGCACAGCATGTCAATCCAGCGCCAGCTCACCAATGAGCGCATGAGTCAGGTCGTCGTCCACAATGGCACTGTTTATCTGGCGGGGCAGGTAGGCGATGACATGACTGCGGGTGTCGAGCAGCAAACCCGAGAGGTGCTGAACAGCATCGAGCGTTTGCTCGACCTGGCCGGCACCGACAAAACGCGCATTCTGTCGGTCACGATCTACCTCAAAGACATCGACGCCGACTTCGCGGGCATGAACAGCGTCTGGGACAAATGGCTGCCCAAGGGCTTCGCACCTGCGCGTGCAACGGTCGAAGCCAAACTGTGCGAGCCGCAAATCCTCGTCGAACTGTCGGTTATTGCCGCGCTGCCGTAACACATCGAAAAGCCCGGCGACGCTCTCTCGGCGTCGGGCGTTTTGACCCTTTTCACCTCTCCAGACAAGAAACGTCACCATGCGTCCAGCCCGCGCCCTTATTGATCTTCAGGCACTGCGCCACAACTACCGACTGGCCCGTGACAGCAGCGGCGGCAGAGCGCTGGCCGTCATCAAGGCCGACGCCTATGGTCACGGCGCGGTGCATGTCGCTCAGGCACTGGAAGCGCAGGCCAACGGTTTCGCGG
The DNA here is from genome assembly GCF_030209255.1 of Pseudomonas sp. CFBP2511. NCBI lineage: Bacteria > Pseudomonadati > Pseudomonadota > Gammaproteobacteria > Pseudomonadales > Pseudomonadaceae > Pseudomonas > Pseudomonas sp. CFBP2511. The sequence continues at coordinate 24,190 of NZ_JARVSI010000012.1, read as the reverse complement.
TGGCGTGTATCGAAGAAGCACTGGAACTGCGCGCGGCAGGTATCCGAGCGCCGATTCTGCTGCTCGAAGGCTTTTTTGAAGCCGACGAGCTGGCACTGATTGTCGAGCACGACCTGTGGACGGTGGTGCACGCGATCTGGCAACTGGAAGCCATTGAACAGGCGCAGCCTGGCAAACCTCTGACGGTCTGGCTCAAGCTCGACACCGGCATGCACCGTGTGGGCCTGCACCCTTCCGAGTATCGCGCGGCGTATCAACGTTTACTGGCGACCGGCAAAGTGGCCAGGGTCGTCCTGATGAGCCATTTTTCGTGTGCCGACGAATTGAACAGCGCCTGCAGCGATCAGCAGGTCGCGGTATTTGAAGCCGCTCGCCAAGGGCTTGTGGCTGAAACCAGCCTGAAAAATTCTCCCGCCGTGATGGGCTGGCCGAAGATCCCCAGCGACTGGTCACGCACCGGCATCATGCTCTACGGCGCCACGCCGTTTGACCAGACGCAGCCGCTTGCCGAGCGTCTGCAACCGGTCATGACCCTTGAATCGAAAGTCATCAGCGTGCGCGAACTGCCCGCTGGCGAAGCCGTGGGTTACGGCGCGACTTTCGTCAGTGAGCGCCCCCTGCGCATCGGCGTAGTCGCAATGGGCTACGCCGACGGCTATCCGCGCCATGCGCCGACGGGTACGCCGGTGCTGATCGACGGCCAACGCTCAAGGCTGCTTGGCCGGGTGTCGATGGACATGCTCTGCGTAGACCTGACCGACGTGCCGCAGGCCGGGCTCGGCAGCCGCGTCGAGCTGTGGGGCAAGGCCGTGCTCGCCAGCGAAGTGGCCACGCAAGCAGGCACCATTCCCTATCAGATCTTCTGCAACCTGCGTCGCGTTCCGCGCATCTATTCAGAAAACTGATTGCCTGATCTGTCCGCCAGGCCCCCGAGGCGCGCGGTGTCGGTCGAAGTGTTGTAAATAATGAACGCTGTTGCCATGATGGCGTTCATCTCGACTAGACCTGACAAAAACTGGGGGAATATCGCATTGGACGTGGGTGAACGGCTGCAATCGATTCGCAAGCTCAAGGGCCTGTCCCAGCGTGAACTCGCCAAACGGGCAGGCGTGACCAACAGCACCATCTCCATGATCGAGAAAAACAGCGTCAGCCCGTCGATCAGCTCCCTGCGCAAAGTGCTGGGTGGCATTCCCATGTCCATGGTCGAGTTTTTTTCCGAAGAGACCGTGCCGGAAAACTCAGCTCAGGTGGTCTACAAGGCCAGCGAGCTGATCGATATCTCTGACGGCGCCGTGACCATGAAGCTGGTCGGCAAATCGCATCAGGGCCGCGCCATCGCGTTTCTCACCGAAACCTACCCGCCGGGTGCAGACACCGGGGAAGAAATGCTGATTCATGAGGGCGAAGAAACCGGAATCCTTGTGGAAGGGCGTCTTGAGCTGGTGGTCGGGCTCGACACCTACTTGCTAGAAGCGGGCGACAGCTACTATTTCGCAAGCACCCGACCGCATCGCTTCCGCAACCCGTTCGACGTGCCTGCGCGGTTGATCAGCGCGGCAACACCCGCCAATTTCTGAGCGCCTTATCGCGATGAGTGCAGCGTGAACCTTACCCTGAAGATTCTGGCCACCGCAGGTGCACTGACGGTTTGGGCGTTCAACGCCCAGGCTGCCGACAACGCCCGATCCCCTGACGACATCATTGCCACGCACTGCGTGGCCTGTCACAGCGTCGGCTTGCTGAAAGCGCCGAAAATCGGCGACACCGCGGCCTGGGAAGAGCGCGCGAATAAAGCCGGCGGGCTCGATGGCCTGCTGGCCAGCACCCTGAAAGGCCTGAGCATCATGCCGCCCAAAGGCAGCTGCGCAGATTGCACTGACGACGAACTGAAGAATGCTATACGGAGCATGTCCGGGCTGGAGTGAGCGGAGCCGTACTGGCCGCTCTGCGCACCCGCCATGCAGCACTTTCACTGCATCAACGGTCCAAGCTGCACCCAATAACAATTCAGGAGAGCTGGGATGCCGTATTCCTGTTCCATCGAGCAAGCCGTCGATCACGTTCTGGCGCAGTTACCCGAGCATGTCCATCTCGGCATGCCGCTGGGGTTGGGCAAGCCCAATCGGTTCGTCAACGCGTTGTACCAGCGCATCAGCCAGCTGCCTGAGCGACGGCTGACGATCTACACCGCCCTGACCCTGGGACGCCCCACACCCGGTGAGGGTTTGCAGGCGCGGTTTCTCGAGCCGTTTCTGGAACGCACCTTCGGTGACTACCCGGAGCTTGAATTTCTCGCCGCATTGCGCCGCGACAAGCTGCCTCCCAACATCCGCGTCCAGCAGTTCTTCATGCAGCCGGGCAGCCTGCTCGACAGTGCGCCGGCCCAGCAGGACTACGTCAGCAGCAATTACAGCCACGCCGCCCGCGATATCAACGCCCATGGCCTGAATCTGGTGGCGCAACTGGTCGCGCGTGACGACCAGCGGCCGGGCACGCTGAGCCTCAGTTGCAACCCCGACGTGACCCTCGACCTGCTGCCGATGATCGCCAAACGGCGCGCTGCCGGGGAGACCATTCTGATGCTTGGGCAGGTCCATGCCGACCTGCCGTACATGCCGGGCGACTCGGAGCTGGACGTCGAAGCCTTCGACCTGCTGTTGAACGAAGACGAACACAGCACGCTGTTTTCCACGCCCAACATGCCGGTGGGTTACCAGGATCACCTGATCGGTCTGCATGCCAGCACGCTAGTGCGCGACGGCGGCACATTGCAGATTGGCATCGGCTCGATGGGCGACGCACTGACCGGCGCATTGCTGGCGCGGCAGGCCGACAACGAAACCTGGCGCAGCCTGCTGGCTGACCTGAACATGAGCAACTGGCAGACCCTGATCGACCGGGAAGGCGGTTCTCAGCCTTTCGCCAGCGGGCTTTATGGTTGCAGCGAGATGTTCGTAAACGGGCTGCTGGTGCTGGCCGATGCGGGCATTGTGCGGCGCAAGGTGTATGCCGATGCCGAACTGCAAAGACTGGCCAACATGGGCACGCTGGATGAAGACGCGCACCCTGAAGGCGTGGTCGTGCATGGTGGGTTTTTTCTAGGGCCGTCAAGCTTCTACGAGCGGCTGCGCGAGCTACCCGCCGAGCGATTGGCGCAGTTCAACATGACTGCCATCAGCTACATCAACGAGCTTTACGGCCAAGAAGACCTCAAGCGTCTGCAACGCCGCGATGCGCGTTTTATCAACAGCGCGTTCACCGTCACCCTGATGGGTGCAGCGGTGGCCGATCAGCTGGAAGACGGGCGGGTGCTGAGCGGCGTGGGCGGCCAGTACAACTTTGTCGCGCAGGCCCATGCGCTTGAGGGCGCGCGTTCGATTCTGATGCTGCGCAGCTGGCGCGAGTCAGGCGGCGAGGTCAGTTCCAATATCGTCTGGCAGTACGGCCACACGACGATACCCCGGCACCTGCGCGATATCGTCGTGACCGAATACGGCATCGCTGACTTGCGCGGTCAGACTGACGCCACAGTGATCGAACGCATTCTGAACATCAGCGATTCGCGGTTTCAGCCCGGCTTGATCGAGCAGGCGCAAAAGGCCGGTAAATTGCCCAAGGACTTCATCCTCGACCCGCGCTTTACCCAGAATACGCCGGAGCGCCTGCGTGGCATTGCTGCTCACTATCCGTCGTTGTTCACCGAGTACCCGCTAGGCTGCGACTTCACCCCCGAGGAGCGTGATCTGCTGCGCGCATTGAACTGGCTGAAGAGCAAACTCAAGCTCACCGAAATACTCGAACTGGGCAAAGCCACCCTCGACGCCCCCGACCCGGAGACCTTCCCGCAGCACTTGCAACGCATGCAACTCGACCAGCCTCAAGGCCTGCGCGAGGAACTGTATCAGCGGCTATTGCTGGCCGGATTGCACAATACAACCGGGCTGACAGGATAGACGGATAAATATTGTGCCGGCGCTCCAGCGTCGGTACACAGCCCTGAACGCTCGGCATCCGATCTCAATGCCTGGCGCTCACACCTGCACCACCGCAAACACCAGCATCAACGCTGCCGCAATCCCGCAAACAGCAAACAACTGCTGCAAGCGCGGCCCTGCCAGGTAGCGGGCGACCTGCCTGCCACCTAGCAAACCGGCCACTGCGCCGAGTGCGAAGGGCGCGCCCACTGCCCAGTGCATCACCCCACTGAGCGACGCGATGATGACGCTACCGGTCGAGACCAGCGCGATTACCGCAAGCGATGTCGCCACGACGCTTTTCATGTCCAGGTCGCTGTAGCGTGTCAGCGCCGGAATGATCACAAAACCACCGCCAACACCAAGCAGCCCGGAGAGCAACCCCGAGCACATACCCGTGAACGTCAGGGCGCGCAGGCACGGCATTGTCCAGCGCAGGCGACCTTGCAACGGGTTGAGCACGCAAGGCAGCATTTGCGCACGCGGTGCCTGGCGGCCATCACGCAGTTCGCGGCTGGCCCTGATGAAGATACGCCCGCAGGCATACAGCAACACGGCAGAAAAGATCAGCGCCAGCGGCGTGTTGGGCAAACGATGGGCAAGCCAGAGACCGATGGGCGCCATCAGCACGCCGATACCCGCAATGTAACCCGCAGCGCGATAGCGCACGATGCCCTGACGTAGCCCCAATACCGCACCGACCCAGGCGGCAAGGCCGACAGCCAGCAAGCCTACCGGCGCTGCTTCGACAATCGTCAGGCCCAGCCCGAATACCAGCAGCGGCACTGCCAGAATGCCACCGCCTGCCCCCGTCAACGCCAGGACCGCCCCGATGATCACGCCCAGACCTGCACCCAATAGCGAGTGATCAATCATGTCTGGCTGTGGCCTTCTTCGGTCGGGCCAGCCATTCACGGCCTTTGAGCATGCCGTTCCAGTACAGCGCCGGCAGCACGCTCGCCTTCAACCACCACGCCAGACGGGTCGGTTTGCGGCCATCCAGCAACCAGCCCGGAAAGCTGGGGGCGACCTTGCCGCCATAGGTGAACTCGGCCAGCACGATCTTGCCTTTTTCGACCGTCAGCGGGCAGGAGCCATAACCGTCGTAAATGACGGGTTCACTCAGACGACCCATCGCAACCAGTACGTTGTTGGCCGCCACCGGCGCCTGCTTGCGCGCTGCCGCGGCCGTCTTGGCATTGCTGGTGTTGGTGACATCGCCCAGGCCATGAATGTTGGCGAACCGGCGGTGCCTGAGCGTGGCGGGATCCACGTCCACCCAGCCTGCCGCATCGGCCAGCGGGCTATTGCGGATGAAGTCCGGGGCAATCTGCGGTGGCACTACGTGCAACATCTCGAAGCTTTGCTCGACGGTCTCACAGGTTCCGTCCGGCAGCGTCTGGATGAACGTCGCGCGCTTTCCAGGCCCGTCGACCGCGATCAGTCGATGGCTGAACTTGAGGTCGATGGCATAGCGTTGAACATACGTCATCAGCGCAGGAACATAGTCCGCCACGCCGAACAGCACGCCACCGGCGTTATAGAACTGTGCGTTGATCTGCCCGAGACGACCCGCTTTGAGCCAGTGATCGCAGGACAGGTACAGGGCTTTCTGCGGCGCACCCGCGCATTTGATCGGCATGGGCGGCTGGGTGAATAACGCGCGCCCCTGTTTCAGGCCCTGCACCAGTTTCCAGGTGTAGGGCGCCAGGTCATAACGATAATTGGAGGTCACGCCATTGGCACCCAGCGTATCGACCAGCCCGTCGATGGCCGCCCAATCCAGTTTCAGGCCAGGGCAAACCACCAGTTGCTGATAGCCAATCGAGCGCCCGTCTTCCAGCGTCAGGGCGTTATCCTGCGGCTCGAACGTCGCTACTGCAGCCTTGATCCACTGCACACCTTTGGGAATGAGCGACTCCATACTGCGCGCCGTCGATTGCGGCTCAAAGACCCCCGCACCGACCATCGTCCAGCCCGGTTGGTAGTAATGGGTGTCGGCGGGGTCCACCAGCGTGATCTGCAGCGAGGCGTCACGGGCAAGCAGGCTTGCGGCGGTCGATATACCGGCAGCGCCGCCACCGACAATCAGGATCTGGCAGTTAAGGTTCAAGGCAGTCATCGCAGGGTTTCCGAAAGCGGGCAGGGCTTAAAAAGCATTGAGCGGGATCTTCAGATAGACGACGCCGTTGTCATCCGGCTCGGGAAAGTGGCCACCGCGCATGTTGACTTGCACTGCCGGGAGCATCAGCACCGGCATCTCCAGCGTGGCGTCGCGTGCTTCGCGCATGCTGACGAACGCTTCTTCATCCACGCCGTCATGCACATGGATATTGCTGGCGCGCTGCTCAGCGACAGTGGTCATGTATTTCAGATCTCGCCCGTCGGGCAAGTAGTCATGGCACATGAACAGGATGGTTTGCTGCGGCAACGCCAGCAGTTTGCGAATGGAGCGGTACAGCGTGCGTGCGTCGGCACCAGGAAAGTCGCAGCGTGCGGTGCCGTAATCGGGCATGAACAGCGTGTCGCCCACAAACGCGACCATCTTTTCGCCCACCTGTATCAGGTAACTCGTACAGGCTGGCGTGTGCCCCGGCGTATGCATGGCTTTTACCTGAAGCCCGCCAATGGCGAATGAGGCGTCATCCTCGACCAGCACGTCGAACTGGCTGCCATTGCGCGCAAAATCCGCCGGCGCGTTGAACAGCGCTCCGAAGGTTTCCTGGACCACCGTGATGTGACTGCCGATGACCACTTGCCCGCCCAGCTTCTGTTTAAGGTAGGGCGCTGCTGACAGGTGATCGGCATGCACATGGGTTTCGAGTATCCACTGCACCGAACCCTGCAAACCACGCACCCGGCCAATCATCCGGTCTGCAGCTTCGGTGCGGGTACGGCCGGACTTGGGGTCGTAATCGAGCACACTGTCAATCAGCGCGCATTGCCTACTCTCCAGATCCATCACCAGATAGCTGATGGTCCAGGTATGACTGTCGAAGAGCGCTTCGACATAAAGCTTTTCAGCGATGATCATGTGCGATTTCCGTTGCTGTAGATCGCCTCAAGACAAGCCCATAGGGGCCAGGCGGTTGGCAGACGTTGCTATTGACTCTCAATAAACATGCCAACAGCGTTTGAGCATGTAGAGCTTAGTGGGCACGGGGGTCTGAACAGTTCTACAAGATGGGCGGACGGCAATCAGCATGGATTGACTGCCATGTTCTGGCAGTCATGTGGCAGCTTCTGGCATAGACTGGCAGCCACTTAACCCAGGCTGAGCCCTCCGCAGGAGCACGTATGTCACTCATCGCCACCGATCTGCCCGGCAGCCGCATGCAATCGCTGGTGTCGTACCTCGAACACGACGTGCAGCCGACCATTGTTCTGGACACCGATTACAACATCATCGCTGCCAACACGGCCTATCAGCGCCAGTTCGGGGTCGAGGGTATGCCGCACGTGGGCGAAAAGTGCTACCGGGTTTCCCATCAGTTTGCAGTGCCCTGCGACCAGGCCGGTGAGCATTGCCCGATGCGCAAGGCTGATGAGACGCGGCGTCCGGAGCGCTTGCTGCACATTCACCACACACCGCGTGGCCCGGAACATGTGGATGTGGAGCTGCGGCCGATCCTCGATGATCGTGGCGAGGTCATTGCCTATGTCGAACGACTGACATCGGTGGCAGTGGCTTCGGTCCAGCCTCAGCAGCACGGGCTGGTCGGTCGTTCGGCGGCTTTCAAGGACGTCTTGAGTGCGTTGCAACGTGCCGCACCCGCGCAAATTCCCGTGCTGCTGCAAGGTGAGTCCGGGACCGGCAAAGAGCTGTTTGCCCGCGCGCTGCACGCCAGCAGCTCAAGGTCCGCCGGGCCATTGGTGGTGGTCGACTGCACGGGCCTGACGGAGAACCTGCTGGAAAGCGAGCTGTTCGGCTATGAAAAAGGCGCCTTCACCGGCGCTTTGCAACGCAAGACCGGCCTGGCCGAAGCGGCGCATGGCGGCACCTTGTTTCTGGACGAGATCGGCGAGGTGCCGCTGGCCATGCAGGTCAAGCTGTTGAGGTTGATCGAGTCCGGCAGCTTTCGTCCGGTGGGCAGCCTGAGAACCGTGCACTCGGATTTCCGTCTGGTGGCAGCCACCCACAAACCGATCAAGGACATGGTCGCCGAAGGTAGTTTTCGCCAGGACCTGTTTTACCGCATCAGCGCATTCCCGATTCGCTTACCCGCTCTGCGCGAACGCAGCGAAGACCTGCCATTGCTGATCGACAGCCTGCTGCAACGCACCTCACAGGGCGCTGCACCGCGCATCGATGCCCATGCCATGAAGCTGCTGAGCCACTACCACTACCCGGGCAACATCCGCGAACTGCGCAACATCCTTGAACGCGCCCGACTGTTTACCGATGACGGCATCATTCGCGCACAGGACTTGCCCGCAGAAGTGCGCGGGCATCAAGAAGAGAGCGGCCTGGCTTACCGCAGAACGGATGACAGCCTGGAAAAACTCGCCCACGCGCTACGCGTATTCAACGGCTCGCGCAGCGAACTGGCCAGAGAACTGGGGCTGAGCGAACGCACGTTGTATCGACGTTTGCGTGCGCTGGGTGTTTCGGGCTGATACGCAAGCCTGCTTTGGATTCTGGCCGGAGGCCGTGGAAGCCGACCGGGCGATGCATTTTTCGGAAAGCTTAGCGGCCCCATCGCGGACAAGTCCGCTCCCACGCCCTGTGGGCAGAAGCCCGTTATGTGTGTGGACCGGGCGATGCTTCGCTCGTCCGGGATCTCTCGGTTTTCGTGGGAGCGGACTCGTCCGCGAACTGCCGGGGACCGGCAGTAAACCGGTGCATACGTTACATCAGGTACAACCGAGGTAGTCTGGATCAGGGCCGCTTCGCAGCCCATCGCGGACAAGCGAAGCGCCGCCCGGTCCCACAGCCTTCGGCCAGAATCAAAAGCGGACTTGTGTGCAACCCCAAGCGCCTTACTTAAACGTCACCACGCCACCGGCAAGTGACTCGACCCGTGCCAGCGACTCTACGCGATAGCCTTGTGCATCCAGTTCGGCACGGCCGCCCTGGAAGGACTTCTCGATCACGATACCCAGACCTGCGACGGTGGCGCCAGCCTGTTTGATGATCGAGATCAGCGCTTGCGAGGCTTTGCCGTTGGCCAGGAAGTCATCGATGATCAGCACGTTGTCTGTGCTGTTCAAATGGCGCGGCGAGATGGCGACGGTGCTTTCCACCTGCTTGGTGAACGAGTACACGGTCGCCGACAGCAGGTTTTCAGTCAGGGTCAGCGACTGATGCTTGCGCGCGAAGATCACCGGTACGCCCATGTTCAGGCCGGCCATGACCGCTGGGGCAATGCCGGATGCTTCGATGGTCACGATCTTGGTCACGCCTGCGTCGGCGAACAGGCGGGCGAATTCGTCACCGATGGCTTTCATCAACGCCGGATCGATCTGATGGTTGAGAAACGCATCGACCTTCAGCACCTGATCGGACAGTACGATGCCTTCTTCGCGAATCTTCTTGTGCAGTGCTTCCACTTCAATTCCTTGGCTGCGCCATTGCGCAATAAATGATCAATTTCGTGGTGTCGGCTAGCGTTTCAGCATGGCGCGAATGTCGGCGAGTGCAGTGTTGCCGCGCACCGCTTTAACTTCCGTAGGCGTGTCATCGTTGCCTTCCCAGGCCAGATCGTCCGGGGGCAGCTCGTCCAGAAAACGGCTAGGCGCGCAGTCGATGATTTCGCCGTACTGCTTGCGTTTGGCGGCGAAGGTGAACGCCAGGGTCTGCCGCGCACGGGTAATGCCCACGTAGGCCAGACGGCGCTCTTCTTCGATGGTGTCGGCTTCGATGCTGGAGCGGTGCGGAAGGATCTCTTCCTCCATGCCCATGATGAACACGTACGGAAACTCCAGGCCCTTGGACGCGTGCAGGGTCATCATCTGTACGCCTTCGGCACCGTCTTCCTCTTCCTGCTGACGCTCGAGCATGTCGCGCAGGACCAGCTTGCCGATGGCCTCCTCGATGGTCATGCCGCCTTCTTCGTCCTTCTCCAGCGTGTTTTTCAACGCTTCGATCAGGAACCAGACGTTGCTCATCCGGTAATCGGCCGCCTTTTCGCTGGAGCTGTTCTGGCGCAGCCAGTTCTCGTAATCGATGTCCATGACCATGCTGCGCAGCGCGGCGATAGGGTCGTTCTGCGCGCACTGCTGGCGCACGCCGTCCATCCAGCGCTTGAAACGCTGCAACCGGTCGGTGTAGCGGCTGTCCAGATGCTCGCCCAGGCCGATTTCTTCGGTGGCGGCGTACATCGACACTTTGCGCTCGGTGGCGTAGTTCCCCAGTTTTTCCAGCGTGGTCGAGCCGATTTCCCGGCGCGGCACGTTAATCACCCGCAGGAAGGCGTTGTCGTCGTCGGGGTTCACCAGCAGGCGGAAGTAGGCCATCAGGTCCTTGACTTCCTGGCGCCCGAAAAAGCTGTTGCCGCCCGACAGGCGATACGGCACCTGGTGGTGCTGCAATTTCAGCTCGATCAGCTTGGCTTGATAATTACCGCGGTAGAGGATGGCGAAGTCGCTGTAAGGCCGGTCGGTGCGCAGGTGCAGGGTGAGGATCTCCATCGCCACCCGCTCGGCTTCGGCGTCTTCGTTACGGCAGCGGATGACGCGGATTTCGTCACCATGGCCCATCTCGGACCACAATTGTTTTTCAAAGGCGTGCGGGTTGTTGGAGATCAGCACGTTGGCGCAGCGCAGGATGCGGCTGGTGGAGCGGTAGTTCTGCTCCAGCATGACGACTTTCAACGACGGATAGTCGTCCTTGAGCAACATCAGGTTTTCCGGCCGCGCACCACGCCAGGCGTAGATCGACTGGTCGTCGTCGCCCACCACGGTGAACTGGTTGCGCGTGCCGATCAGCAGTTTCACCAGCAGGTACTGACTGGCGTTGGTGTCCTGATACTCGTCCACCAGCAGGTAGCGCACCTTGTTCTGCCATTTTTCCAGAACGTCGGGGTGCTCCTGGAACAGCTTGACCGGCACCAGAATCAGGTCATCGAAGTCCACCGCGTTGTACGCCTTGAGCGTGCGCTGGTAGTGGGTGTAGACGATGGCGGCAGTCTGCTCTTTGGGGTTGCGAGCGTTTTCCAGAGCTTCGGCAGGCAGGATCAGATCGTTTTTCCACGAGCCGATCATGTTCTTGATTTCGTCGACGCCGTCGTCACCCGAGTACTCTTTTTGCATGATGTCGGTCATCAAAGCCTTGACGTCGGTCTCGTCAAAGATCGAAAACCCCGGTTTATAGCCCAGCCGCGTGTGTTCCTTGCGGATGATGTTCAGGCCCAGATTGTGGAAGGTCGAGACCGTCAGGCCACGCCCTTCACCGCCCTTGAGCAGCGTGCCGACGCGCTCTTTCATCTCGCGCGCGGCCTTGTTGGTGAAGGTCATGGCGACGATGTATTGAGCACGGATGCCGCAGTTCTGGATCAGGTGGGCAATTTTGCGGGTGATCACACTGGTCTTGCCGGAACCGGCACCGGCGAGCACCAAAAGAGGGCCGCCGACGTAGTTCACGGCTTCCTGCTGCCGGGGATTGAGTCGGGACATGGCGGTATGAAGAGTCGTCTGTAAAAAAGGTCGGGCATTTTAACAGGCCCACGCGTTTGTGCAGCGATCATCGTAGGCAGTCAGTGACGGCTATCTAATTTTTCTGGTTTTGTTACATTTGCGCCGCGACGCGACGATACGTGTATCTGTCGCGCTCCCTGAAGAGTGCGGCCACCGATTTTTCCTTTGTACTTAGGAAGTTAGATTGCCTACACCTGTCGAACCCCTGCGAATGCTTTTATTGGCACACGAGCCTTTCTGGCAGGCGCTTCTGAACGGTTGCGCCGCCGCACCGGGCGGCAATGTGATCCTGCTGCATGGCGCGAACTGGGATGTTTTCAGTGCTCGGTACGGCAGCGAGCGCAATACCGTGCTACTGACCACGCCCGACCTGCTGCCCAAAACCGGAACCTGCCTGCTGCCAACCGTGGTGCTGCTGGAAGAGGAACCGCTGGTCGGACCGAGCGGTGTCAGTGACTGGCTGGTGCGCGACACGTTGACCGGCGATGTCCTGCGCCGCTGCCTGCGCTACGTTCATGAGCGCAGCCGCCTGGAAGACACCTTGCGACGTCTGGCCGGCCAGGATCCGTTGACCGGCATCGCCAACCGTCAGGGTTTTCAGGCGCTGCTGGCCAATCGTCTGGCAGAGGGCGGCAGCCTGGCGCTGGGGCATCTGGACCTGGACAACTTCCGCCACGCCAACGATTCGCTGGGGCATCAAGCCGGCGACCGGCTGATTCTGCAAGTGGTGGCGCGCCTGAAAAACCAGCTCGATGCCGGCGACCAGATCGCCCGTCTTGGCGGTGATGAATTTGCCCTGTTGATCGATACCCGAACCACCCCCACGCGCGCCCTGCAACTGGCCGAACGTATTACCGACGTGCTGGCCGAGCCTTACTGGGTCGATGGCGAAAGCCTGCTGCTCGGCTGCAGCCTGGGCATTGCGCACTCACCCACCCGCCCCGAAGCCGACCCGCTGATGTGGCACGCGCATATCGCCATGCGCCAGGCCAAAAGCATGCAGGGCTGCACCTTCCACCTGTTCGACGAGCGCATCAATCGCAACGCGCGCAGCCTCGCCGACCTGGAGGGCGAACTGCGACGGGCCTTGCGCCGCGACGAGATGGAGCTGCATTACCAGCCGCGGCTGTGCCTGGACACGGGCCGTATTGTCGGCCTCGAAGCGCTGGTGCGCTGGCGTCATCAAGAGCGTGGGCTGTTGCCGCCCAGTGAGTTCATACCGCTGGCCGAGCAAAGCGGCCTGATCGTGCCACTCGGCTACTGGGTCATCTTCCGGGCCTTGAAAGATATGCAGGCCCTGCGCGAGCAAGGCCTGGCGCCGCTGCACATGGCGATCAACCTGTCGTTCCGGCAGTTTCAGGACAGTCAGCTGTTGCCGACGCTTAATCGCCTGATCGAAGAGCACAACGTCGACGCGCACTGGCTGGAGTTCGAACTGACCGAAACAGCGGTGATGCGCCGCAGCGATCAGGTCAGACAGACCATGGAAGCTTTGGGCCGGCTGGGCGTGCGGTTTTCACTGGATGACTTCGGCACGGGCTATTCGTCGTTCATGCACCTCAACAGCCTGCCTATTGCGCTGCTCAAGGTCGACATGGGCTTTGTCGAGCATATGGAAGCACGCGAAGAGAACCGCAAGCTGGTCAACGCCATGATCACGCTGGCGCACAACCTCAATCTGGAAGTGGTCGCCGAAGGCGTCGAGACCGCCGGGCAGCTGGAGCTGTTACGCAGTTTCGGCTGCAATCAGGTGCAGGGCTACCTGATCAGCAGGCCGCTGCCGATGGAGCAACTGCTGACGTACCTGCGCCTGGAAGCCAGTCAGGCCGATGCTTCGCAGTCCGGCTGACAGGGCGCTGGCTCAGCCCGGCACTGCCGCACCGATGGCTTCCTGACGCAACAGGCGGGCGGTCTTCCATTCAAACGCGTACGTCAGCGCCACGGCCGAGCAGAACAGGCCCAGCGCCAACCCCCACCAGACACCCGACGCACCACCGTCAGCATAAAAACCCAGCAGCCATGCGGCAGGCGCAGCGATCAGCCAGTAGCAGCCGAGCCCGATCAGGAACGTCGTGCGGGCATCCTTGAGCCCGCGAATCGCGCCCATGGCTATTGTCTGGGTGCCGTCGAAAAACTCGAACCAGGCCGCAATGGCCAGCAATTTTGCGGCCAGCACGACAATTTCAGCGAACGCAGGGTCATCAAGGTCCAGAAACAGGCCGATGACCCAATGCGGGGCCAGCCAGAAAAAAATGCCGAACAGCAGCATCACGCTGCCGCCAAAACCGATGCCCAGACGGCCTGCCGTGCGCGCCATCAGTATGTTGCCGGCACCGTAGTGCTGGCCGATGCGCATGGTCACTGCGTAAGAAATACCCACCGGGATCATGAACGCCATGGACACCGTCTGCAGGGCGATCTGGTGCGCCGCCATCTGCGTGCTGCCCATTGCGCCCATGCAGAACGCCGCAAAGGTGAACAGACCGACCTCGACCGCATAAGTCCCGCCAATCGGCAGGCCAAGACGCCACAGCTCTTTCAGGTGACTGCGCGAGAGCTTCGACAGCCCCTTGCTGATCGGGTACGCCGCGTAGGCGGGGTGCCTTTTGATGTGCCAGGCGAGCGCCAGCGCCATGCAGTTGGTCACCATCGCAGTCACCAGCCCGATCCCCATCAGCCCCAGATTGGGCAGCCCGAGCCACTGATTGATCATCGCGTAATTAAGCACAAAGTTGGCGACAGCCCCGGCCACGCTGATAGTCATCACCGGGCCTGCGCGGCCAAGCGCGCTGGTAAAACCGCGCAGCGCCATGAAGCTGAGCAGGCCGGGCAGCGCGAAGGGCAGGGTGATCAGAAATTGAGCAGCCATGTGCACGTTGGCTTCGGCCTGCCCTAACTGCAACAGGATGGGCTCGAGATTCCACAGCAGCAGTGCGGCGATCAACGCCATCCCCCACGCCAGCCACAGGCCCGCCTGCGTCAGGCGGGTTACCCCTTCGCTGTCGCCTGCGCCATGCCGAATCGACACCAGCGTACCAACCGCCGCCATCACGCCCACACAGAAGAACGAGATGAAGCTGTATGTGGCAGCGCCCAGACCGCCGCCCGCCAGCGCTTCGGGGCCAATTTTGCCCATCATAACGGTGTCGGTGAAGACCATCAGCATGTGCGCCATCTGTGAGGCGATCAGCGGCCCGGCCAGGCGCAGGATGATCCAGAGTTCTTTGAAGGCGGGCAGCTGCATGTCGGCGGTGCTCTACGGCGGGAGTTCGGATGAGCACCTATTCTGGGCGCTTGGGCGTCGAAGCACAAAACGATAAACCTGATGCGGTGCATGAGTAAAACTCATCTGAATCAATTTGCAGTAAAGTAGCTGCTCATCGCCAGCAGGAAGCTCCGCATGCCTCGTAATCTGCCTCCTCTTTATGCACTAAGGGCGTTTGAAGCCGCCGCACGACATACCTCGTTCACGCGGGCGGCTGAAGAACTATCGATTACTCAAAGTGCAGTAAGCCGCCATATCCGCACGCTGGAAGAGCACTTTGCCTGCCGTTTGTTTCAGCGTAACGGGCGCAACTTGCAACTGACCGAGTCGGCACGCACCTTGTTGCCCGGCGTACGCGACGGCTTCCTGGCTCTGGAGCGAGCGTGCAGCACGCTGCAGACCGACGAGGGCGTCCTGCGCATGAAAGCACCATCGACCCTGACCATGCGCTGGCTGCTGGCCCGGCTCAGCCGCTTCCGTCATTTGCAAGTCGGTAACGAGGTGCAACTGACCAGCGCCTGGATGGACATCGATGCCGTGGACTTTACCCGGGAGCCTTTCGACTGCGCGATTCTGCTCAGCCAGGGGCATTTCCCCTCGGACTGGGAAGCCACGCTGCTGTTTGCGGAGTTGTTGATTCCGGTGGGTGCACCGACGTTGTCGCAGGATCCGCCGTGGGATGTAGAGCGGCTGGCCAAGGCCGAATTGCTGCACCCCACACCTGATCGACGTGACTGGCGCACCTGGCTCAACCGCATGGGTCTGGCAGACCAGGTCTCGCTCAAGGGCGGGCAGGTTTTCGACACGCTTGAACTGGGGATGATTGCGGCAGCACGGGGTTATGGCGTGTCGATGGGCGATTTGCTGATGGTCGCCGAGGATCTGGCGCAGTCGCGCTTGAGCCTGCCGTGGCGCACGGCAGTGTTCAGTGGCGAGAACTATTACCTGGTGTGGCCGCGCACAAGGCCCGGCGCAGAGCGGTTGCGGCGGCTGAGCGATTTTCTTCAGGCGGAAGTGAAGGCGATGAAGTTGCCGCTAGTTGAAGTACTGCGTTGAAAAATTTGTTTAGTATTGAACTGCCATCATTTGTTAATGTCGCGCCTCGCGCTCAAGTAACGATCTTACTGGCCGAAGAAATGTTTAACGACCGCCCATCCGGTGGCTTGAAAACCTTAACTAAAATCAGCTGAATGGTAAGCCACGGACCCGGCGACTCCAATCATTTGGCGTGGAGTCTCTATGTCCAAGCCCCGTACCCGAATTGCCTCGCAACTCGGTATTGCTCTGGCGGTGATCCTGGCAGTTGTTATCAGCGGCAGTACGCTGTTCGCTCTGAGGTCTCTGGACGCATCCAATCTGGTCATTCGCGAAGAACACATGTCGAGCGAAGCCCGGTTGCTGGCCGATCAGCTCAGCACCTTTCACAGCACACTGCGCGACAGCACCCAGCGCCTGAGCGGCTTGTTCGAGAAGCGCTTCGCCGGCGGCCTGACCTTGCAGACCGACAAACCGGTTGCGGTCGCGGGCACCCAGACCCCAGGCCTGTATCTGCGCGATACTGCCCTGAACAACGACTTTACCGAAGTCGACGAATTTCGTTCGATGACCGCAGGCGTCGCGACGATATTCGTGCGCAGCGGCGACGACTTCATTCGTATCAGCACCTCGTTGAGCAAACAGGATGGTACGCGCGCCATCGGCACCGTGCTGGATCGCAAGGGCACTGCCTATGAGCGTTTGATGGCCGGTCAGAGCTACGTAGGCAAAGCGGTGTTGTTTGATCGCTACTACATGACGCAATACAGCCCGGTTCGCGACAGCAGCGGCAAGATCATTGCCGCGCTGTTTGTAGGATTCGATTACACCGATGCACAGAAAACCCAGTTCGATAACCTGAAGAGCTTCCGCATCGGCTCTACCGGCTCGCTGGCATTGCTCGATGAGAAGGGCACCTGGCTGGTTCCGCCTGCGGGCATCAAATCCCTCGACGGTGCCGCGAAGGCTGTCGCTGACCTTGCAAGCAAACCGGGCAAGGCACAGTTCTGGAATGAAGGGGGCGACGACTTCTACAGCGTCGGCCAACCGTTCGCCGGTGGTCCCTGGACAGTCATCGCCAGCATGCCACGCAGTGAAATCAGCGAAGTGACCTGGAGCGTCGGCACCCAACTGGCCATCGGTAGCTTGCTGGCCATGCTGATCGCCGTCATCAGCGCTATCTGGCTGCTGCGCAGCAAGCTGCGTCCGTTGTCTGAACTGGTTCGCCAGGCCGATGCACTGGGCGCGGGCGACCTGAGCGTGCGCCTCAATGTGACCAGCAACGACGAGATCGGCCAACTGTCCGGCAGCTTCAACAAGATGAGTGAAGCGCTGTCCTCCATGGTGTCGCATATCCGTACCGCCGCGCAGGAAGTCAGCACCCGTGCGCACGCACTGTCCGGCTTGTCTGGCGGCGCTTACGAGGGCATGGAACAACAGTCCGGCGAGATCACCAGCATGGCCGGTGCGGTCGAAGAATTCAGCGCCACGTCGATGAATATCGCCGACAACATGGGCAACACCGAGCGCCTGGCGCAGGAAAACGCCCAGCAGACCCGCATCGGTCGCACCTCGATGGACGAGGCGTCTTCATCGCTGCAACAGATCGCCACCTCGCTGAGCAGCACCGCCACAGTCATCGACACACTGGGCCAGCGCTCGCAGGAAATTGGCAGCATTGTCGGGGTGATCACCTCGATTGCCGACCAGACCAACCTGCTGGCCCTCAACGCCGCCATCGAGGCCGCGCGTGCCGGTGAACAAGGCCGCGGCTTTGCCGTGGTGGCTGACGAAGTGCGCAGCCTGGCGTCTCGTACTCGCGAAGCGACCGACGAGATTTCCGGCATGATCGCCAGTATCCAGCAGGAAACCGGCAACGCGATCAGCACCATGCAGCAGGGCAATACGCTGATGCAGGAAGGCCTGTCGCTCAACGCCAAAGTCGCCTCGGCACTGGCCCAGATCGACGAACAAAGCCGCTCGGCCGGCCACCAGTTCGCAGCCATCACCACCGCAACCCAGGAACAGAGCAGCACTGCAACGATGCTCAGCAGCAACCTGCAAAGCATCGCCATGGCCAACAGCGAACAACGCCAGGTCATGTCCAACCTTGCCATCACCGCTCAGGAGCTCAATGGCCTGGCGACCGAACTGCGTAACGAGGTTGACCGGTTTCGTTGAGGGCTGCCGGAGCGTGAGGAACGATAATCTCAGCTATCGTGCGACGCTCCGCGTCGCATGCCGTTCTGGACGCTCCGCGTCCGATCTTGCATTTGCGGCGCGGCGCAGTCTTGTGACGCAGAGCGCTCAAGCGTACGCGTAATAATCAGCCAACGATTTATGACACTTTTATTTCAATGAACCCAACCCTGTGCGATGCTGGCGTCAAGGCCAAAGGCCGACTAAAAGCTTAGTAGAGCATTACACCCTTTCCCCGCTCGCTACATGCTGCATCTTTCAATTCATCGCCTGAATGGGCAAACCTCAGGGGGCTTTCAGCATGCTGACCCTGCTCGATTTGCTATCTGCCGTCGCCCTGCTGATCTGGGGCACGCATATCGTGCGTACTGGCATCCTTCGAGTTTACGGGGCACAACTGCGTCGTTTGCTCAGCCAGAACATGTCCAAACGACCACTGGCTTTCATCGCTGGCATTCTGGTCACCGCCATGGTGCAGAGCAGTAATGCCACGGCCATGCTGGTGACATCCTTCGTGGGCCAGGGGCTGATGACGCTGACGCCTGCGCTGGTGATCATGCTCGGCGCCGATGTCGGCACGGCCTTGATGTCCCGTGTGCTGACGTTCGACCTGTCGTGGCTGTCGCCGCTGCTGATTTTCCTCGGCGTGGTGTTCTTTCTGTCACGCAAGCAGACCCGCGCCGGTCAGTTGGGCCGGGTCGGTATCGGCCTGGGCCTTATCGTGCTGGCGCTGCAATTGATCGTCGCCGCTGCCGCACCGATCACTCAGGCGGCCGGGGTCAAGGTGCTGTTTGCCTCACTGACGGGTGATCTGCTGCTGGATGCGCTGGTGGGCGCGATGTTCGCGTTGATTTCCTACTCTAGCCTGGCGGCAGTGCTGCTGACAGCCACCCTGGCAGGTACCGAAGTCATTGGCCTGCCGGTGGCGATCGGCCTGGTGATTGGTGCCAACATCGGCAGCGGCCTGCTGGCGTTTCTCAGCACCAGCATGCAGAACGTCGCTGGCCGGCAGGTTGCACTGGGCAGCCTGTTGTACAAGCTGTTCGGCCTGTTGTTGATCATTCCGGTGCTCGACCCGCTGGTTGCCTGGATCGATACGCTGGGCTTTCGCCCACAGGAGCTGGTCATCGGCTTCCACCTGATCTACAACACGGTGCGCTGCCTGATCATGCTACCTACGGTCGGCCCGATGGCGCGGCTATGCGCAGGCTTGCTGCCGCAGCAGAACGAGGTTGGCGGGCTGGCCAGGCCTCGGCATCTGGACTTGACCGCGCTGGCGACGCCCAGCCTCGCACTGGCCAACGCCGTACGCGAAACGCTGCGCATGGGCGACCTGATCGAGAGCATGCTCGGCTCGATGCTGGCCGTGCTGCGCGGCACACAAACGGCGGTCACTCAGGAAGTACGGCGTCTGAACGATGACGTCGAAGCACTGTACAGCGCGATCAAACTGTACCTGGCGCAAATGCCCCGCGAAGACCTCGGCGAGCACGACAACCGGCGCTGGGCTGAAATCATCGAGCTGACCATCAACCTGGAACTGGCCAGCGGCCTGATCGAGCGCATGTTGCGCAAGATCCAGCAGCAGAAAACTTCGCATCGTCGCTCATTCTCCGAGGTCGGGCTTGAAGAGCTTGCCGATCTGCAGGTTCAACTGCAGTCGAATCTGCGCCTGGGCCTTTCGGTATTTCTCAGCGGCGACGAAGAAAGCGCGCGGCAATTGCTGCGTGAGAAGCGCCGTTTCAGGGCTCAGGAGCGTCGCCTGGCGCACGCGCATGTGAGCCGTCTGCGACATAAAGTCGTGCAAAGTATCGAGACCAGTTCTCTGCACCTGGAACTGATTGCCGACATGAAGCGCCTCAACTCGCTGTTTTGCAGCAGTGCCTACGTGGTGCTGGAAACGTCCGACACCGGGGCCTTGTCGAGTGAGGACCAGCCCGAACGATCACTGTGAACGTAAGGGAAGGTATGAAGTCTGTTAAACATACCGGCCCGCCAGGAAAGCTGTTTTATGCGTTGCCTGCTGTTCGCTTGTCTGCTTCTCGGTTCACTCCCCTCGTTTGCCCTTGACCGCCTTCAGGTCGAGGGCTACCTGCTGCCCAACGGTTTGCAGGTCTTGCTCAAACCCGGCTATGAAAAAGGTCACGTCGCCATTCGCCTGGTGGTGGGCATCGGCTTTGACGATTTCCCCTGTCAGGACAAGGAGCTGCCGCACCTGCTGGAACATCTGCTGTTCAGCGGTATTGATGACGGCGGCGAAGGCGGGCTGGAAGAGCGCATGCAGGCGCTGGGCGGCGAGTGGAATGCCTTCACCAGCAACGCCGACACCACGTTTGTGATCGAAGCGCCTGCGCGCAATCAACGCAAGGTGCTGGACCTGCTGCTGGAAATCATGACCCGCACAGAGCTCAGTCAGGCGCGTCTGGACGGCGTCAAACGCGTGGTAGAGCGCGAAGACGGCGGGCATTTTTCACACTTGCAGCGCCTGCTGGACCGCCGAGACTCAGGCCGCAGCGCCATCAGCCAACTGGCGGTGGAGATGGGGCTCAAGTGCGCCGAGCGTCCCGAAGTGGACGGCATCAAGCTTGAGCACATCGAAGACGTATTCGCCAACTGGTATGCGCCCAACAACATGACGCTGATCGTGGTCGGCGATCTGGACAAGCTCCTGCCGGCCTATCTGGAGCGCACCTACGGCAAACTCGCACCTACCGACCCGATTGATCACCCACCGTTGGCACCAGGCAGCGGCTCGGCACAAGCGCGACAAGAATTACAGCGCGGTGGGCTGGGCGAGAGCGCCAAGCTGCACCTGATCTACCCCGAGCCGCAGCTTGACGACCAGCACGACGAAACCTGGGATCTGGTCAAGGCTTACCTGGACTGGGCGCTCTATACGGAACTGCGCCTGAAACGCAGCCTGTCTTATGGGCCGTCTGCCGAGCGCGAAGTGTTCGGCGATGTGGGGTTTCTGAGCCTCAATGCTGACGTCGAACGCAATGATACCGATGAAGCCGAGCGGGATATTCGGGCACTGGTCGAGCGCCTGCAAAAAGAAGGTATGCAGCCCGCCACGTTTGCGCGGCTGCAGCAGCTCGCCATCGACCGGCAATCGTGGGCCACGCAAGGCAATAGTGCGCTGGCCGACTATTATTGGAGCGCGCTCAACGATTACGAAAAGGGGCGTTTCGAGGATCCGGCCAAGCGCATCAAGGCGGTCAAGCTGGAAACCGCCAACCAGGCCATGCGCCAATTACTCGCACAGCCAGGCTATATGCGCATCGAAAAACCGCTGTTCAGCTATGACGGACTGTACTGGTTGGCGGGTGGCGTGCTGGGCCTGATCGTGCTGCTGGCCGTGTGGCGCTGGCGGGCACGGGGCAAAACATAGAATTCTGACGCCGAACCGCACTCTGGGTGCGTGCCGCGCGCAGCGTTTGTTAAGCTGCGCGTTTTTTGTATGTTTCAAACCGAGTGAACAACTGAAATGCGTGATCTGAACCGCTTTGTGACACCCGTGCTCGACTTGATGCAGCGCTACCCGGGGCTCATTGCGGCGTTCGGTTTCGTGTCCGGTATCGCCAGTTTCATTCTGGTCGACCGCCAGGAAGCGCTGGCGACCTGGATCGCCGTGGTGATGCTGATCAGCTGGCTGTGGTTGATGGTCGAAAACACCATGGTCGGGTTGCTCAACAAGGCCTTGGGCCGCGAGATTCCGCAGGGCCTGCTGCGCTACGGCACGCAGATGATCCACCAGGAAAGTCTGTTTTTCGTACTGCCGTTCTTTTTCATCACCACCACCTGGAACAGCGGTCAGGCGGTGTTCACGGCGGCACTCGGGGCTGCCGGGCTGATCTCGATCATCGACCCCTTGTACTACAAATGGCTGGCCCCCAAACGCTGGCTGTTCATGACGCTGCACACGCTGACCTTGTTTGCTGCACTGCTTACCGCGCTACCGATCATTCTGCACCTGACCACCGCCGAGAGTTACAAACTGGCGCTGGGCGTGGCGATGGTGTTGTCGGTCCCCAGCCTGATGTCGACCTTCGCGCTCAATACCTGGCGTAACGCGCTGACGGTGATCACGATGATTCTGGCTATTGGCGCTGCGGGCTGGCTGCTGCGTTCGTGGGTACCACCGGCGACTCTTTGGCTGACCGAAGTGGCCGTCAGCCCGGATTTCGATAACAAGAACCGGACGCCGGGCGACAGCATCTCGCTGATCAGCGTCAAACAACTGCGCAATGGCGGTTTGTACGCCTACACCGCCATCAACGCGCCGCGTGGACTGGACGAGCGCATCTACCATGTGTGGTGGCACGAAGGTAAGGAGATGGACCGCATTGCCCTGGACATCCACGGTGGGCGCAAGGAGGGCTATCGCGCCTGGACCCGCAAGCAGAACTTCCCGGAGGACGTGACAGGGCGCTGGCAGGTACGGGTATTGACCGAGGACGGTCAGATGATCGGCGTGCTGCGTTTCGTGGTGACCGACAACGATCAACCGGCCGTCAAGCGACCTACCGGGCGGATCATCAAACTCAAGCCGGGTGGCGACTCGAGCGACGAAGCTGCGCCTGAATCGGCACCGGCGCAACCTCAGGCACCGGCACCTGCTGCGGCTGAGTCAGCGCCCGCAGCTCCGGCTCAGTGACGCCTCAGGTGGCGGTTGCACCAAAGAACCAGTAGCAGACGAAGATTGCCGCCACAACACCGGAAAACTCCGCCAGCAAGGCACAGCCTACTGCGTGTCGGGCGCGCTGGATGCCAACGGCGCCGAAGTATACCGCCAGCACGTAGAACGTGGTTTCTGTACTGCCCTGAATCGTCGCGGCAGCCAGTGCGGCGAAACTGTCCACGCCTTGTGTCTGCATGGTTTCGATCAGCAGCGCCCGGGCCGCGCTGCCGGAGAATGGTTTGACCATCGCGGTCGGCAGCGCATCGACGAAGCGTGTGTCCAGCCCCAGCCATTGCACCACATGCCGAATGCCTTCCAGGCCGAAGTCCAATGCGCCGGATGCGCGCAGCACGCCGACCGCACAGAGCATGGCAACCAGATAAGGCAGCAGGCTCTTGGCGACATCGAAGCCTTCTTTCGCGCCTTCAACGAACGCCTCGTAGACCAGCACTTTGCGCAGCGTACCTATGATCAGAAACATCATGATCAGGCCGAACAACGTGAGGTTGCCGAGAATCGACGACAGGCCCGCCAGCGCTGCGGCCGACAGGGTGCCGAGAAAGGCCATGAACGCACCAAGCAGCAGTGCGCCGGGGATAAGGTAGGCGAGCACCACCGGGTCCCACAGGCGCAGGCGCTGCATGAACGCCACCGACAACAGGCCGACAAACGTCGAGACGCTGGTGGCCAGCAGGATAGGCAGAAACACCAGGGTCGGATCGGGAGCACCTTGCTGGGCGCGGTACATAAAGATTGTCACTGGCAGCAGGGTCAGTGATGAAGCGTTGAGCACCAGAAACAGGATTTGCGCGTTACTGGCGGCAGTCTTGCTCGGATTGAGCTCCTGCAACGAGCGCATGGCCTTGAGGCCGATAGGCGTGGCGGCGTTGTCGAGCCCCAGGGCGTTGGCAGCAAAGTTGAGGGTGATCAGGCCCAGCGCCGGGTGGCCTGGCGGGACTTCCGGCATCAGGCGCAGAAACAGCGGCCCGAGCACCTTGGCCAGCCAGTCGACGATCCCGGCCTTCTCTGCAATGCGCAAAAAGCCCAGCCACAGCGTCAGGGTGCCGAACAACAGCACCATGACTTCGACCGAGAGCTTGGCCATGGCGAAGATGCTTTCGACCATTGCCGCAAAAATCCCCGCATTGCCGCCCACCAGCCACTGCACCAGCGCAGAAATCGTCGCCACGACAAAAAAACCAAGCCACAGGCCATTGAGCATCGGATAAGTCCCTCACAAGATGCGGCGATGATAACGGCGGGGTGCGCTGGAGGGAAATCGGCTGACGCTGCGCGGCACAATCAAGAGCGGACGCAGAGCGTCCAGAACGGCATGCGACGCGGAGCGTCGCACGATCGTTGAAAAACTTCGGCACGACAGTTGGGGTTATCGTTCCT
>NZ_JARVSI010000021.1:0-185313 GCF_030209255.1 Pseudomonas sp. CFBP2511 | reverse complement strand
TGTGGCGCGAATACAGCCGTTAGATCCTTTAACATTGTTGCTCCGATATAAAACCGGCTACTCTTTTGATGAAGAGTGCTGAAATAGAGAGGAACGGAAGTTTATACGCTTATTTCTGAGTCTACACCCCTAAAATAACAACCGTGCGCCGCCGGGGTGCCCGGTTGCGCTCAATTAAAGCGGTGCAGTCCGGTCAGGTCTGTTTTGAAAGAAAAGTTTTTTTGCGTAAAAAAGCCCTGAGGCGTGAGCGTCAGGGCTTTTAATCGGGGGGCACTACATCCTTGCCAGGGTCGTGATGATGGTAACCCCTGCGACGACTGCGGCCAGTGCATTGACGTAAAACACTGCGCGTACGCGTTTTGACAGCCGCCACGGTTTTATGGCGAAGGCATAAACCAGCAGAAAGATAATGGCGAAGATTTCAATTTGCGCGAGGATGACCGTGCCGCCGCCAAATGCGGTTGAGGCAGAAGGGTCTACAGGCCCGCTCGACAGGTAAGCGGTGCCGATGATCGGCAACCAGATGCCCAGGCTTATCAGGGTCAGTGGAACAGGGCTCCCGGCGCTGCCTTTATTTTCGGTGTCCAATTTCGTTCCTTTAAAGGTTAGCCAGCGATCAGGGCTTCTCGATCTCTGAAACTTCTATGGGGGCCTCGGCTTTTGCCGTGCGTATTTCCCGGTTCCACTGCAGGATGATCATCACCAGGGTCGGGATACCCAGCAGTGCGGTGATCAGGAAGAAGTTGTGATAGCCGAATTTCTCCACCACCACGCCTGAATAGCCGCCCAGCAGGCGCGGCAACAGCAGCATGATGGAGCTGAGCAGGGCGTATTGAGTGGCGGAAAACTTCAGGTTGGTGAGGCTCGACAGGTAGGCGACGAACGCCGATGTCGCCAGCCCGGAACTGAGGTTGTCCAGTGAGATGGTCAGGATCAGCATCTTCACGTTCGGCCCCATGTCCGCCAGCAACAGGAACAGGATATTGGTGGATGCCGAGGCGAAGCCGCCGATGAACAGGATCGGCATGATGCCGAAGCGCACGATCAGCAGGCCACCGGCACCTGCGCCGAGCAAGGTCATGATCAGGCCGAAGATTTTGCTGACGCTGGCGATCTGGTCCTTGGTAAAGCCCTGATCAATGTAGAACACGTTGGCCATCACACCCATCACGGTGTCCGACATTCGATAGGTCGCGATCAGGCCCAGCAGCAGCAGGGCCTGCCAGCGATAGCGCATGATGAAATCGTTGATCGGTGTAAGCACCGGTGCCAGCCCGCGACGCCCCATTGACGACAGGCAGGCGAAGGTCAGTAGTGTGTAGAGAATGGCGCGCAGAAAAGCCCGGTCTTCCAGCAACAGGTCCATCCAGCTGGTGTCGTTGAACAGCACGCTGGCGAAGTCGGTGTTGTAGAGCTGGGTAAACATCGCGGGAACTGAAACCAGTAACACGATCAGCACAAACACCGAGGCCAGTTGGTGAGTGAAGCCATAACGCGCGGCCGACAATTGCGTACGCAGCGGCACCGGCGGCTCGCGCATGATCAGCGTGGTGACCAGCGCTGGCAGCATCAGCAGGCCGAACAGCACATACGTGCCGGTCCATGCTGCATGCTTGTAGGCAAAACCTGTCGAACCGAAACCTTCTGCGAAGTACAGCGCGCCTGCGGTCGCCAACAGTGCGGCCACCCGATAGCCGGACATGTAACTGGCGGCGAGGGCGGCCTGCTGGGTGTCCTGGGCGATTTCCAGGCGATAGGCGTCGATGGCGATGTCTTGCGTCGCGGAGGCGAAGGCCACCACCACGGCAATTGCGATCAGCCAGGACAGGTGTTTCTGCGGATCGCAGAAACCCATGCCGATGAGGCCAAGGATCACCAGGCTCTGTGCAAGCACCAGCCAGGAGCGGCGACGCCCCAGCTTGCCCAGAAAAGGCAGGCGCCATTGGTCGAGTAATGGCGACCAGACCCATTTGAAGGCGTAGGCAAGGCCGATCAGGCTCGCATAGCCGATGGTCTCGCGAGCCACACCGGCTTCGCGCAGCCACACGGATAATGTCGAGAAGACGAGCATGTAAGGCATGCCCGCAGCGAATCCGAGCAGCAGTAACACTAATGTCGACGGGCTGGCATATGCGGCGAGCGCGGCGCGCCAGGTTTTACGGGGCATGGGCTGGAATCTGCCTCAGGTTACGAAAACAAAGGGCGCACTCTAACCGCTGTGCTATAGGGGACGCCAGCCATGACGCTGCATATCAACCCGATTGTTCAGAATCGTGACGCCCTCGGCACGCAAACGGGCCCGCTGTTCGTCGCCCGACGCGCTGCCCACTGGCAGACTGAGCCGCCCGCCGGCCCCCAGCACGCGGTGCCACGGCAGGGACGATCCTTGTGGTAACTGACTCAAGGTACGGCCCACCCAGCGCGCCGCTTTGCCCAGCCCAGCCAGTTCGGCCAGTTGCCCGTAGGCGACCACTTTACCCTCCGGTATTTGCGCCATCGTCAGGTAAAGAGCAGCACGTCGTCTTTCGGCAGGTGACTGCTCGTCAGCGTAAAGAAATGTTAAGTCCGCGTCGCTCACACATTTATCCTGTATAAAACGATATTGATTGTCGTTCGCGGAACTTTGATCGAACGCAACTGTCTGTAACCACCGTGCCCGGTGGTCCATGGATTGAGATTGCCTTGATGTTCTCCTGCAGGATGATGCCCGATTTCCCGCCAAACAGAGCCTAGTTACCGCTTATGTTGTCCAGAACCCTGCTGTGCCTTGCAATTACCGCTGTCTCTACTCCATTGCTTGCCGACACCGTCTGGTTGAAGAACGGCGACCGGCTGACCGGCACAATCAAAGTGTTCGATGGTGGCAAGCTGTTGCTTCAGACCGAGTACGGCGGCGCCATTGCGCTGGACTGGAAACAGGTCAAGACGCTGAAGAGCGACCAGCCGTTGCTGATCAAACAGGACGAGCACACTGGCGAAGTCGCCAAGTCGTTGCAAGCGGCCGACGACGGCAAAGTGGTGCTGGCCAACGGCGAAGCGCCCAAGACCGTCGAGCTGGCAAGCATTCACCAGATCATCAAGCCCAAGCCGGTCATCACCGATCTGGTGTGGAAGGGCAACATTGATGCCGCACTGGACTTCCAGCAGGCAGAGAACGACACCAACGATTACAACGTTGCGTTCAAGACTTCTGCGCGTCATGGCCAATGGCGTCATAACGCCAAAGGCGATTACAACCGCGAGACGACTGACGATGTGGTCGGCACCGACAACTGGAGCGCCGAATACTCGCTGGACCGCTTCCTGACAGAGAAATTCTTCTGGGACGCCCGCGTGACCTACAAGCGCGACAAGATCGAAGATCTGTCTCGTCAGCGCGTCGTCGGTACCGGTCCGGGCTATCAGTTGTGGGATGACGAACTGGGTGCGTTCAAGGTTGGAGCACTGCTTAACCGTACCGACTTCGAGTTTTCCAACGGTCAGAAAGAAAACTTCTATTCTGTTGCAGGCACCTGGGATTACAACCGCTACCTGATTGGCAAGAAGTTCGAGTTCTTCAGCAACGGCGAATTGGGCAAGCCGTTGAGTGGCGTGGCCGATTACTCGATGGATGTCGAGGCGGGCCTGCGTTACAAGGTGACAGACTGGGCCTCGCTTAACGTGAAAGCCGAGAAGAACGTCATCAGTGGCTCGGATAACGGCGATGTCGACAAGACCCGCTATACCGCAGGCTTTGGCGTAAGCTGGTAAGCCAGCGCTGAGCGACGCGCACTGTGCGTCGCTCAGCGTTTGATATCACTAGATTCTCATCGCCCCGTCCAGCTCCAGAATGCGTCCGCTGAAATAATCGTTTTCAAGAATGTAAGCCACCGAATGGGCGATTTCGTCCGGCTTGCCCATGCGCTTGAGCGGGATGGCCGAGGTCATCTTTTCCAGTGCTTCGGGTCTCATGCTGGCGGTCATTTCGGTTTCAATGAAACCAGGCGCTACGCCTGCCACACGGATGCCGTAGCGCGCCAGTTCCCTTGCCCATGTAACCGTCGCCGCCGCGACACCGGCCTTTGCGGCTGAATAATTGGTCTGCCCGATATTGCCTGCGCGGGAAATCGAAGAGATGTTGATGATCGCACCCTGACTCTTCTGCTCGATCATTTTTGCTGCCACTTCGCGTGTGCAGAGGAATACGCCGGTCAGGTTGACGTCGATCACCGCCTGCCATTGCACAAGGCTCAGCTTGGTCATCTCACCCTCTTTGACCTTGACCAGCAGGCCGTCGCGCAGAATACCGGCATTGTTGATCAGGCCATGAACGGCGCCGAAGTCTTCGGCAATCTTGTTGACCGTATCCACGACCTGTTCTTCATTGGCAACATTGCACAAATAGGCGCGAGCCTTGACCCCGAGGGCAACACAGGCCACGACAGCCTGGTCGAGCTTTTCCTGGTTGAGGTCCACCAGTGCCAGATTTGCGCCCTTGCCGGCCAGGTACTCGGCCATCGCCCTGCCAAGGCCTTGGCCCCCGCCGGTGATAATGATCAGCTTGTCTTTCAATTCCATGTGCGTGCCCATCTGTTTATTGTTTTTATGGCGTCACCGGCTCAACGCAAGTGCTTATGCCACTGCCAAAGCACGTTATAGGCTGTTTCAGCGCGCTCGTCTTGCGTTGAGGCGACACGTTTTTTGCGTCGCCCGGCACCGCCATGAAAGGTTTCACTTCGCTCTGAAATACACCGATACACGTTCGTGAAGCCCAGGTTCAGCTGACTTATGCGCATAATTGATTGGTCACCAAAGCGCAGGGAGCTTGAATTAACGACCTTCTGACATCACATACGGTCTACTCGGAAGGCATTCTTCCCTTGAGGAACTCATTTGATGCGTGTTTTTTTGCTGCTGTTTTTATTATTCCCGGTACTTGAGCTGTTTCTGCTGGTTCGTGTCGGGATGTCGATCGGTTTTCTCTGGACCTTCCTGCTGGTCGTCGCGACTTCCATGCTGGGGCTGTTCGTGATGCGTGTGGCCGGGTTTGCCACGGCGCTGCGAGCACGTGAAAGTCTGGCGCGCGGCGAGTTGCCGGCCCAGGAAATGCTCGAAGGCCTGATGGTTGCCGTGGGTGGCGGTCTGCTGCTGTTGCCCGGCTTCATCAGTGACATTCTGGGGGTGATCTGCCTGCTGCCGATTACCCGTCGGCTGTTGATCAGCAAGGTTCGTCGCCGCGCGGAAGATCAGGCCATGCGTCAGCGTGCCTTCGCCGACGATCTACAGACTCAGGCCAATCAGGGACCTGCCAGTCATCGTCCCAACGCGATTCATCAACCGACCCGCGAGCCGGATGTGATCGAAGGCGAGTTCGAACACCGCGACAAGTAACCTGTTCAGCCCCGCAGCGCGGCACCTTCGGGTGCCGCGCTGGTTTTCAGGCGGTGCCTGCCGTGTAAAAAAAATCTTGCTCAAGACTTGTAATCAAATTGCCCGCCCTTATGTATGGGTCACCGCAAGGTTTCTGGCCTGAACGCCAGACCGTATTCTGCGGTTCGCGCGTCGAACCGTAACCGGCAAGTCCGGATCCGTAGCGGCTGGCGCATTCGCCGGACGCTCAAAAAAAACATAATCAGGAGATCGACAATGAAGCTTCGTCCTCTGCATGACCGCGTCGTAATCCGTCGCAGTGAAGAAGAAACGAAAACTGCCGGCGGTATCGTTCTGCCAGGTTCGGCTGCTGAAAAGCCTAACCGCGGCGAGATCGTTGCTGTGGGTACCGGCCGCGTGCTGGACAACGGTGAAGTGCGTGCGCTGGCTGTGAAAGTGGGTGACAAGGTTGTGTTCGGCCCTTATTCCGGCAGCAACACAGTGAAAGTCGATGGCGAAGACCTGCTGGTGATGAGCGAGAACGAGATTCTTGCTGTTGTCGAAGGCTGAGTGCTTCCGCTGATTTCCGTTACTACCAAGTATTCAAGGAATAATGATCATGGCTGCTAAAGAAGTTAAGTTCGGCGATGCTGGCCGTAAAAAAATGCTCGCCGGTGTAAACGTCCTGGCTGACGCAGTAAAAGCGACCCTGGGCCCAAAAGGCCGTAACGTTATCATCGAAAAAAGCTTTGGCGCTCCGCTGATCACCAAAGACGGTGTGTCGGTTGCCAAGGAAATCGAGCTTAAAGACCGTTTCGAAAACATGGGCGCGCAGCTGGTCAAAGACGTTGCCTCCCGTGCCAACGATGATGCGGGTGATGGTACTACTACCGCTACCGTACTGGCTCAGGCCATCGTCAACGAAGGCCTGAAAGCTGTCGCTGCCGGCATGAACCCGATGGACCTCAAGCGCGGCATCGACAAGGCGACCATCGCTATCGTTGCAGAGCTGAAAAAGCTGTCCAAGCCTTGCACCGACACCAAGGCAATTGCCCAGGTCGGCACCATTTCGGCCAACTCTGATCACTCCATCGGCGACATCATTGCCGAAGCCATGGAAAAAGTGACCAAAGACGGCGTTATCACCGTTGAAGAAGGTTCGGGCCTGGAAAACGAGCTGTCTGTTGTAGAAGGCATGCAGTTTGACCGCGGTTACCTGTCCCCGTACTTCATCAACAAGCCGGACACCATGGTCGCCGAGCTCGACAGCCCGCTGCTGTTGCTGGTCGACAAGAAGATCTCCAACATTCGCGAAATGCTGCCGGTTCTGGAAGCAGTCGCCAAGGCTGGCCGTCCTCTGCTGATCGTTGCTGAAGACGTTGAAGGCGAAGCGCTGGCAACTCTGGTTGTCAACAACATGCGCGGTATCGTGAAAGTTGCAGCCGTCAAGGCTCCAGGTTTCGGCGACCGTCGCAAGGCCATGCTGCAGGACATCGCTGTTCTGACTGGCGGTACCGTCATCTCCGAAGAGATCGGTCTGAGCCTGGAAACCACTACCCTGGAACACCTGGGTAATGCCAAGCGCGTCATCCTGAACAAAGAAAACACCACCATCATCGATGGTGCTGGCGTCAAAACCGATATCGACTCGCGTATCTCCCAGATCCGTCAGCAAATCGGCGACACCAGCTCGGACTACGACAAGGAAAAACTGCAGGAGCGTCTGGCCAAGCTGTCTGGCGGCGTTGCAGTGATCAAGGTCGGTGCCGGTTCCGAAGTTGAAATGAAAGAGAAGAAAGCCCGCGTTGAAGACGCCCTGCACGCAACCCGTGCAGCGGTCGAAGAAGGCGTGGTACCTGGCGGTGGCGTAGCACTGGTTCGCTCGCTGCAGGCCATCGAAGGTCTGAAAGGCGACAACGCCGATCAGGACGTCGGTATTGCTCTGCTGCGTCGCGCAGTCGAAGCGCCTCTGCGCCAGATCGTTGCCAACTCCGGTGACGAGCCAAGCGTTGTGGTCGACAAGGTCAAGCAGGGTTCGGGTAACTTCGGTTACAACGCTGCTTCCGGCGAATACGGCGACATGATTGAAATGGGTATCCTCGACCCGGCCAAAGTGACTCGCTCTGCTCTGCAGGCCGCGTCCTCCATCGCCAGCCTGATGATCACCACCGAAGCGATGATCGCTGACGTGGCTGATGAAAAGGCAGCAGGCGGCGGCATGCCGGACATGGGCGGCATGGGTGGTATGGGCGGCATGATGTAAGCTGGCTGTACCCCTCGAGCTACACCCATAAAGAACCCCGCCTTGTGCGGGGTTTTTTTACGACCTGTTTTTGTGCCTGATCAATTAGTGCGTAGAGGGGGGAGCCGCTGTGTTCGCACTATGCTTGGGTTCCGGCCGGTACAGCACAAAGTAATAAACCCCCAGACAGATCAACCAGCAAAACACCGCCGTCCAGATGTTATGGGAAAAGAAGTGTGCGCCTTGCAGCATCCGGCCGGCAGAAAAGATCGATCCCAGACCTAACGCCAGTGCCAGTCCCAATTTAGCCAGACGTGGCCGACGATCACGCAGCATGAAGAACAGCGCAAACAGGGTAAAGCCGGTGGCCGCATGACCACCTGGCCAGCAGCGCCCTGGCTTGTCGGTGGCGGGGCGTGGGCTCAACAGTTCGCTGTAGGTTTCCTGGCCGCCGAACTCTGTCAGGCTCCAGGGGCATTGCACTGAAGTCACCACTTTCACCGGAGTTACGAAGGCGGTTGAAAGCGCCATGGACAGCACCAGGCAACCCAGTTCTCTGCGCCACGGCATCAGCCGCTGTACCTTGAAGGATGCCGCAAAGCCGATCATCGCCAGTACGCCGAACAGCATGACCAATTGTTTGGCGCGGTCGTGGAGGATGTCTTCCAGAAAATAGCTGTGCCTGCCAATGAATTGCCCGCTGACGGGGTCGAAGGCCAGCTTGGCGATATCCATGTCCAGCGAGGTCAGTTCAAGCAGTACGAGGATCAATGCGACGACGGCGGGGATACCCAGGTAAATCCATGTATTTATCGGGCGAGAGTAGGGTGGCGCGACGGTTTTCGACATATCGAATCCAGATCATGATGGGCGTGTCGCGGTCATTGTGTGCGACGGTTTGT
Organism: Pseudomonas sp. CFBP2511; assembly: GCF_030209255.1. Taxonomy (NCBI): domain Bacteria; kingdom Pseudomonadati; phylum Pseudomonadota; class Gammaproteobacteria; order Pseudomonadales; family Pseudomonadaceae; genus Pseudomonas; species Pseudomonas sp. CFBP2511. The sequence goes on along the minus strand of NZ_JARVSI010000021.1, from coordinate 176,820 downwards.
CTCAAAGTGTGTCATGAGCCTTGTTGATAATAGGTGAAAATATCGTCATGCCATTTCGGCGCTGGCCCTGACGCCCACTTCGTCTTAAGCTGCGCCAGCCCAAACTGCATATGAGAGTGCTTTATGCGAATTCTTCTGGTTGAAGACAACCGCGACATCCTGGCGAACATGGCCGATTATCTGGGCATGAAAGGCTATACCGTCGATTGCGCCCAGGATGGCCTCTCCGGACTGCACCTGGCGGCCACCGAGCACTATGATCTGATCGTGCTCGACATCATGTTGCCCGGCATTGACGGCTACACGCTGTGCAAGCGGCTGCGCGAAGACGCCCGTCGCGATACCCCGGTCATCATGCTGACCGCCCGCGACCAACTGGACGACCGCCTGCAGGGCTTCCGCTCCGGTGCCGATGATTACCTGCTCAAGCCGTTCGCCCTGTCTGAACTGGCCGCGCGGATCGAAGCGGTGCTGCGCCGTGCCCAGGGGGGCGGGCGGCGCACGTTGCAGGTGGCTGATCTGGTGTACGACCTCGATACCCTTGAAGTGACGCGCGAAGGTCGCATGCTCAAGCTCAACCCGGTCGGCCTGAAACTGCTGGCCGTGCTGATGCAGAAGAGCCCGCATGTGCTGCGCCGCGAAATACTGGAAGAAGCCCTGTGGGGCGACGATTGCCCGGACAGCGACAGCCTGCGCAGCCATGTGCACCAGTTGCGTCAGGTGATCGACAAACCGTTTGGCAAACCGCTGTTGCAGACCGTGCACGGTGTGGGCTATCGCTTGGCCGAGGGCCGGGATGGAGTTTAAACAGAGTCTTGCCCAACGGATCATCATTGCCTTTGCATTGATGAGTGCACTGGTCGCCGGATCGTTTGCCATCGGGATTATTTCAACGGTCCACCTGGTCGAAGAAAAGCTGATTTCTGCAGGCCTGGGCGGTGATCTAAATCGCCTGATGCTGATGGACAGCGTCAGCGACTGGAGCCACCGGCCCAAGCCCGACCAGTTGTTCTACTTCAGTAATGGCCCCGGCGATTTCGATCTGCCCAAGGACCTGCGTCACCTTGAGCCTGGTTTTCATGAGGTCTTTCGCGGGCCGCTCTCCTATCACGCCATGATCGAGGTGGTCGACGGTCGGCATTACGCCCTGCTGCAGGATCAGAGTGACTTCGAAGAGCGCGAGCGAGTCCTGTTCGCCGTCGTGCTGGTCGGCTTTGTGCTGGCGCTGGCACTGGCGGTGTTTCTCGGTTGGGTGCTGGCGCGTCGGGTGATGGCCCCTGTGGTCCGTCTGGCCAGGCAGGTCAGGCACCGTGACCAGTTGCTGGGGCTCGCACCGCCTCTGGCACCGGATTATGCCGCTGACGAGGTCGGTGAGCTGGCGGTGGCATTCGACGCGACGCTGGGTCGGCTGAGGCAGGCACTGATTCGTGAGCGCATGTTCACCAGTGACGTGAGCCATGAGTTGCGCACCCCATTGATGGTATTGGCCAGCTCCTGCGAGCTGTTGTTGGAAAACCCTGCGCTCGATCTGCGCGGGCGACGTCAGGTCGAGCGTATCGGCCGCGCGTGTGAAGAGATGCGTGACCTGGTGCAGACCTTCCTCATGCTTGCCCGTACCCAGCGCGAAGATCCGGCAATGACGCCCAAGGCCACGCTGGTCGGCGTAGCGGAACAGTTGATTTCCCAGTGGCGTGATCCGATCGAAGGCAAGGGGCTGGTGCTGACTTACACGCCGCCTGCGGATGACCAGTTATCCGAAACCCGCTACAACGCAACTTTTCTGCATGCCGTCATGGGCAACTTGCTGCGCAACGCTTTGCACTACACGGATCACGGTTTCATCACGCTCACGCTGCAAGCCGAAAGCTTCACCGTGGAGGACAGTGGTGTCGGCATTCCCGAAGAAAAACGCGAAGCCATGTTCGAGCCGTTTGTGCGCGGCAACGAACAGCGTGGGGAAGGGCTGGGCCTTGGTCTGTCGCTGGTTCAGCGCATCTGCACCAATCAGGGCTGGAGAGTGGACCTCACCCCGATGGAGCCACATGGCTGTCGGTTTGAAGTCACATTGAACGCGGTCAAGCCCTGACGTTCACATCGAACAGGCACGCCTTACTGTGTGACTTTAAATCGACAGCACTTCGTCGATTGGGCACACAGCGTGCCTAACTCTCTGTAAAATCTCGAAACATTTGAAGTGCCAAGGTAACAAAATTTTCACATTGAGATGACCTGACAGTGACGGCGCTGCCTCTATTTTGGCCCGCATCAACGTCAGGAGCTGCTCTTATGAGCGATCGCATCGAACTCGAATTTTCCCGCAAGTACGACAAGTCACATGCCCGTCAGTACCTTGAAAAACACCAGGACGGCATTTGGCGCAAGTTGTCGCATCATCGCGATGAGCAACTGGCGAGAAAAGCTCTGCACATGGCGGGTGATCCCGGGCTGGTGCTGGACCTGCCTTGCGGTGCTGGCCGCTTCTGGCCGCTGCTGGCCGAGAAACCCAACCGCTCGATCATCGGCGCGGACAACTCCGCCGACATGCTCAGTACCGCTTGTGCATCTCAACCGGCAGAAGTTGTGAAAAGGGTACAACCCTTGCAGACATCTGCGTTTGATATCGATTTGCCCGACAACGCAGTAGACAGCATCTTTTGCATGCGCCTGCTGCACCATGTTGGGCAGTCGAGCGACCGAATGGCTCTATTGCGTGAGTTCCAGCGCGTCACGCGCGACAGTGTGATTGTTTCGCTGTGGGTTGATGGCAACTTCAAGGCATGGCGGCGCGAGCGTCTGGAGAAAAAACGTCAGCAGAAAAATGGGCAGGAAAGTTACCAGAATCGGTTTGTGTTACCGGTTGCTACCGCAGAAACAGAATTTGAGCAGGCGGGATTTCGCATTCAGAATCGAATGGACTTCTTGCCGATGTACGCCATGTGGCGAGTTTATGTCTTACGTAAAAGGTAACGAGATGGGTTTGCAGTCCTTGAAAGAGCCAGTCGAGAACTCGGTGCAGGATGAGTTCAGCCATTTTTGGAGTCAGCACGGCGAGTGGGTTGAAGAGCCTAACGTACGCCGAGGCGGCGAGAGTGGCGTGCAGCGGCTGGTCATGGACAATGGGCAGACCCTCTATGCCAAGCGTCAGACGGGCCATATCTACCGCAGCCTGCTGCACCCGCTCGGGCGGCCGACCGTGTTGCGCGAGCGTGAGGCGCTGGAAGGTCTGCGCAAGCTTGGGGTGGTGGTGCCTGAGGTGGTTTTCTGCGGTGCCGAGCGCGGTGAGGACAATGCCTGGCGGGCGCTGTTGGTGACGGTTGCGCTGGACGGTTTCGACGAAATCGAAAAGTGGCTCGCCGCCGGAGGGCGGGAGCGCCATGGCGAACTCTTCTACGAGCGAATGCTCAAGGAAGTGGCCAGTACCCTGGCGCGTATGCACCTTGGCCGCTGGCAACACAGCTGCCTGTACATCAAACACGTTTTTGTACGCGTGACGGGTGATGGCCCGGACGCGAAGGTCGAGGTTGCTCTGCTTGACCTGGAAAAAGGCCGTCGCCGCCTCACGGCACAGGGCGCGGCTCAGCATGACATGAAACAGTTGAGACGCCATTCGTCATTCAGTGCTGCAGACTGGCAGAAGTTGGTCTACTTTTATCAGACGGCGTTTGGCAGCTCTATCAAAGGTTTAGAGTCATGAAACTAGAAATGGCACGAGGTCTTTTCATCTTCGCTGCGCTTGCGATAGCGACTGTCACAGTGGCAGCGCTCGAGCAACCGGCTACCCGGATACTCACCGCGCAGCATGGCGAAGGTAACTGCCCGCTGCCTCGGGCGGTGAAGAGTCTGGCCACGGCACAGCCTGACCATGACCTTTTGCTGCTTATGTACAGCCTGGCGCAAGGCACCGGTGTCAGGAACTGATTCCTTTCTGCCTTGCCAGCCAGGTCAGACCAAATGAAGATGGTTGTCCCACAACCCTGCGGGCAGGTCCAGCGGCCTGGCCAGCAGTTCCTCTTTGCGGCAATCGTAGAAGCGGCAGCGCCCCTGACCTGACGTCACGACAAACCCGTCGACCACTGCACCAACGCCTGCGCAGTCCGGCAACGGTGCATCCAGTTTCAGTGCGCCGCTGTCCATATCCCATATGAAGAACCGGTTGCCTCGCGGCGCTGTCAGTGCGATCAGTCGCAGATCGCTGTGCACGGCAACGCTGGCGGTGTAGTGCCCCATTGCGCGCAATTGCTCCTGTGCCACCGGAAACGCTTGAAATGGCTGGCCTGGACGTTTGATCGCCAGTAACTCGGCGACTTCGTGGCTATCGCCCATAAACTGCTGACTCGCGACTATGGTGCCATCGCTGGCAATGCCCATGTGGCGCACGCTGTTCATCTGTTGCGAGAGTGTTTCCTTGCTCAGCAGGGTGCCATCGCGTTGCATGATCACCAGGCTGGGCTGCATGGCATTCAGGTTCATTTCCACGCGGCTTTCCGCTTCGGTGCGAATGCCGCCGTTGGCAACGACGAGTGTCTCGCCATCCGGCATCCAGGAGACCTGATGCGGACCGATGCCGTGCGTGGATACCTCTGCCGAGTGCACCAGCCGCTCATCGACGAACCGATAAACGCCCAGCAATCCTCGACCTGGGTCGCGGGTGTCGTTTTCGGTTGCATACAGCCACTCGCCATCACGATGAATCACCGCATGGCCGTAAAAGTGCCGGTCCGGCTGCGAAACAATGGTTTGTAGCAAGCTGCCGTCGCGCAGGTCGATCAGATAGCTCTCAGTGCCTGGACGACGTGCGATGAACACGGCAAGCGGCAGGCTGGGGTGATTGATGATGTCATGGCAGCGTTGGCCCACCTGAGTGGCAAACACCTGCGTCCCGTCGAGCCGGAAACCCACTGCATAGTGCTTGCCTTCGCCATCGTCGCGCGCAGATAGCAGCAGAGGGCCGGTGTCTTTCTGTCTGAACAGGGTCCATCCACCCAATGTGCAGGCACTGAGCAACAGACTGCCGAGGGCCATCGCTTGGCGTCGCAACATCGTTCGCACCTCTCGATCAATCACCGTCGTTGGCGTTGAAACCCAACTGAATGCCCAGTGCCTTGGCCAGCTCGCCTTCATGAAGGCGATGCACCGCATTCAGGCTGTCATAGAACGCATTGAGCTGCTCGCGTCCTGCGTCGGTGGCCAACAGGTCAACCAGAGGCGGTTTGAGTTCCGACAGCAGTTTGCGGCTGGTAGCGTAGGCCGCATCGATTTTGTCGGCCAGCGGTTTCTGTTCAGCGGGTAGCAAGCTGCGCAAGCCTTTGTTGTCGACACCGGTCCAGACCGTCTGGGCGCTGATCAGACTGGCTTCCAGGCTGCTGAGCGATGACTTGCTGCGCCATGCATCAGCCTGAAATGGCTGCGGCTGCCCTTTGCTTTGACGGCCCAGTGGCGTGCCCAGTTTTTTCTTCAGGCTGTCGAGCGCTGTCACTTGAACCCGCAGCAGTTCTGCGATGGCTTCGTGCGAGTCGGCGTAACGCTGGTTGGGGAATTTGCTCAGTTGCGCAAGCATGCCGTCGGTGCTGTTCCAACTGCTCAGAATTTCTTCGGCAAGCAACTTCTGCCGTTCGCCGATGGCCATCAGCAGCGGGCAGTAGCGCGCTTTCTGCTCAGCGTTGGCCATGTCGATTTCGGCGTCGAACAGAATGTATTCGTAGGCGGACAAGCCTTGAACCACGACGCTGGCCTTGGCCAGTTCCTGGGCATTGATCTGCGGCTGTGCCGTCACCAGTTGCTCGACCTGACGGCCGACCAGGTTCTTCTTGTCCGGCCAGAACTGCACTTGCCAGGCGCGATTGCCTTCAGCCAGCGGGCCGATCAACAGCGGTTGCAACTCTGCCCAGGTCTTTTGTGCCTTAAGGAAGTCGGCACGTGCAGTCGCCAGGTCGGTCTTGCTCTGGCAAAACGCAAGTGCGCTGGTTGCCAGTTGACGATCAGCATCGACCCAACGGCTGTAGGTCGGCAGGATCACCTGCTTGGCAATGGCCGCAGACGTGACCGCCTGAGGATCGGACGGTGAGCAGGCACCCAATGCAAGCGCCGCGAGGCTGGTCAGCAACAACTTGGGTCGGAACATGTCCGGCTCCTTATTTTTTGAAAAGATGGTTTTGAACGAGAAGACTTTGCAATGAGAGCATCATAACGAATTCAGAAACGCCAACAGCGCTTCACGCTGTTCGGCGTCAAATGCCAATACTCGTCGTTGTGCTGCCTGGGCTTCGCCACCGTGCCACAGTATCGCCTCAAGCATGTTGCGCGCGCGACCGTCATGCAGCAGTTGGGTATGCCCGCTTACCGTTTCGGTCAGGCCCAACCCCCACAGCGGCGGCGTGCGCCACTCGCGGCCGGTGGCCTGGAACTCGGTACGGTTATCGGCCAGCCCTTCGCCCATGTCGTGCAGCAACAGGTCGCTGTAGGGGCGAATGTCCTGGTTGGCCAGTTCGGGTTGCGCTGCGTCGCTCCGGGTTTTGAACGATGGCGTGTGGCACTGTTGGCAACCCGCCTCGAAAAACAGATTCTTGCCGGCCAGTACTTGCGGATCATCTACCTTTCGGCGAGCCGGAACGCCCAGGTTTCGGGTGTAAAACTCGACCAGACGCAGGATGTTGTCACTGACCTCTGGTTCGCCGTCCGGGCCATTGCCATTGGGCGCTGCCAGGCAATCGGTCTGCGCCGCTGTGCAGTCATCGAAGTGGCGCAGGCGGGTTGTCAGGCCCATGTCGCCAGAAAAGGCGTGCACGTTCTGTTGGTTGAGGTTGGGCTGTCCGGCTTTCCAGCCGAACCTGCCCATGACGACTTTTTGCTGCACATCGTCCCAGACCCAGTTGGGGCGGCCCGAGATGCCATCGGCGTTCTTGTCATCGGGATCGGCGTTGGCGAGGATGGCGTCATCCGCAATGGCTTCGAGCAACCCAAGACCGATCATTGGCGGGGCAATGCGCGCCGAGATATGTGTTTCGGGGTGCATCGGGCCGTAGCCCAATTGGGTGATCCTCAGCGTTGGCTGACGCAATTCGACGGCAGTGCCGTCGCGGAAATTGACCGTCAACGCGTCGTACTCGACCCGCACCTTGCCTTCCGGTGCAACGCCGGGATTCGACATGTCCTGCAACTGTCCGCCATAGGTCGGCTCGGGCAACACACCATTACGCTGGATCAGGTCTGCGTAGGCCGGGTCATCAGGAATCGACAGCCTGACCAGCATCGACACCGCATTGCTGTCGCCAGCCTCCGGCGGATGACCGCGACCGTCCTTGATGTGGCAGTTCTGACAGGCATTGGTGTTGAACAGCGGCCCGAGCCCATCGCGGGCCGTGGTGGTCGACGGCGCAATCACCCACGGGCTGCGAAAGAAACTGTTGCCGACACTGAAATCCAGCCGACGCACCGGCGACAGATTGGCCGAGGGCATTGAGAACGCGTTCTGATCGCTCTTCCTGACCGTCGCGCTGCCGCCAGACAAGGCTTCGCCCGGCTCGGGATGAGTGAAGCGCGGGGCGTCATCGCACGCGCTCAAGACCAGCGTCGTGAGCAGAGCAAGGGACAGGCGGAACCGCGTACTCATACACATCCTGCAACGAGGCGCAAATCGGGGCGTGCAAGCTTATCAGCCTCTTGCGGTTTGAATAAGAGGGATTATCGTTTGCTGTGCCTGAGGTAATGCGTTGTTACGAATTCACGGCCTCAGTGATCTGCATGATCTTTCTGTCGGGGCAAGAGGCGCGAAAGCGATTCTAGGAAATGCTCTACGCAGCTTGCTGACATATCGCAGGCCAAGCCTCAAATTCACAACGGTCAGGCATAAAAAATGCCGGTCAGCGAACTGACCGGCATTCATTGTTACAGCGCAAACAGGTTCTATCAGAACTCGTGATCAGCGTTGTCCGGGTTCAGGTCGGTGATGCCGAGCTTGCCAGCGGCCTGCTCGATAGCGCCGGTCTGTTTGACCAGTGCAGCGATGGCGTCACGTACCACTTGATTGCCGGCAGTGTTACCTGCGCCGATCAACTGGTCAAAGTGCTCACCCTTGTTGGCGTGATCGACAATGGCCTGCAACTTGGCCTGGGTGTCGTCCAGATCGGCGCGCAGTGTGGCGTCGGTGGCCGGGTCTACTTTGGCGACCAGGGACGAGAGGCTTGGGCCGCTGACTTTGCTGCCGTCAGTGCGGGTGTATTCGCCCAGGTAAACGTTGCGGATGCCTTTGCCGTTGTAGAAGTGCGAGTTGTGCGTGTTGTCGCTGAAGCAGTCGTGCTCGTCTTCGCTGGAGTTGGCTTCCAGTGCGACTTTCATGCGCTCGCCTGCCAGTTCACCCAGCGACAGGCTGCCCATGCCGAAGAGCATCTTGCGCAGGCCGCTTTCGCCGGACTCGGCTTCCAGGGTTGCACGGTAGTTATCGGCCACACCGGCTTTCCAGTTGCCGGCCATTTCTTCCAGATCGCTGACCAGCAGGTCCGTGACGGCCTTGAGGTAGGCGCGGCGGCGATCGTTATGGCCGCCGGTTGCGCCGGCACCTTCGAGGTAGTCGCTGGCCGGACGAGCGCCGGCGCCAGGGCCGGTGCCATTCAGGTCCTGGCCCCAGAGCAGGAATTCGATGGCGTGGTAGCCGGTGGCAACGTTGGCTTCCGAACCGCCCAGTTCGTTCAGGCTGGCGAGTTTCTCGGAGGTGATTTCCTTGACGTCGACCTTGTCTTCACCCACCTGAATCTCGGTGTTGGCGATGATGTTGGCGGTAGCGCCCGGATTGCCCAGCGCGTGCTGGTAGTCCTTGGCTACATAGTCGATCAGGCCTTCGTCCAGGGGCCAGGCGTTAACCTGTCCTTCCCAGTCGTCGATGATGGTGTTGCCGAAGCGGAAGACTTCGCTCTGCATGTAAGGCACGCGCGCAGCGACCCACGCATCACGAGCAGCTTTCAGGGTTTCGTCATTGGGCTTGGCCAGAAACGCGTCGACGGCAGTGCTCAGTTTTTTCGCAGCGCCTTGGGCATCGTCGAATACCGCCGACACCATGTTGGCGTAGTTGGCGACGACAGCCTTGGCAGCCGCGTCGTCGGTCTGGGCAGCAGCGGCCGGGGCCGGAGCGGGTGCCGCAGGCGCCGCAGCAGGAGCGGCCGGGGCAGCAGCAGGTGCTGGCGCGGCAGCCTTGTCCTTGCCTTCGCCGCAACCGGCGAGAGAGATAGCGATGGCCAACAGACTAGCGGTTGCCAGAGGCATACGAATCATGACGGAATCCTGCATCAATAAAGGTGATGGCGGTGTGCGCCCATAAAATCTGCGACATGATGCGAAAGATTTGCATTCGATGTAAAGGCAAAACGCCTTTGTCGTCGCGATCAGGCATCCAGCAGGTGTAACAGTCGGTTTCAAGACGGCTTGAAAGACGAGCCCCGCCGGGTGTTCAGAGACTCGCCGTGTTGCTTTGTCGGACTTGCTTCAGATACGTCAGCAGTTCCCGGCCCGGCAGCGGCTTGCTGTACAGATAGCCCTGGCCTTCATGGCAGCCCTCGGCCACAACGTAGGCTTCCTGCTCGACCGTTTCCACGCCCTCGGCAATGACTTGCATGCCCAGGCTTTTACCCAACTGGATGATTGCCCGCACAATGGTGGCGTCATCGTCGTCGTCAATCAGGTCCTGAACGAAGCTCTTGTCGATCTTGATCTTGTCCAGCGGCAGGCTTTTCAGGTAGCTCAGCGAGGAATAGCCGGTGCCGAAGTCATCGATGGCGATCAATGCGCCGGAGCGCCGCAGGCTCAGCAGGTGTTGGGCGGCGGTATTAATGTCTTCCATAAGGCCGGTTTCGGTCACTTCCAGTTCCAGGCTGCGGGGCGGCAGGCGATAGATCTGTAGCAGGTTGTTCACCACGCGCGGCAGTTCTGCATGGTGCAGTTGCACGGTCGACAGGTTGACCGCCATGCGCAAGTCGGTGAAGCCCTGATCGAGCCATTCCCGCAACTGGCGACAGGCCTGATCAAGCACCCATTCGCCGATGGCAATGATGCTGCCGTTTTGCTCGGCCAGCGGGATGAACACGTCTGGCGGCACCAGGCCATGCTCTGGATGCTGCCAGCGTATCAATGCCTCAACGCCCACCACGCGATGATCGCGGTAACTGATTTGCGGCTGATAGACCAGGTACAACTGATTGCGCGGCAGGGCTTCGCGCAGGTCTTTTTCAAGCTCACGGCGGCGGCGCATTTCGCTGTCGACGCTGGCGATGTAGAACTGATACCGGTTGCGCGAGCGGGCTTTGGCCAGCGTCATGGTCTGTTCGGCTTTCTGCAGCAGCTTTTCAGTGCTATCGCCGTCTTCGGGGAACAGGGTGATACCGATGGTCGCGCGCAGACGGATCTGCTGATCGCCCACAGAAAACGGGGCTTCCAGCTCGTCGAGGATTTTCTGCGCCAGTTCGGCCGCCTCATACGGCTGCTCGATGCTGGCCTGCACCAATGCAAACTGATCACCACCCAATCGCGCCAGGGCACCGAGGCGCCCGCTGTGAGCGCGCAGCCGGTCTGCCAGTGCAAGCAGCAGTTGGTCGCCAGCCTGGTAGCTGAACTGCTCGTTGATGCCCTTGAAGTCGTCCAGGCCCACGCAAAGAATCGCGACCCTGTGTTGCTGACGTCCGGCGTTCTCCAGAATCCTGTCCAGCCCGGTCTGCAATTGCAGCCGGTTGGGCAGGCCGGTCAGAAAGTCGTACTGCGCCATGCGCTGTAGATTATTTTCGGCTTCGTGGCGCAGGTATGTGTGGCGTTCGATAGAGGCCAGCAGCTGATTGGCGGTGTTGACCCAGATGCCCAGTTCGTTTTTCTCATGGCCCTTGAGCAGCGGCAACTGGTGTTCGCTGGGGCGGTCCGGATTGATCGCAATAAGGTGTTCGATGATTTTTGACAGCGGCTTGGTCAACAGCCAGTGATAGACCAGGTACAGCACCAGCCCCATCGCCAGTGCGCGCAGCACGCCGGCAATGAAAATGATGCCGGCGTTGACCAGAAAACCTTCGCCGTAGTTGGCGGTGTCCAGCGTGATGCGCAGGTCGCCGTAATACTCGCTGTAAGGGCTGCGGCCCACCAGTTGAGTGGTGAAGCTGCGCTCCTGGCCAAGGATGAGATCGGTCAGCCAGCGGCTGGAAGAGGCCTTCAGCGGGCGGTCTTTTTCGGCAAGCAGGGTTTCATTGGGGTGCCCGATCGAGGCCATGCGCACCGCATCGTCCTGAAACAGACCTTCGATGACCTGCATGCCCATCTCGCGGTCCAGGCTGTAGACGGCCTGGGTCGAAGGGTCACGGAACATGCCGAGAATGCGTTCGGCATCGGTTTCCACGGCATGACGGGTCTTGTACGCGTCGAAGACGATTTGCGCACAGCTCAGCACAACGCCTACCAGAAGCGCTGATAGCAGTACGACGCGCAGCAACTTTACCGACAGGCTGTTCTTGAGTTCCAGCTTCAATGGCCGTTCCTTAGTTCGTGTCGCAGGGCGTATAGCCTCATGACCCTGGAAAAACCGGATGCGCCTTTCATGACCGAGTCAGAACTGGCACACCAGGCTGATCTTTGCGTTCCTTGCACCCACCGGGCCGAGCCACTCAGGCATGTCGGGTGGCTATGCACGTAACTTGAGCAGAACACTGTAAAGAATTTACATCGTTATATGAGCCAGCTAGCGTTTTCTGACAATACACAATGTACGAGCGGCAGGCGAAAACATTTGTCATTCGCGTGGTTGGCCACTCGATGTTCGTCGCTGTTCAGGGTTCGGAAAGTGCCCGGCGGCGTGCTTGAAAGGCAGGCATAAAAAAACCCGGCGCAAGGCCGGGTTTTTCAGTGATGCTCGACTCAGGCCGCGTATTGCTTGGCCACGAAGTCCCAGTTCACCAGGTTCCAGAACGCTTCTACGTACTTCGGACGCAGGTTGCGGTAGTCGATGTAGTAGGCGTGTTCCCAGACATCGCAGGTCAGCAACGGCGTGTCGCCGCTGGTCAGCGGGTTGCCGGCACCAATGGTGCTGGCCAGTGCCAGGGAGCCGTCGGCTTTCTTCACCAGCCAGCCCCAGCCGGAGCCGAAGGTGCCGATGGAGGTCTTGCTGAACTCTTCCTTGAACTTGTCGAAGGAACCGAATGCAGTGTTGATCGCCTCGGCCAGAGCGCCGGTAGGCTCGCCGCCAGCGTTAGGCGCCAGGCAGTTCCAGTAGAACGTGTGGTTCCAGACCTGAGCGGCGTTGTTGAAGATACCGCCCGAAGAAGTTTTGATGATCTCTTCCAGGGTCTTGCCTTCGAACTCGGTGCCGGGCACCAGGTTGTTCAGGTTCACGACGTAGGTGTTGTGGTGCTTGTCGTGGTGATATTCCAGAGTCTCCGCAGAAATGTGCGGCACCAGAGCGTCTTTGGCGTAGGGCAGTGGTGGCAATTCAAAAGCCATGGTTTATCTCCTTTCAGGTCAATTGCGGTAATCGCACGGCCGATCACGGGCGGCCAGATACAGCATGCACCGGGAGTTTTACTCTTTTGCGGCGCAGACCCCGGATCATAGCACCGGGTCTGCGCCTTAACCACGCAACAACTGTGTGGGATAGAGGTTCCAGCGCAATTGCCCCGACGGTCATGAAACCTTTCAGGCTGAACGGATCAACTGGAACGCTACGCTGAACATCATTACAGCGATCATTACGTCAAGCATGCGCCATGTAGCGGGGCGTGCCAGCCAGGGGGCGAGCCATGCCGCGCCGATGGCGAGGGCCGAGAACCATAACAGCGAAGCGCTGGCGGCACCTGCGACATAGGCACCCGGCACGCTCTGTTGCGCCCCGAGCGAGCCGATCAGCAGCACGGTGTCCAGATAGACATGCGGGTTGAGCAGGGTAACGGCCAGCGCACTGAGCAGCACGGTACGGCGTGACCGTGTGCCCGCCGCTGCGCTGTGCTCCAGACTTTGCCGCGAGCAGGCGCGCCGCAATGCCTGCAGGCCGTACCAGGTCAGGAAAATCACGCCGCCCCAGCGCGCCACCGCCAGCAAGGTGGGGTTGTGTGCCAGCACATTGGCCAGGCCGAAAACACCAGCCGCCACCAGAATGGCGTCGCAGACAACGCATAGCATCGCGACGGGCACGTGATGTTCACGGCGCAGCCCCTGAGCCAGCACGAAAGCATTTTGAGTACCGATAGCCATGATCAGGCCTGCCGCGATCAGCAGGCCGTTGAAGTAGCTTTGCCACATAAAGACGTTTCCATTGAGCAGATTCAGGTGGCGATTTTCCTGCGTTGAGCGCTATAAGGAAAACCAATAATCATCATCGCTCATTAGGAAAACTGATGTTCGACTACAAATTGTTATCGGCACTGGCGGCCGTGATCGAGCAGGCCGGGTTCGAGCGCGCGGCTCAGGTGCTCGGGCTGTCCCAGTCAGCCATCTCGCAGCGCGTCAAATTGCTCGAGGCCCGCATTGGTCAGCCGGTACTGGTGCGCGCTACGCCGCCTGTTCCGACCGACATCGGCAGGCGTCTGCTCAACCATGTGCAGCAGGTGCGTTTGCTGGAGCGTGACCTGCAAAGTCAGGTGCCGGCGCTTGATGAAGAGGGGCTGCCCGAGCGTCTGCGTATCGCCTTGAATGCCGACAGCCTGGCAACCTGGTGGGCACCGGCCATCGGCGACTTCTGTACCCGGCACCGTCTGCTGCTGGATCTGGTGGTCGAAGATCAGGACGTCGGGCTCAAGCGCATGCGTGCCGGGGAAGTGGCGGCCTGCCTGTGTGGCAGCGAGCGGCCGGTGGCCGGGGCGCGTAGCCAGTTGCTGGGCGCCATGCGCTATCGTGCGGTGGCCAGTCCGGCATTTATCGAGCGGCATTTTCCGGGCGGCGTGAGCCCCGAGAAACTGGTCAGGTGCGCGGCGCTGGTGTACGGGCCGGACGATTTTCTCCAGCATCGCTATCTGGCGTCGCTTGGGGTTCAGGAGGGTTTCGAGCATCATCTGTGCCCGTCGTCCGAAGGTTTCATCCGTATGATCGAAGCCGGAATGGGCTGGGGGCTGGTGCCCGAGCTGCAAGTGCGCGGGCAACTGGGCAGCGGCGCCCTGCGCGAACTGCTGGCCGATCGCTGCATCGATGTGCCGCTCTACTGGCATCATTGGCGCAACGGCGGCCAATTGCTGACGCAGCTGACCGAACAGCTCGCGCAACACTCGGCCCGCTGGCTGGTGCCGTTGAGTGAAGAGTGATCGTCAACGATCATATGTAATCAATGCGGCAGGTTTTTCTCCTGTCAGCAGACGCGTTAACGGAGCGGTAAATGAAGATTCTGGTCACCGGCGCAAGCGGCTTCATCGGCGGACGCTTTGCGCGTTTCGCCCTGGAGCAGGGCATGAGCGTGCGGATCAATGGCCGTCGTGCCGAGGGTGTCGAGCATCTGGTCAGGCGCGGTGCCGAATTCATTCAGGGCGACCTCGCAGACCCTTATCTGGTTCGGGCGTTATGCGATGACGTGGAGGCCGTGGTGCATTGCGCAGGCTCGGTCGGGGTGTGGGGGCGTCGCCAGGATTTCATGCAGGGCAACGTGCAGCTCACGGAAAACATCGTCGAGGGCTGCCTGAAACAAAGAGTACGCAGGCTGGTCCATCTTTCGTCACCCTCGATCTATTTTGATGGCCGCTCGCACCTGGGCATCAAGGAAGAGCAGGTGCCCAAGCGCTTTCATAATCACTATGCGGCCACCAAGTACCTGGCCGAACAGAAGGTGTTCGGTGCCGAGGAGTTCGGGCTTGAGGTGATTGCCCTGCGGCCGCGTTTCGTGACCGGGGCAGGTGATAACAGTATTTTCCCGCGGCTGTTGCACATGCAGCGCAAAAAGCGCCTGTCCATCGTCGGCAACGGCCTGAATGTGGTGGATTTCACCAGCATGCAGAATCTCAACGAAGCACTGTTGAGCAGTTTGCTGGCAACCGGTTCGGCCTTGGGCAAGGCCTACAACATCAGCAACGGCACGCCGGTCCCGCTGTGGGACGCCATCAATTATGTGATGCGGCAGATGCACTTGCCGCAGGTCACCCGTTATCGTTCCTACGGGCTGGCCTACAGCGCGGCGGCGATCAACGAAGGTGCCTGTATGCTGTGGCCGGGCCGACCTGAACCTACCCTGTCACGATTGGGCATGCAGGTCATGAACAAGGACTTCACGCTTGATATCAGCCGTGCCAGGCATTATCTGGATTATCAGCCGCAGGTCAGCCTGTGGACGGCGCTGGATGAGTTCTGTGGCTGGTGGCAGGCACAGCACGCAATCTGAATACGGTAGTGGCACAGTGAGATTGATCAGGCGCTGTTGTTATACTGCCCACTTTGGTCTTACAGCTTCCAGAAGGGTTATTCATGCGTAACGATCCGTACGATGACGTCGATGACGTCCCAAGCCTGAGTGCCAAGGACGACGATGACGACTTCGCGCCGAGCAATGGTGCACGTGAGCGCACTACTGTCTATTCGCGCACCACACCTGTGGTCAAGGTCAAGGGGCCGAGTACCGGGCCGTTGTGGGCGTTGGTTGGCGCATTGTTTATTGCCTTCTGCGGTCTGGGCTGGTGGAGCTTTCAGCAGGTCTCGCTGATGGAGCAGCAACTGGTCGCCACGCAGGAGAGCTTTGCGCGCATCAGTGAAGAAGCGGCGGGGCGCTTGCAGGATATCTCCGGCAAGGTGGTCGCCAACGAGTCCCTGTCCAGTGATGGCGAGGCGCTCAAGCAACGTATAAAGCTGCTCGAAGCGCAACTGGAAGACCAGGATAAACAACGCGAAGGCTTTGAAGGCCAGCAGGGCAGCCTCGACAAGCGCCTGGAGCAAATGGCCGCGCAGACCGCCCAGCAACAGAGTGAAAATGCGCAATTGCAGGAGCAGCTCAAAAGCGTCGTCGCTGACCTGGCCACGCTGAAAGCCGCATTGCCCGATGTGAAAAGCGCACAGGCCGATCAGGGCAAACTGGATGCGCAGATCAAAAGCGTGGCAGCCGATGTCGCGACGCTGAAAAAGCAGGGTAACCCGTCGGCCGCCGTCGAGCGCCTGGAGCAGGATTTGATGGTGCTCAAAAGCGAGCAGGAAAACCGTCCTGCGCCGTCGGCAGGTGGCAACACCGCCGAGTTCGATGCGTTTCGTGCTCAGGTAACGCGCAACATCAATACCCTCACCAGCCAGATTCAGAACCTGTCGCAGCAGCTCAACGCACGCCGTTAAAGCTGGCCGCCGCGCCCGTGGCGGTACTACAGCGGACAGAAAAAAACCCTGATGCTCGCGCGTCAGGGTTTTTTTCGTTGCAGCGGCGTATTACAAACGTGGGTAGTCGATGTAGCCGACCGGCCCTTTGCCATAGAACGTTTCCGGGTGCGCTTCGTTGAGCGGCGCATCGCTGGCCAGACGCTCAGGCAGGTCCGGGTTGGCGATGTACGGCACACCAAACGCGAACGCATCGGCCTTGCCTTCAGCCAGCCAGGCGTTGGCGCTGTCCTTGGTGAATTTCTCGTTGGCGATGTAGACGCCGCCGAAATCCTTCTTCAACTGTGGGCCGAGGCTGTCTTCAGCATCACGCTCACGGGCGCAGATGAACGCGATACCGCGCTTGCCGAGTTCTTTGGCAACGTAGCTGAAGGTTTCAGCGCGGTTTTCATCACTCATGTCGTGCATGTCGAAACGAGGGGAGAGGTGCACGCCTACACGGCCAGCGCCCCAGACATCAATCACAGCGTCGGTCACTTCCAGCAGCAGGCGAGCACGATTTTCCAACGACCCACCGTACTGGTCTGTGCGCTGGTTGGAGCCGGTCAGCAGGAACTGTTCAAGCAGGTAGCCGTTTGCGCCGTGCACTTCCACGCCGTCAAAGCCTGCTGCCTTGGCGTTTTCTGCACCGACTCGATAGGCCTCGACGATGTCACCGATTTCAGCCAGTTCCAGCGCACGTGGCGTTGGCAACGGGGTGATCGGACGCATCAGGCTGACATGGCCTTGGGCAGCAATGGCACTCGGCGCGACCGGCGTCTCGCCGTTCAGGTATGAAGGGTGGGAAATACGGCCCACGTGCCACAACTGCAGCACGATGCGCCCCCCAGCGTTATGCACGGCCTGGGTGATATTGCTCCAGCCACGCACCTGATCATTGGACCAGATGCCGGGCGTGTCCGGGTAACCCACACCCATCGGCGTGACCGACGTGGCTTCAGTCAGGATCAGGCCTGCAGAAGCACGCTGCACGTAATACTCGGACATCAATGCATTGGGCACGCGGCCTTCGTCTGCGCGGCAACGGGTCAGCGGGGCCGGGATAATGCGGTTGGGCAGTTGCAGATCGCCAAGGGTGATCGGGTCAAAGATAGTCGTCATGTGTCGAATCCTCGTGATTGATCAGTGTGTAGCCGGTGCCAGATCGGGGTTGCCGGTCTGGCGAAAAGTAATCAGCGTGATCAGCAGCGCCAGCACGGCCAGCACGGCGGCGGCCAATGGCACGCTGGTCAGGCCAAGGCCGTGGGCGATAACGCTGCCACCGACCCACGCGCCCAGTGCATTGCCGACGTTGAAGGCGCCGATGTTCAAGGTTGAAACCAGATTGGGTGCGGCCTTGCCGAAGGTCACCACGTTGATCTGCAATGCCGGGACCGCAGCGAAGGCTGCGACGGCCCAGAGGAACAGGGTGATTTCAGTCGGGATCAGCGCGGCGCTGGTCCAGCTCAGCGCGGTCGAGATAACCGCCATCGACACAAACACGGCAATCAGCGTCGTCGACACACGGCGGTCAGCCATCTTGCCGCCAATCATGTTACCGGCTGTCAGGCCCAGGCCGATCAGCAGCAGGGTCCAGGTCACGCCTTGGGGCGATACGCCGGTCACCTCGCCGAGCAGCGGGGCGATGTAGGTAAACAGAGTGAACATGGAGGCTGAAAACAGCGCGGTCATGGTTAGCGACAGCCAGATACCGGCACCTTTGAGTGCAGCCAGTTCGGCGCGCATGTCGAGCTTTTCTTCGTTGCGGTTGGTCGGCAGGTAGCGAATCAGGCCGATCAGCGCGATCACGCCGATGACGGTGACCGCCCAGAAGGTCGAGCGCCAGCCTGCGTATTGACCCAGCGCGGTACCCAATGGCACGCCCAGCACGTTGGCCAGGGTCAGGCCGGTGAACATCAAGGCCACCGCCGATGCGCGACGGTTGGCAGGCACCAGTCCTGCCGCCACGACCGAACCGATGCCGAAGAATGCGCCGTGGCACAGTGCAGTCACTACACGGGCGAACATCAGCACGTTGTAGTCACTGGCCAGCGCGCAGAGTAGATTGCCGATGATGAAAATTCCCATCAGCGTGACCAGCGCGGCTTTGCGCGGCAGTTTGGCGGTGGCCATGGCCATGAACGGTGCGCCAACCGCCACGCCGAGTGCGTAGCCGGTCACCAGCCAGCCAGCGCCGGGGATGGAAACGCCCAGGTCGGCGGCAACGTCAGGCAACAGGCCCATGATGACGAATTCAGTGGTGCCGATGGCGAAGGCGCTCAGGGCCAGAATGAGTAGCGAAAGGGGCACGGGGCATCTCCGGGAAAGCAAAAGGTGAAAAATCAGGTCGGGTTGTTCAGCTCTTTGATCAGCGCCTGCACGAACGCTTCGATGACTTCTTCGTTGCGTCTGAAGAAGTGCCATTGGCCAACTTTCTTGCTGCTGATCAGGCCGGCGCGTTGCAGCGTCGCCAAGTGGGCCGACACGGTGGATTGGGACAATCCTGCGCGCTGATCGATCTGGCCGGCGCAGACGCCGTGTTCGATCGAGTGTTCCTGCGCAGGAAAAGTCGTGCGCGGGTCCTTCAGCCAAGTCAGGATTTCTCGGCGGACCGGGTGGGCCAGGGCTTTTATTATGTCGTCGAGGTCGATCTGCATGTCGTTCTCACAGGCGGTGTAGCGATATATCGCGATAGGACGAACCTTATATCTGTATTTCGCGATATACAAATATGATTTTGTGCTTAGAAGCAGACAAATCGGTATATCGGGTTATATCGATATATGGACCGGCACCCCGAAAGCGGCGTAGGCTTGGCACCATGAACTATCTGGCGCATCTTCATCTAGGCGGGCATCGGCCCGCGCAACTGCTCGGCAGCCTGTATGGCGACTTCGTCAAAGGTCCATTGCCGGGGCGTTTTCCTGCGGAGCTTGAAGCCGCCATTCGCCTGCATCGGCGCATTGATGCCTTCACCGACAATCATCCGCTGATCAAGGCATCGATTGCTCGTTTCCCGGCCCAGCGGCGTCGGTACGCAGGCATCATGCTCGATGTGTTTTTCGACCATTGCCTGGCGCGTGACTGGCACCGTTACGCGGACATGCCGCTTGATGCGTTCACCCGCAAGGTCTATGGCACGCTGGCTACCGAACCGCAATTGCCCGAGCGCTTGGCGCTGATCGCACCGCGTATGGCAGCTCAGGACTGGCTGGGTTCGTATCGGGATTTTGCGGTGCTTGAGCAGGTGCTGAACGGGATATCCCGACGTCTGTCACGACCCGAAGGGCTGGCGGGCGGCATGCAGGAATTGCAGGCGCTGTACCAGCCCTTGAGTGCCGATTTCGCCGAGTTCTATCCGCAACTGGAGGCGTTCGCTCAGGCCGCTCTGGCCGGGCGCGAGACCACTTCAGCCGGTTGAACCGGTTTGCCGATCACGGGTTCACCAAACAATGCCATCTGCACGGCCTGCTGGGCCTTGAAGGCCAGGGCGGCGCGTTCCTGATCCGCCGTCGGGATCGGCGTCAGTAAATGAATGTGCACGTCGCTTTGCTCGTTGGCGAACAGCCGACGCAGGTGCGACAGCAGATCATCGTCACCAATGAACGGAGCAATCGGGTCCGGCTTGCCATCACGCGAATAGCCGATGGCGACCGGCTGGATCGGCACACCCGCTTCGATGGCGCTGGACAGCAGGCGACCGTGGAAGGTGCGCAGGCTTTTGCCGTCGGTGGTGGTGCCTTCCGGGAAGATCAGCAGTGCGTTGCCTTGTTGCAGGTGATTGCACATCTGCTTCTGAATCAGGCGGCTGTCGCCCGACCCACGACGAATGAACAGCGTTCCGGCTTTCAAGGCCAGCCAGCCGGCCACCGGCCATGTCCGCACCTCGGCTTTGGACAGAAACGACAGCGGTGCGAGCATGCCCAGCAAGGCGATGTCGGTCCAGGACACATGGTTGCTGACCCACAGCATCGGCTGGCTGGGCAGTTCGCCAGTCACGGTCACGCGAAACGGCAGGGCATTGGTCAAGCGCGCCATGAACCAGCGGCTCCAGCGCTGCCTGCGTTCCATCGAGCCGCCGATTCTGGTGCGTTCCAGAATCGCGAACGTCCCGGCTATCGTCAGCCCGAGCGCCACCACCAGCAGCACACGGATCACGCGGGCATAACCGCGTAACCGGCTCATTACACTGCCGCCTTGAAGTGGCGGGCGTAGCGCGGGCACAAGTCGTCGCGCTTGAGCAGAATGAACACGTCGGCGACCTGAAAATCTTCGTCCCAGCACGGCTCGCCGCAAATCCTGGCACCCAGGCGCATGTAGGCCTTAAGCAGCGGGGGCATCTCGCAGATCACGTTGCTCGGGATGTCGAGCGTTGGCAGCGGGTTCTTCGGCTCGGCGCGCAGGTGTTCGTTGCACAGGTAGCGTTCGCGCAGGCGTTGCATGATCGCGTGGGCCTGAATGCCGCCGTCCTGCATCGGGATGCTCGCGCAGCCCATCAGGTAGCTGTAGCCGCCTTCGTTGAGCACTTCGGCCAGTTCGCTCCACAACACCGCGATGGTGCCGCCGTTGCGGTAGGCCGGATCAACACAGGTGCGCCCCAGTTCCAGAATCGGGCCTTGCAGATGCGCCAGGCCATGCAGGCTGAACTCTTCTTCGCTGTAAAAGCTGCCAAGCGTGTTGGCTGCCTTATGGTCGAGCAATCGCGTGGTGGCCACTAGACGCCCGGTGTTCAGATCGCGAACCCCGATGTGCGAGCAGTGGATATCGTAGTCGTCGATATCCAGGCCTTGTTCAGCACCCTTGAGGCGGGCGTTGAACTCTTCGCTGAACACACTGAAACGCAAGGCCTGTGCTTCCTGCAAGGCGCGCGCTCCAATCAGGCGTTCGGCCTGAAGACGACGTTCAGAAGTGTTGTCACGAATGCGGGCGATCTGGGTCATACGAATCTCCATGAGCCAGCCTGCAGGTGTGGCTGGTTGACTGATTTGTCCAGGCGCTTTGCCGTAGTTGCAGGCTAGGGAGATGGCGTGTCATGGCTGTGAAGCTTTGGTGATGGTTATGTGACGAGAAACGCTGCGGCCATTTCCTCTGCTTCAGGTCTTGAAGGCTGCAGGGCGGCGCAGATTTGTGACGCAGAGCGTCATGCGAATGTGTTCCCACGCTGGAGCGTAAGGAACGAGTGGCTTACGAAAGATCACCATCGATGACTATCGTGCCCATGCTCCGCGTGGGAACGCAGTTCGTGACGCTCTGCGTCACACGGCGGTTTTTCTTTTTCAGGTGGATTGGGGTTCGACTCAGATCACCTTTTCGCCCCTCGGCGACCTACTTTGATGGGGCCAAAGTAGGCAAAACCCGCAGCTCCGTTTCCGGCCCGACTTCGTCGGGTTCCTTCGCCCTGTCACTGATCCGGGGGCCGCCGCAACGCGCCATCCATGGCGCGGTGCGGCTAGCCTGGCGTCCTGCCAGGCTACCCCCGGATCAGTGACAGGACTCAGCCGTCACTTACGTCGCACTCTGCGTCGTCTGTGCCATCTTGCTCGAAAGCGCTTTAGAGCAATCTGGCTAAAGGCACGGCTTGTGAGCTGATGACCATCGTCCCCACGCTCGCGTGGGCATGCCGTTCTGGACGCTCTGCGTCTGCTCTAGGGTTGATAGCTGACTGTCATGAAACGCTGGTACGGTATGCGGATTATTCTGTAGAGGCCCTGTCATGCTGCGTAGATTTGTCCGCCTGTGTCTGGTTCTGATCTTGGGCTTCAATGCCCAAGGCGTCGTTGCTCAAAAATGGCCGACAGAGCAATGGTCCTCTCAGCCTGTGCCGCGATCGGCGGCAATCGAAGAACTCGAGGCCTATGCCTTCCCGCCCCGTGACGAGGCCACGCGCGAAGGCATCCGCACCGATGCGCTGCTGGTCGTCCGCGATGGCGAAGTGGTCTACGAGCGCTATGCTGGCGTTACCACCGTCCAGACCCCGCACCTGACCTGGTCAATCAGCAAAAGCATCATGGCCACTGTGCTTGGCGTGGCCTTCACAGAAGGCCGCTTTCAACTGAGTGATCCGGTCGCGAAGTTCTATGCGCCATTCCAGAGCCATCCCGATATCACCCTCACGGATCTGATGCACTGGGCCTCAGGTCTCGACTGGCAGGAAGATTACGAATACGCACCGCTCAACTCCTCTGTCGTCGCCATGCTCTATACCCGAGGGCGTGAAGACATGGCGCGCTTTACCGCCGAGCATGCCGCAGCCAGACCACCGGGCAAGGCGTACCTGTACTCCAGCGGCGACAGCACGGTGCTGGCTGCTGCGTTGAGAAACATGGTCGGGCCTCAGGCATACCCGGATTATCCGTGGACCGCGCTGTTCGACCCGCTCGGCATTCACAGTGCGGTGTGGGAAACCGACGCCAGCGGCACATTTGTCGGTTCGTCCTATGCCTACATGACCGCGCGCGATCTGGCACGCATTGGCCTGTTGATGCAGCGTGGCGGGGAATGGCAGGGGCGGCAATTACTCAACAAGGAATGGATCGATTTTGTGCTCAGGCCCTTCGCAGGCGAGCAAGTGGACGCGGGCGTTGAAGTGCCCGGCGGCCAATGGTGGCTTAATCGTAGTGCCGATGGCGGCAAAGGGCCGTGGCCGGATGCGCCCTCCGATACGTTTGCCGCATTGGGGCATTGGGGGCAGGCGCTGTATGTCATTCCCAGCCAGAAACTGGTGATCGTGCGCTACGCCGATGACCGTGACGGCACCTACAACCACGACCAAATGCTCAAGCTGACACACGCTGCATTCGGCAAGGAGGCTGGCCAATGAACAGCCGTCGACTCTTCATTCTGCGTCGCCCGTTTAGCAGCCTGCTATTGCTGATTGTTGCTGCCCTCGCTGTGCTTGCCTGGCAGTACCGCGTGAACCTGCAGGCGTTTCCGACCATCATCAGTGCTTACACCGCCAAGGAGTATTGCTCGTGCCGGTACGTGATGAACAACCCCGAAGCGTATTGCCGCAGCTACGCCAAACAGTACGTGCCCAGTACCCTGACGGACGACGCCGCGCAGAAAAAAGTCGTGGCCAGTGGGCTTGGGCGGACCAGCAGCGCGTCGTGGCAAGGTGAGCGGCAGGGCTGCCGCCTGTTGCCGTCAACGCCGTAAAAAAATCAGGCCGAACATAGCGGTTTGCCGGAGGTCTGACAGGCGGTAAGGTAGCCGCCAATCGCACGTCTGGAGTTTGCATGAACAACCTGAATCGCCTGCTGCTGGTCATGCTGGCCGCAGTAGCGTTACCTGCCCATGCGAGCTGGTACCTGGATAACGAGTCGTCTCGACTCTCGTTCACTTCGACCAAAAACGCCGATATTGCCGAAGTACATCGCTTTCTGGTGTTGCACGGCAAGGTCACCAGCAAAGGGCTGGCTGAAGTGGAGGTCGAGACCGAGTCGGTCAGCACTGGCATCCCCCTGCGTGATGAGCGCCTTCGCGAGCAAGTGTTTCAGGTGGGCAGGTTCCCGGCCGCACAGATCAGCGCTCAACTCGACATGCGCCCCATCAATGCCCTGGCGCCCGGCGCGCAGCTGGAATTGCGCTTGCCGCTGACCGTCAGCCTGCGCGGCAAGAGCCACAGCTATAACGCTGAACTGCTCGCCACGCGCCTTGATGAGCGTCGCTTTCAAGTGGTCACCCTGGAGCCGCTGGTGCTGCATGCTCAGGACTTCGATATGGTCCCGGACTTCAATGCCCTGCGCAGTGCAGCAGGGCTGTCGGCCGTCAGCCTGTCGGTCCCGGTCGGGGCTGTCCTGATCTTCTCGGCGCGCTGATATGAACGGTGCGATTTTCCCGTGGCGTGAAGACAGCCGCTTTCAATTGCTGATTGATGGCCCGGCTTTTTTCCCGCGCATGATTGCAGCCATCGATCGCGCAGAGCAGCAGGTCGATCTGGAGCTGTACCTGGTCGAAGCCGGGGCCTGCGCCGATGCGGTGGTGCGGGCGCTGGTCGAGGCGGGCAGGCGCGGTGTGATCGTGCGCTGCCTGTTTGACGACTTCGGCTCGAAAGCGTTTGATGCCGGGCTGCGCAAACAGCTGACTGACGCAGGCGTCATCCTGCGCTTTTACAACCCGATCCACTGGCGGCGCGGCGTGCGCAATTTCTACCGCGACCATCGCAAGATACTGGTGGTGGACAAGGCCCTTGCCGTGGTCGGCGGCACCGGTGTAACCGACGAATTCTGGGAGCCCGACAAGGATGTCAGCCAGTGGCACGAGGTCATGGTGGAAATCGCCGGGCCGCTGGTGCTCGACTGGCAAGCGCTGTTCGACCGTCAGTTTCACGCCAACGCCCGACGCTTTGCCTGGCGCCCGAAACAAAACTTTGGTCTCGATCACCTGCCCAAAGCGCCTGTCACTGGCGAGGGGCTGGGGCGGGTAGCGTATGCCGACTCCCGCCAGCACCGGGACATTCTGCAATCGCTGGTGCGCACCCTGCACAGCGGCCAGAAACGCATCTGGCTGGCGACACCGTATTTTCTGCCCACCTGGAAAGTCCGCCGCGCATTGCGCAGCGCGGCGGCGCGTGGTGTCGATGTACGTTTGCTGCTGACCGGGCCGCGCACCGATCACCCGTCCGTGCGCTACGCCGGTCACCGCTACTACCCGCGCCTGCTCCGCGCCGGGGTCAAAGTCTTTGAATACCAGCCGTGCTTTCTGCACCTGAAAATGGTCCTGATCGACGACTGGGTAAGCATCGGCTCGTGCAACTTCGATCACTGGAACCTGCACTTCAACCTGGAAGCCAACCTCGAAGCCCACGATCCAGGCCTGACCCGGGACGTAGCCGCCAGCTTCGAAAAAGACTTCGCCCTGAGCACCGAAATCACCCTGGAAGACTGGAAAGCCCGGCCCCTGTGGCGACGCGTCAAACAGCGCCTGTGGGGCTGGATTGACCGGCTGGTGGTTAACTTGTTGGATCAGCGTAATTGAGGGGGTGAGCGGGGCTGGCTTTGGCCCCGCATTGGCATCTCCTTTTTATCGACATCGAAACGCGCCCCCCGGATTGAGCGCGTTTGCAGGGAAAAGGACGGAAAGTGGGTAACGAAAGGAACGACGGGCCAAAGCAGGAAAGCCTTAATCTTAAATTCAACTATAAGTTTTTCTTCTGGTTGCTGTTCTCGATTGTGGTCTTAAAGCTGACTCTGTTCGACTATCTGGACAGTAGGTCGGGCGCTGACGAAGTGGTGATGAAGCGTGAGCTGCCGCAGGGTGACTGGCTTTACATCACACGCTACCTTGCACCCGCGACAGATCTGAATACATTGCGGTTTTACATCAGTAAACGCCTTGAAGGCAGCGATTCGGAAGTGTTGAAGGCATTGAACGAAGACAGTCTCTTCCTGCTGACGGACAGCGAACTGAGCGACGTAAAGATTTCTGACACACCCAACGGTGTGGGCGTAGAGGTAACGGGCGTTGTTTATCAGTATTTCAGCAAGCAGTACATTAGCGAGGACGAAACGTTGAAGAGCTATCGGATTACATTGAATCAGCATGATGTGTCCCCGCCCTATCGATAATGTGCGGGACAGCATGCCTCTAACTAAAATAGCCTGTGCAGCGTTTGCTGGACAGGCCTGAGGTGTGAAGAGAGTGTTAAGGTTGTTTGATGTTCTTCATGTAAGTATGATTCTCCCTGTGAGGACTGACGTCATTTATAGTCTTGCATATAGGTATGGTTCGGATCTACGACAGTCTTTTTTGTCAAGGCATCCAGTTCCTTGCTGTGGTACAGATCCAGGCACTTCAAGAGATCAAATTTCACGCCTTTGATCTGTGACTCAGTCAACGGGTTTGTGTAGTCTCTGGCAAGGTATTTTTTGACCAGCGCCTGGATTTCGTCAGGACCCACCTCCCAATCGTAGTTTGCCCAGTCTTCCATCGCGCTGACGCTGCTACCCGCGTCAATTCCGATCTTCACATCGTAGGCGTAGGCATTCGCTATACAGTTGGCAAGAACCAGGTCCTTGTAGTTCTGCGCATAGCTTCTGTGCATGCCTTCGGGTGAAGAGGTTGGGGTGTATGCAAAACCGTTGGAAGTTACGGCTGTGAAAACTACGGTTGTGATTGCAAGAGATAGCCTCATTATACGTAACTCCATTTGCTGTCTACGGTTGCTTGTAGTCTTGCACGTCGGTATGTGTGGGATTGATTACTGCTTTTTTTGTCTGAGTATCCAGCTCTTTGCTGTGGTAAAGATCAAGGCATTTGAGCAGCTCAAATCTTACGCCTTTTATCTCGGGCTCAACAAGCGGGTTTGTATAGTCTCTTGCGAGATAGTTGTCTATTAGCTCTCTAGGTTTTTCAGGGCTTATTTCCCAATCATAGTTAGCCCACTCGCGTAACGCAGTGACGCTACTGCCAGCGTCAGTCCCGACGTTGTCACTATGTTTGTACGCGCTCGCAATGCAGGTGGCAAGAACCATGTCTTTATAGTTTTGCGCGTGGGTTCTATACATTCCTTCTGGCGATGCTGGCTGAGCAGGTGCGGGGATATTAAAAGCGGTAAGTGTGAGGCAGATTAGTGTGCTCTTAGAAGGTGATTTCATTAAGTAAGGCTCAAGGAGTTTTCTGAGAGCTTGGTGAACGTGAAATCACTCAAGGACGTCCGACCCGACGAGGCACCTCCTGAAGAACTCGCCGTGGCTGAGGTGCTTTGGTGCATGCCGAAACCATACCCAGTGATCTCGATGCAGTCCTTGTAGCGGTCATCCAGCGCTTCGCCTGGAATGCCTTCGATTTTGATGTACGCATCAACTGCCATGTTTCAAATCTCCAAGTTCGATCGGTCTTACGTTGCATACAGGTTTCCATATGTTTCAGTAGCGTAATCTTTATTTTTATCGAACGTGGTGGTCAGCAACCTTTGGTGTTGACTGAAATATCTCTACTTTTTGTCAGAATGGTCGTACAGACTCTTTCGACCTCTGTGCATTGTCAGGGGGCTACCTTGTAAATGAGAGCGGGCTTGCTTTGAGTTGTGGTTGCAAGTACCGAGTGTTGTTAATGTTGGGGGCGGTGGCGCGAGTCTACAATTTAAAATGATTGATGGGTTTCACTCCGAGCGTAAAATGGCTGATCGGATCCAGTACGGGGTCTATTTGGCGCTGCACCCACATTGCCTCCATTTGAAACTCGGTCAGTGAAATACTTGTCCCTTTACCGATCGGCGTTTCATTGAGGTAGAGGTCTAACAGGTGAGGAGTGCTGGATTCAAGCCCAGAGGTGATGCTGAGGGTTTTTGTGTTCATAACGTATTGGTTTTCTACAAGGGAAGGTAACACTCCAAAGAAACCCAATGATTTTGACACGGTCTCATATTGATATCGAATAACATCGCTCGCATGGTAGTCATTCGATTTGCTGGCTTTAAAATTGGATTGAATCATCCACTTTTCGGGTGTGTAAGTGTTCGTGAATTCATCAACGTTATTCCAGTGTCTGGATGTTATTTCGTAGGGTTTTTTGACAGTGTCATGATCATGGTTGAATAGTGTTGTAACGATGCCGTGGCTCATCCATGAGCGCTCATTCAACAAGTCTATACGCTGCTGCAGGTTGGCATTGTAGTACCAGGCAGGTGCGTATGCGTACCCTGCTCCCAGGAACCTGGGAGGGTCATTCCACAGCGCTCCGGCTCTGGCGTCCGCAGTCACTTGATCGTTAGAGGCTTCGGATAAGTAGGTGTCTTTAAAGTATGAAGGAAGGGCGGGTTCGTTTGGTGCGTATGCTGCGGCGATTCGCTCGCCTACTCTCCCATCTTTGTCTATTAACATGACGGGGTTGTTCGATACGAAATTATAGGCGTTCAACCCATCCACATCCCCCGCCGGATCCGGATTTATCCACCGCTGTAGCCACGGCGCGTAATACCTGAACCCGTAATAATAAAGCCCGCTCGCATCGCGCTCCTTACCCGAGTAACGCACTGTCTTGTACTTCGCTTCAACCGCACTGCGCGCCGCCCACCAGGCCGTGCCACCAAAGGGGTAATAATTTTCCTGGCTGATCAGACCGCCTTGCTGATCAAGCTCCAGCGTGCTTGAGCCCAGATGATCACCCAGGCTGTAACGCACCTGATCGTTCGCAATAGAATCCGGTTTTCCAGCCTCCCAGTGCAACACCCGCACACTGTTGCGACCCGCCTGAGTTGTAACGACATGAAGGATTTCGCCATCGGCCGTAGTACGAATTTCCAGCCCCGGCAGGTAGCGCACTTCATTGATCAGTGTGCGACCTGATGCCTGAGCAGTACTGATCAGGCGACAACGTTGACCCTGGCCGTCATAGACATAGCGTTCGTCATCGTTCGACCCGTCTTTACGTTGCACAGTGGTGATGTGCTGCAACTGATTACGCGCATCCCAGCCCATAACCTGACCACGTACAAGTTGCAGCAGATTGCCATTGGCATCAAAACTCGTGGCGAAATCCACGTCTCCGTCATCGTCGGGCAGGCTGCGATTGCTGTCCGGGGCAACGTGCATGTTGCGGGTGAAGTTGTGCGCGCCTTCGTGGCGCATTTGCAGCAGATTGCCCGCTGCGTCGTAGCTGTAATTCTGTCTGTAGTTGCTGACCTGGCAAGGATCGAGCGTCGGCAGAGGTTGCAGACCGGGCAGCGCCGGACCTTGGCTGGCGCCGTTCCTGACCTCACGACCCGTGGCTTCGATCAACTTATACACAGTGTCGTAACGGTAACGGCTGATCGGTTCGATAAGCTGGTTGTCGCAATACCGGTCTGGTTGAGACGTATCGTTGACGAGCAGGATATTGCCCACCGGGTCATAGCTGTAATTGAGCTTCTGCAGCAGCGTGCCGTCCGCAGAGATCGCGCTCAGCCCGGTCAGCCTGCCGTCCTGCTGATCATAGGCGTAAAGGCTGACTACGCCATTGCCCGCTGTTTCCTGTTCGACCTGATTGAAGGCGTTATAGCGAATCGCGCTGACCAGCGTCTGCGTATGCATGCTGTCGTTCAATATCAGGTCTGTGCTGTGCAGCTGACCGGCCAGATTATGGGTTGAAAGCTGGCTATTACCACTGGCATCAGTCTGCGTCAGCACTTCACCTTGTGCGTTGAAAACGCGACAGGTCTGAAGGCCGGCCGGCTCCAGCAGCTCATTACGATCAGGGTCGGCTGATGGCCAGTCCGCTGCTTCTGCGGCGAGCATGAAATGTCGAGTTTCGCTGAGTACCGAGCCATGCAGGCTGTAATCCTGCAGCAAGCGTGTGCCCGCCGTATCGTCATGGCGAACCAGTTGATTGCACTGGTTGTGTCCTGCCGCATCTGTTTGACCATAGGTGAACAGCTCTGCGCAGCGATTCTGTTCGATGATCCTTGTCGGGCGCAGCAGCAGGTCGTACTCGAGCTGTCTCTCGGTGCCGCGGCCATCCCAGCAGTGCAAGACCTGGCCCGCCTCGCCGAATAACACCCGTTGCCAGCCGGCATCGACACTCTCGGTGGCCAACGTTTTGCCGCCAAGGCCGTAGACAGTGCTCCGGTTGGCGCTGGCCAGACGTGGATCAGTGGCGGCGATCATTCTGCCTGCCAGGTCGAAACGCCGCTTGGTAACCCGCATTGCGGCGGCTTCTGCGACTTCGGTTCGATGTAAGAGGACCTGGCGCACGACCAGCCCACGAACCTCGGAAACGAGCAGTTCCGGCGTATGGGAATGTACCGCGCTATTAACCACGCTCGGCTGCCTTTCTCGCGGCCAGCACTTCCTCCGCTGTATCGTTTTCGTCCTCACTGATGGTGTACCAGACCCGATAGGTCTGCCGGAGCATCCAGCCTTTGGCGGTGATTGTGATGGTCGGACGCCCCAGCGGGTCGTAGAACTGTTTGTCGACAATGTTTTGTGAGCGTATCGATGCGTCGTTCACATACAGATGACTGTTGGCGAAATACGGTCGGTAAACGCGCACCGCCAGGCCTTTATTGTTGTATTCCACACGTTCACTGATACGCCAGCGCGGTGATGCGTGGACAATTTTCGGCTTACCGTCGACCAGTTCCAGATTGCCCCATTCATCGACTGAATAGGCGTCGCCGTCCTCCACCTTTTGACGGGTTTGCAGCGTGCGACCGAAGCCGTCTATCGACGCCATGCTGATGCGGATCTGCTTGTCCAGGTCTTCCGGGTAGCGGTCTGCAACCAGGACAGCGGTTGCCAGCGGGATGTGGACCAGCCCCAGAGCCGTGTTGCCGTCGTAATAGAGCGCGCTGGCTTGCTTGCCCAGAGCGTATTCGGGTTGCAGCGCTACCTCGCCGGCAGAAGCCCAATAATGCCCGGCGCGATTGAGTGGAGGAAAACCGACTGCCTCACCCAGTTCCGTGCCGTAAAAGCTGGTTGCCCATACTCTGCCGAAGGCGTCGTAATCAGCTTCCTGACGGTTCTGATTGGGGTCGATGATTCGTTTTGGTTGCAGCACACGATAATCGTATTCAGCGGTAGTGACGCAGCCTGCCGGGTCGGTGATGCGAGTCGCGAACAGATGGTAGGCGTCGTATTCGACGAGACTCCAGCCGTGACTGCGCGTGGGCCTGAACTGAGTAGGATGAAAGAAGTGCTCCTGACCGGCGTAAGTGGCGAAGCCGCGTTTTACCGACCATAGATTCAGGCTGTCTGCTGGCAGAAAGCTTGGCATCTGCTGATAACCGATCTCGACGAGTTTTTCGGCCAGAGTGACGCTGTCCATGACCCGCTCGTAGGCGCTCAGTGCATGATCATCCAGTTCAGCCGTTTCAACGGCGTCGGCCAGCGCCTGAAAGGACGCCTCGCCATCGCCGCAACCGATGTAGCGTTGCACCGACAGACTGGTGAGCGTACGTGGCAAGGTTGCGAAGGGCCCGGACGGATCGGCGAACTGTTCGTAGCTGATCTGCGCAGGCGTCAAGGCGCTTGCCGGAATGAGCATGGCGTCGCCGCGTGTGCGGTAAGGCAGCCCCAGACGCCAGCTCTGCGGGCTGTCCAGGTGAATTGCTTCGGCGTGCATTTCATTCAGGTAGAACTGTTGCTGGGCGTCGTCGTGTGACGCCTCCCACCATTGTTGCTGGTGAGGGTCCGCAAAGGGTGGCGCGTCACCCGGTTTCTTGCGCCGGGCATAGTTGACGCTGACTGAGTGGAGCGTCGAGCCGTAGCGGTCCCACGCCAGGTTCAGGCTGTGTTCGCACATCGGGTCCTCCAGTTCCTCGGCCTCGTAACGATAGGTGATGACTTCCAGGCTCAGCGGCAGCATCGACGCGTAGGGTCGATGTGCGCTCAATGCTTGCAGTTGGCGAACCAGATAACGGCAGGACCGGGTCGAATACAGCACTGTGGGACGTTGACTGGCGTCGAGTCCAAAGACTTCGCTGCGCAGTACCGAGCCGCTCAGCGCTCGCGCCATTTCCTGCAAGGTCGCGTCATCCGCGTCCGTTATTGGCTGCTCTGTCTGGGTTGCGGCGTCGAGGCGGGACAACACATGCTCGCCGGGCAAGCGTGCCAGGAGATCGCTGCGGTCATGGTCGGTGCAGGATCTGGCAGGATAGCGTCCGGTGTGGAACCAGGTCTTGTTCAATACCGGAGCGGTAAAGTCTTCCTGATCCTGCGACGACGTTTCGGTGTCGGTCTGCAGGAGCAGGCCGAAGCCTCGAAACTCCCGTTCGCGAGGGTCATAGAAACCCTGCCGATAGCGGAACAACTGAGTCAGCGTATTGCCAGTGACCTTGTCCTGCATGGTTTGCCTGACGACCACATGAACCGGGAACGGTAATTCCGAGACAGCAACGCTGCCTGCGGTCCGCAGCTCGTTTTTTTCGTCCAGCCATTCCTGCGCCGAACTGCGATAGCTGACTTCTCCGGCAGCACCGAGATTGTTGTCCGAGGCCTTCAGCAAATAAGGTTTGCGCACCGAGCCTGCCCGGTCCGCCGCGTAATAAAGGCTCCAGTGCCGTGGCGCCATGTGCGGTACGGTCAGTACCAGGCTGGAGAAACCGAGGCCCAGCAGATCGACCGCACTGAACTGACAGAACCGGTCATAACGCACGCCCTCCGGCCAGCGCTGATCGAAGGGCGCGGCCAGACCGTTGCCGCCCCGGTTCATGAAGACCTGAAAGCCATCGGCTTGCAGGTACAGCACGTCACTGGCACCTGAACCGTCCAGGTCGGCCAGCCGCACCTGGCTCGAATCAAAGGCTTCATACGTGTAGGGCAGGGTGGCAAACAACTGGCCCTTGCCGAACCGGCCTCGGCCCAGATTTGGCCAGACGCGGATCTCGTTGTGCCGGATCCGGATCAGGTGTTGTTGCCCCGTACCCAGAAGGTCGCTAAACGCCACGAGTTCAGTGGAACTGTCGCTGAGCAATGGCAGGCGATCCTCGTCGTGAGGGATGTCCACTGCTGCGGCGAATCCATCGGCTCGACGGTTGGCATACAGGCGAACGCTACGTGGGCCAATCAAGGCCAGATCTGACAGCCCGTCGCCGACCAGATCCGCCATCTGGCCTTGCGGGTGGAAAAACTCTGCAGGAAAAGCCGAGAACGTGGCGTAGTTCGACCAGCTTCGATCAGGGTTGAGGGTAAAGAATCCGGCCATTCCCGG
This sequence comes from Pseudomonas sp. CFBP2511, assembly GCF_030209255.1. Lineage (NCBI taxonomy): Bacteria > Pseudomonadati > Pseudomonadota > Gammaproteobacteria > Pseudomonadales > Pseudomonadaceae > Pseudomonas > Pseudomonas sp. CFBP2511. The sequence continues at coordinate 143,928 of NZ_JARVSI010000021.1, read as the reverse complement.
TTGGGCGACTACCCAGTCCAGCCGTCCGTCGCCGGTCAGATCTGTGAGGGTCTGACGTACCGGTGTGGCTGAATCAGCCGTGGGGATGCGGGGTAGCGGTTGACAGGCTCCGTAGGCAACGGCGTCCGCTCCGCCAGCGGTATCACGGACTGGTTCTCGATAGAGCCAGGCCTTGTCGTCTCGGTACAGAATGCCGGGCAAGCCGTCGCCATACAGATCGACCAACTGGTATTGCTGGCCGTCATTCAGGCCGGCCATGGGCTCCAGTGGCGTGTAGATGCCCGACTCAAGACTGAAATCGGTGTATTGAAATTGCACAGGAGGTTGCTGATCGACGCGCCGCCAGTCCGTGCCATCCCATGCCTGCGAATGCGCCGCGCTCAGCAAGTTGTAGCCGAGCGTTGTCTGAAGGTGCTCCAGCAGCAGTCGCCGGGTCAGCAGCGGGGCTTCTCCGAGTTCATTCGGGAAGTGATGGAACATCAAAACCTGCCGGCACATTCGCAGATTACCCAGCTCAAATCCATAGGCGAAACTTGAATGCGGATCACTGCGCACCGGCCAGGTAAATTGCTCGTCGTATTCGGGGGGCGGCTCACTGCGGGTGTCGCGCTGGTCATAGTCGAATATCAGGTCGAAATGCCACAGCAAACCGTCCAGCGAATCTTCCTGCCACAGGTAAAGTACGGAGTGCGCCTTGGCATTGCCGTAGCGAACCCGGCTCAGGTAGCGTTGGGCGCGGAAGTTTCTCGGGTGATCCTCCGCCAGGCCCTGATGGTCTTCGGGCTTGTATTCATAGAGGATGTGTTCGCCGATGGCATTCATGCTTTCATCCAGCAACCATTCGGCAACCCGATTCATGTCTGCCGGGTCGGCAATGCGCGACGAGGTCCTCCTGCCATAAAGGTTCAGGCTGCCGTCGGCACCGTGAATCAGCCAGAAGCCGGGATCTGCAATGTCTACGCGCCAATGCTCGATGCGCGCAAAGGCCCCTTCGACTCGGCTGAAGTAACGCACCACCTGATAAGTCGCATTCAAATCATGACCGTTGTAGCGGCTGACCTGAGTCGAAACCAGCGCGCCGCTGTCGTCGCGTTCGGGCAGGCAGACATCGCCTCCGGGGCCGAAAATGAGGTCGTCGTCGGTGTAGTTTGGTACGCCCTTGCTGGCACGACGCGCCACTTTGCTGGTGTTCATGTTCCAGCCAAGTCCGAATACGCCGTTGCCGGAAGTGCTCTGATAACTCAGCGACAGGGCGGGCGCGTAACCGCGGCCCTGGCTGATCGGCAGGGCGATTTCCAGTGACGCCGCGCCGCTGGTGCCAACGGCTCCCCAGCCCTTGCCGATGCTTTGAATCGCGCCACCGCCTTTGGGTAATGACGGAGTGGCTACAGCCGGTTGCAGGGACGGCGGCGATTGATTTTGCGATTGAGCTTCCATGGAGCTTGCTCCCAGTCGGTTAACGGCTTTTCGCCGTGTAGCGCATGTGCACGATAATGTCGGTGATCGAGTTGATCATGTCGCGCTGCGCCGCCGGGTTGGAAAAGCTCAGGGTCCAGCGAGAGATTGCGCCAGTGCCCTCGAACGGCAGATAGCGCTCATCGTCGAAGTTGAAAACGAACAAGCCGTCATCGTCCACGCCGGTAGACAAGGCGATCTGCTGGCTGGCACGCATGTTTTCCTTGAGCGGCCCGTCAGGCTGGGCGTCCATCTGCACCGCGCTGTACGACTGGGTCAGGGTGGCGCGGATGTCCTGATAAGGCCCGACCGTGGCTGGCAACGACACACTGATGCGCTTGATGCGCCGCAGGTAGTGGCTCGGGTAATCCTCGTCAAGCATGGCTCGGGTGATTTCGAACTCGGCAATCCCGTCTTGCGCCAGGCGCTCGACCACGGCATCCCAGCCGTGATTAATCCCGGCACCATCTCCCTCGGTTATTGGCAACTGGCGCACCGATACCGTCTTGACGATCTCCATTTTGCGCTCGTTGCGTGCCATATAGGCCGCGTCCATGCGCAGCAGATTCAGTTTCAGGGCCTCGCCAGCAGTCAGACCGCGCCAGGCATCCTTCCAGGCCGCGGGCTGGATGAAGGAGGCCGAGTAGTCGGCAATTTCATACTGCCAGCTGGCTTGCGTCGCCAGGCACAGTGAGAACGTGGCGTCATAGGCCTGGTAGTAGAAGGTCGAGAACTGCCCATTGAGCCATTGATAGAGCTGGCTGTTGGTGAAGCGCTTGTTGAGAAATGCATAGACAGTCTCGGCCTGTTTTTTGGCTTCCTGAGCCTGACGAAGTTGCAAGGCGGTAACGCGGGTCTGGGCGTCGTGGACAGTCAGTTGCAAGGTGATCTGTTCGGACTCGAGCAAGGCCTGATCGCGCGCGTGTTCCCATTCCTGGAGGCGCCGACGGAAGGATTCCGCGCGTTCCAGTGCCTGGCCGATAGACGTATGCTGAGCGGCGGAGGCATGAAATGCGACGGCGACCATTTCCAGCACGCCTTCCAGGCGGAAGCCCCCGACAGCACCTCCTGCCGCAGCGCCGACAGCCATGCCGCCTGTCGCACCGGCATGAAAGCCCGCATGATTAGGAGCCACTTTCAAGGCTGAAGCCGCAACGTTTGATGTGTTGGCATTCCCTTCAGCAATCCGTGCAGCGAGTAGCTCGCGGCCTACTGCGACTTCCCCTGCACTGACATTTTCAGCCGCCAGTAGGCCGTAAAAACTGGCTCGGGCATCAATCACGGCCTTGCTGGCCTCCAATGCCTTGCGTGCCTGAACTTCGACTTTTTGCGCCTCAAGCTGCAGGTCAATGGCGTACTGGGCGAACTCCCAGACCTGCTGCTGTTGCAACTCCATCAGTTGGCCCTGCTCCTTGCGCTCGATGATCGACAGCAAGGTGAAGCCAAACTGGATCAGGGTCTCCACCGCCGCGCTGGCCCTGGCGAACATGACCGGGTAACGATAGTGGGGCGTTTCCTGAGCCAATCGGCTGCCTGCACCGCTGTCGGTCGCGCCATTGGCGTAGGCTGCGAGCAGCGCCCGTGGGTCCAGCGGTGCGGCGAACAGCGGCAGCGACAGTGGCTTGCCGTCCAGGGTGAGGTTGTGGCGCAGGTTGTACAGGCGCGACTCAAGCATGTCCCAGTATTTGACCAGCTCCGAATTCATCGGGAGGATGAAGTGATCGCTGTCTTCCTCGTTCAATGTCGGGTCGCTGCCGAAGGTGCTCAAGCGCAGGGACGGTTGGCTGAAACTGACAGTGGCTTTGCCATCGTTGACGGCGGCGCTGGCACGTACCTGTTGTTCCTGCTCGACAAGCTGCTGCTCGAAAGCCCGCAGTCCCGGACTGGTGGATGCTGCCAGATCGCCCAGTGCCATCGGCGTCCATTGGCTGGTCAGTTTCACATCCGGGCGCGGCCCGAGCAGATCGAGAATACGCACGTACCACAGCTTGGCTTCGCCCAGACTGTCGGGCGTCAATTGCCGATAGGCCATGTCGCCGCGGTCGATAAGGTTTTTGATGTAATGGAAATACACCGCTTTCTGATAGCGCACCGGGTCGCTTGCCGCGATGCCGTCCGGGTCGATAGGGGCGCGCAGAAAGTAATCCGGGTCCGGTATCTCCACCAGAGGTCGAACGTTCCAGTAAGCCGGTGCGTCGCCTGTTTTTTTACGGCCAGGGTCGAAGATGAACCCGAGCCAGCGTTCGGCATCGGTGAAGCGTTGTTCCAGGTTGAGGCGATGGGAAATCATGAACGGCAGATGCAGAAACAGCTCCCAGAAGTACAGGCCGTTGGCACCTTCGAAGTCCATCAGGTCAGCGATGGCGTCATCATCGATGGGCGGTTCCTGTAGCTGCTGGGTGTCCCAGGACAACAAGGCTTCGAGCGCAATGTTGGCCTTGTTGATCAACTCGCGGGCGAACAGCGTGTTCATGCGGATCGGGTCGCGGGTATCGATGGTGGAGTTGTCGCTGAACCGAATGCTGGAGGCGGAGAAATCGATGTATTCGGCGATCCCCAGAATGGCGTTGATGCGTTTGCTGATTTTGGGCGCGATAGGGTCGCCCCCATCAGCGGTTGTCCACTCCAGCTCTATTTCGGTGGATTTGAGGGCGTTACCGATCCAGGCAGGGGGAACTAGCGTGTTTACGGCAAAGCCGTGGGTGATGTAAAACTTTTTCGATCCGCTGATGAATTGGGTTTGCGGAAGATTTGGCAGAAGCGTGGATTTATCGAATGTAATGATTGTTTCGTAACGGCTCGGTGCTGTAATGCTGCTGGTCGGAGGTCGTGCGGTCAGCTGCTTTTGCGAGTTGTTGTGGGGGACGTTCATATCCAATGGGTAACTGAACGATTGGGCGAAAGAAAGCGTGTCAGTGTAGTGAGGCCCTACGTGTGCAGAGGGATACAGATTATATGAAGTTTCGCCTTGTATAAGTGCTATGAGTGCCCAGGATATGACCTCCGGGTCGGTTGCCGCCAAAGACATTAGCTCGACAGCGCCCACCTTCAGTTTGCCGCCTCTAAGGTTCCAGTCGGTGGTATATCGTTCTATACGGTAAAAACTATTGTATGGGTTGCGAAGGAAAGTGGTACTTGAGGGGGGAGCGGCTACAGCGCTATATAGGTCCAGCGCCAGGTCGCCCCAATAGCCTCCGGTTGATTCGATTTTTAAGTTTGAGCCGTTCTGTAATATAAAGTTTTCATGGTAGATGTCGAGATCGTCGGGTGTCGTTATGAACTCAAACGTCCACTGGCTGGCTGGCTCAGTCAATACGAGTGTGGTTTTAGTAGTACCATTAATGAGGATGTCCTTGTTTATTGCAGTGCTTAATTTTATTGTGGAGTTTTCAAGGTCCAGGCGGGGTGCATAGACACCGGTCATCTGGGCTATTGCTTCCTGATGGTCTTGGTAGTCCCACCAGGTGTCGCCATCGTTTGGAGATGTTGTCAGGGATGGTTTTAGCCTGATATACAAGCTCCACGTAAACTGAAAATTCCCCTTGTTCTTTAAAGCAAATGCCCAGCAGGTCTTGCGCACGCGAGGTTGCTCCAGACCCAGGTCTGCCTTGTCGGAAACGGCGTCTACGTAGTTCGCAACTGGAAAAGCTGGCGTTTTGTTGAAATTCTTGTCGATAAAGGCCGTGTGTAGAAAAGCATAGGTCGATGTTGATCCATCGGTGTCACCAGGCGCCAGCGCTTCACCCGCATACATGGCGATAAACAGCGATTCCGGGGAGGCCGACACATCGAAGATGGCAATACTGTTCAGGTCGTTTTCAAGGTTGACTGCCTTGCCTGCCCGGGTGAAGACATTGGGTGTGGTCACGTCCATGTAGATTTGTGGCGCACTCCAGGAGTCGTCATATTTTTTATAGGAAATATTGAATACCAGACGCACATTGGGTGTGATCACCGTCAAGGGCGCGATGTCAGCCGGTGGGGTGATGGGGATACTGCCATCGGCGCCTGGCTTAACCGTGCCTTCGGGCAGCGTAACCGCTACCTGTTCGGTCACGTGAACCAGGTCCACCCACGTCACAAACAACCGATTGTTGAAATACACCGGGCGAATGGTTCTTTCCAGTGTATTGGCATTGATGCCGATCTCGGCGCGCTTCCAGTCGGACCAGGCACCGGGTGTCGGATTGTCGAACTTCGCCCCTTCAGTGCCTTCCTGGTAGGCACGCTCATTCATGTCCACCGTGCGCCAGTAATAAATGTTCTCGGCGCGCGACTTGCCGATAAAGTAGTACTTGCCTTCTGCGAATCGGTCGCTGTCGATGTAGCCGTTGATGATCGTCAGGTTGGCGACTTCTTCAAAACTGGCCAGGTAGGCTTTTACCGCATCTTGCGCCGTGTCGATATTGATCCTGTTCTGATTGATATCGTTTTCCAGTTGCGTGAAGTAGCCGGACTTCTTCAAGCGCAATGCCGGAGAAATATAGATTTCCGGATACAGTGCCAATTGCATATTGGCCGCCCAGATCGGGTATTGACTGCTGCGTTCACGCCACTCGACAAAGCGCGCTTCGGTCGGCAGCAGCGTTTCATAGCCCGGCTCCATGCCCAGTAACGTGCCATTGATGAGCTGCTGCAGGCTGCTCATTGCCGACGCGACATAACTGGTCTGGACTTCATTGCTGACCTGATTGTCGAGCAGAAAAAACTCATACAGGTCATTGGCGGTTTTCAAGCGCTGGTCCAGGCCCAGGCGCTTCAGCATAGGGTCGTTGGGTACGACCTCACTCAGATAGTAAGCTACCAGCGCATCGCGAAAGGATTCGTTGAGCCGGCTTTCAAGGGTATCGGACATGATCAGGCCTCCATGGCATTGAACAGGTTAATGCTCACGGCTTAACGGTTGGCGGCTATCACGGCTTCGCCTACGGACTTCCAGTGCGAGGCCGTGCTGGTCGCTGTCAGGTCGGTAGCCGACAGTAATTGTCTTGCCGAAAGGCCGGTGACATCACTGGCGCTGTGCATCCGGCTTAACCAGTCCACTTCGTGCATGCTGGAAGCGATACGATCTGACCCGGTCAGCAATGCGTTTGCGGCCAGCACTTCAGATGACGTCCAGCCTGTCAGTGACGCCAGCCGCGCAGCACATTGTGTAGCGTCTCGCTGCGGGTCATTGGCTTGCTTGAAATACTCAAGCAGCGCTTCCTCCGGGTAACCGCAGTTGTCGCGCCAGTTGCTGTAACGGTCGAGCAAATACAGACTGTTCGGTGAGAGATAAAACTGGCCTTCTGAGCCTGCGTACAGCCAGCGTGGATTGATCAAAAAAGTGCGCAGTGCCCGGGCGCTCAGCCCCAGTTGCTGGCTGACTTCTGAATAGCGAATCAGCGTCGAGAGTGTCTGAATGACGCCATTATCCCAAAGTAACGCAGCGAGAAACTTGCTTACGTCGCTGCCTGCCCAGCGTATCACCGGCTCGCAACGGTCCGGCGGCAAACCGGTGAGGGTCAGCAACAGCTCTTCCACCAGCCGATGCTGATTCCGATAGCCGTTCAATACGAACGTTGCAAGTCTGGCTTCGACTTCGCTTGCAAGGGGTTCCGCGATGGCTATGGCGGACAAGCGTTCATGCAGGGTGCGGCGGATGCTGACCGCGGGTTCCTCGTGCAGCGGCTGAGTCCTGACCAGCCCTGATTCGTCGATCAGGTAAGAGAGGATTAACCACCAATTGATGGTGTTGTTTTGGTCATCCTTGCTTGGCAAATCAAGGGATGCCAGCTGGTCGCTGTTCACTACAGCCAGGCGCGCATCATTGGTTAATTGCTCAAGCTGAACAGTCAGTTCCTGCGTGACTATTGTTTCGGTCATGTCCCAGCCTGCCTGACGTCGCAGTGTGGTGACGTCTCGATCAGACGCTTCGAGCCATGTGACTGCCCAGTCCAGTTGCATCAGGATATCGAGCACGTCCGGTTCGGTGTCGTCGAGTTGACCTGAGACCACCTTTTTCCGAAAAGACAGAGAGCCTAGCAGGTCGATCAATGCCCGGCATTGCGCAGTGGTCAGACCGAACATCGAAGCAATGCGGGCTTGGCGGTACAGCGAAGAGATCATGCTGACGTTGAGTCTGAAGTCAGTGGGCGCGTTGCCAATCAGTTCGCGAACATCGATGGCCAGTTGCCTCAGGCCCTCATGAGTGCTGGACAAATGCAAGGCTCGGCTCAATTGAGCGCGAGCTTTGACGTGCTCGCTACTGTCCTGATCGAGGTCGAGAATCGACCCATCCAGCACCAGCGGGGTATCGAACAATGCAGGGTTGTTGAATACCCGGTCGAACATCGGCAAGCGTCCGTCGTTTGCCTCGCCGGGCATCTGGTGAACAAAGGCTGCAAACTCACCAGGCGCGAGGCCGTAACGTTTGTTCAGATACCGATAGGTTCCCAGTGCGCGCAGCGTATTTACCGTCAGCACCATCTGAGGGTTCACGGCGCCTTCGGAGCGAATGACGGCCATGACCAACGTGTCCAGCGCTGTGAAAGAAATGCCTGTCCAGCGCTGCAGACGGATCATGCGTTGCAGGCGGTCGAAACGGTCCACGCTGGTGTTGGTCAGGTATACGACACCATCAATGTCCTTGCGAAGCCCCATCGCTGGATCGGCGGCTGTGCCATTGACGTATCCAGCCCCAAAGCGACTCACGATTGCAGCAGCGCCTTCATCATGTGACGGCTTCCCCCCGGCAATTTGTCCAGCCGATTGGATATTGGGCGAGGGGTAAGGCGTATGACCGCCCATGGCAAGAAGTGCTTCCACGGCATCGCTGTCGAGCTCGGTCTTGGCCATGAAGGTATCAAGGCTATTGAGCGGATTGCTGGCGTCGTCTGAGTAAGCGATGTTGTATTTGGTTTTGAAGAACGGAATGATGACTTCCGGCTGAGTCGTCAGTGCAGGTTCAAGCACGATTGCCTGTTGTTCAGGACTTAAACCGCTCATCAGCGCCTGTGCGATGGCGCTGGATTGCTGCACTTTTCCAAACTCGTCAGTCGGCGTCGAGGTCGCCGGAACTTCAAGGCTGACGTGATAACTCAGCTCACCGAGCATCGGCTTTTTGCCTGCCAGCCCCAGCGTTATCTGTTGAAAGTGAAAGTTGTAAGGAAACTGAAACGGGTGTTGTTTCTCGGCCACCAATTGGTAAATAGTCTTGCCCTTGTCTTCAGGCACCGTGTCCACGTAGGCGTTGATGGCTTTACTTAACACCTGATTGACGATATGCAGCGTAGGCACTGGCGTGAAGGTGCTTTGTTGATCGATCAACAGATCCTTGAGGTCAGGCCGTCGTTCATCGAGTTTGATTCGGCTCGGTTCCGCCACGCTGCCTTCCAGCTGTTCCATAGCAAAACGATACAAGGACGTCAGGTACGCCACTGGCGAATCCTTGGCCTCGATTGCACCCACCTTGCAAAACAGATCCCAGTTCTCCTTGAACAGATTAGGGAAGCCAGGCCCGATGTCTACCAGCGAACGCACGCCGGTGCGCCGCGTCAGCTGTTGGGTTCGGCCTGAGGACAGCAGTTGATTGCGATACAGGCGCACGATCTGGGTGGCGTAACAGCGAGCGTTTTCATAGGCGAGCGCTGCATCAGCATCACTGATACGTGAGAGTTCGTGAACAAAAGCGCTTTTGGAGCGCCGTACGATATCGAACACTGAATGGATGTTCAGTTTTTCCATCGCGTTGATGAACGATAACGTGTCATCGCCATGTTCGTGCGTGTCGTTCCCGGTTCGGGCCAGGTTGCGTAGAAGGGAGAAGGGTTGCTCGGTCATGTCCGGCGCTCCAGTGGTCATGACACAGCCTTGTTTAGCATGGCGCTCGCGTCTAGCTGACAAAAGTGTCAGTCAACCATCAACAACACTAAGAATTTCCCGGCAAAACAAAGCATTAGCGCCCGACGCTGGAGGTATATTCATTGGCGATTGACTGCCCAAAGGTTATGCCTATTGGTTCTTGACCAAACAGCGTGCGTCCATTTGTCTGCTGTTATGGTTGAAGGGCGTCACTAACGGCGGATAGAGGTTTCAAGGATGAACTCGATCATGCACACCAACACGCCGCAATTGGCGGTCAGCGATTCACGGGGCCTGCCGGTACGCAGTGTGCAGTTCTATCGTGGCGCTGATGGTCAGCCTGTTGAAGCCAGGGTGACGCAGCACTATTTCGACAAGGCCGGGCGACTGATCGCCAGTCGCGATCCACGTTTTTCCAGTCGTTTGAAATACAGTGTCTGTGCGCCTGTGAACCTGATGCAAATCGTCAGCTTGTCCGGGGCTTTGCTGCTATCGAACAGTGTCGACTCAGGTTGGCGGGTGAGCCTGAACGGCGAAGCGGGGCAGTTAGTCGACAGCTGTGACGGACGTGACAACCCGCGCCAGATCGAATACGACAGGCTGTTGCGCCCTTTGGCGATCAACGAATCAGGCCGAATGACCGAGCGCTTCACTTATGGCGGGCCTGCCACTGCTGAGCATAACCAGTGCAATCAACTGATTCGCCATGACGATACGGCAGGCTCGCGTTTGCTGCTGGACTATGGACTGTCGGGTAGGGCGTTGAGCGAAAAAAGGTACTTCCTGCAGTCGCCCGACAGCCCGGACTGGCCACTTGCCGAGCCTGATGGTGATGCACTGCTCGAGCCGGTCGGCCTGCAGACGCGCTGGGCTTTCAACGCGCAGGGCGAGGACCTGGCGCAGACTGACGCAAACGGTAATGTCCAGCGTTTCAGTCACGGTGTGGCTGGGCAACTGCACGCTGTTGAACTGACCCTGGCCAATACGGCACAGCGGCAAACGCTGGTCAGTGCAATTCACTACGACGCGTTCAATCAGGCCGAGCAGTAGACGGCAGGAAATGGCGTGGTCAGTCGCTATTTGTATGACCAACAGGACGGTCGGCTGACTGAGCTCAGTGCGCTATCTGCCGACGGCTCGGTGTTGCAAAAACTGAACTACAGCTATGACCCGGCAGGTAACGTTCTACTCATCAACGATGCCTCGCAACCAGACCGGTATTGCGGCAATCAGCGTATCGAGCCGATAAACCGTTACTGTTACGACACGTTGTATCAGTTGATCGAAGCCACGGGGCGGGAGATCAGACACGGGGCCAGCCATGGTCCGGCGCTGCCGGGCCTGCAATCTCTGCCGACGCTCGATCCTTGCCAGGTCAGCAACTACACACAGCGTTACAGCTACGACGCTGCGAGTAACCTGCTGCAAATGCGCCACGAAGGCGCACACAACTTCACCCGCAACATGCACGTTGCACCGGACAGCAATCGCAGCCTGCCGGACGATGACGGGGATGTGGATTTCGCTACGAGTTTTGATGCCAATGGCAATCTGCTGCAACTGGTTCGCGGGCAGGTTATGGGCTGGGATGCGCGTAACCAGTTGCAGCACATCACCACTGTGCAGCGTAAAGACGCACCGAACGATGACGAACGCTATGTCTATGACGGCCAGGGTCAACGTTGTCGCAAGATCAGTACTGCTCAGGCATCAGGTCGCACACTGACCGATGAAGTTCGCTACCTGCCGGGGCTGGAAATTCGTACTACGGCCGATGGAGAAACTCTCCACGTCGTTACGGCTCAGGCGGGTCGCAACAGAGTACGGGTGTTGCACTGGGAAGCAGGAAAACCAGGCGCTATCGCGAACGATCAGGTGCGTTACAGCCTGGGTGATCATCTGGGCTCGAGCACGCTGGAGCTTGATCAGCAAGGCGGCCTGATCAGCCAGGAAAGTTATTACCCCTTTGGCGGCACGGCCTGGTGGGCGGCGCGCAGTGCAGTGGAGGCCAAGTACAAAACAGTGCGTTATTCGGGTAAAGAGCGCGATGCCAGCGGGCTTTATTATTACGGGTTCAGGTATTACGCGCCGTGGTTGCAGCGGTGGATCAATCCGGACCCGGCGGGGGATGTGGATGGGTTGAATTTTTATGCAATGGTTGGGAATAGTCCGGCAGCTTGCGTGGACCCCTCTGGGCTCGCCGGCGACTATCGTGGACGGCGAGACAGTGTCGAGCGTGACGTGTTACTTGATACCCGCATTCTTGCACGTGGTAGAAGCGAAATATCAAGGCTTCCAAACACTGAAAGTAATTATATGGACAAGGCTTTTAAGCTCGCTCACCTTGCCTTTGATGAAAGCTCAACAATTCTCGCCGCTCCGGCGTTGGCGGACATGCCTGAAATGCTGGTGAGTTATGTGTTGGGGGACAGCGTCAAGGAGAGGCTTGGCGAGGTGGTTGAAACATACACTGCAACGGCGGCCATGCTGAAAGAATATGATGAAGGAGGGGAGCAGTACAATCAGATTGCTGTGATGAAAAGCTATCCGGGGACGGATGCATTTATTGACCTCGAAGATCAGCATAAACGCATATTCATAGTAGAAGACTTTTTAAAGCATCATGTGGCGGGCACATCAATCACACTGGGGCATGAAGTGTCCCACATCGTCCGCGACAACGAAATTCTTGATTTCGGGTACCTGGCTCCCGGCTTACGGGATGAAAAGGAAGCCGCTATAAGTGAGGAGCGCTACCTGACGCACCTTGAGGGCGGGCTTCAGTCGGCGATGGAATATTCTTATGGTCAAAAAAATCCGCACATGTTTCGAAGCGTCGAGCGCATGATGCAAAAGAATGTGCTAGGTGCCGAGAGAGCCATGGAACTTTTCAAGGTCAAGAGCATGCAGGACCTGAAAGTCGAGCGTTTGAGCGATCCCGGAGTACGAACCAATCTATTGATGAACAATGCAGACAGCTTGGCAATGTTAAGTTTCATGCTTGCGGAGTCGGCTGTGAAAGGCCGTCTGAGAAGCTGGGGTGCATTGGTATAATGCCGGCAGTGGGCTATCCATGCCATCCGGCATGGGCAAGGCTGACAGTTTTTATTGCTGCACGCCCATCGCCGGGAATAAGGTCATATCAAACTTTCATGGATGAAGGTCATGAGTTCGATTGTGCACAGCAATACGCCGATACTGGTGGTCATTGAACCACGTGCGCTGGCCGTGCGTAGCGTGCAGTTCTGTCGAACTGTGGCCGGGCAGCCTCTTTGCGCGCAGGTGACCCATCAGCGCTATGACTGGGCAGGGCGTCCGGTTGTCGGTCGTGATCCGCGTCTGTTCAGTCGCTCGGAAACCGAAGCGCAGACCCCGGCAAATCGGGTGGTCAGGTTCAGTCTGTCCGGAGCGGCCTTGCTGAGCGAAAGCGTCGACTCGGGTTGGCGACTGAACCTGATGGGCGAGGCAGGGCAGTTGCTTGAAAGCCGGGACGGGCGAGGCACTCAGCGCTTGATGGAATACGACAGTTCGCTGCGCCCGGTCTCTGTGACAGAGCAGGGGCTTGTCGTCGAACGCCTGGCCTATGGTGGCGCCGACGCCGTTGAGCATAACCAGTGCAATCAACTGATTCGCCATGACGATACGGCAGGCTCGCGTTTGCCGCATGATTACGGCCTGCTTGGCGATGCGCTGGGTGAGAAACGGCATTTTTTGCAAGCGCCTGAAAGTCCGGACTGGCCGCTGGCCGAAGCAGAGCGCGATGCGCTGCTTGAGCTTGTCGGGCTGCAAACCCGCTGGGGTTTCAATGCGCTGGGCGAAGTGCTCGTGCAGACCGATGCCATGGGCAACACGCAGGCCTTTGGCATGACCGTCGCTGGGCAGCTGAAAACTGCTGAACTGACATTGGCCGGTGCCGCACAGACGCAGACGCTGGTCAGTGAAATACGTTACAACGCGCTTGACCAAGTCGAGCAGGAAACGGCGGGCAATGGTGTTGTCAGTCATTTCCAATATGATCCGCAGGACAGTCGGCTCGGTGCGCTCAACGCGATGGCGGCGGATGGCGCGCTGTTGCAAAAGCTGATTTACAGCTATGACCCGGTCGGTAATGTTCTGGTGGTCAACGATGCGTCCCAGCCAGACCGCTATTGTGACAACCAGCTTATCGAACCGATCAGTCGCTTCGAGTACGACACGCTGTATCAACTGATCGAAGCCAGCGGCCGTGAAGTCAGCAACGGTGCCAGCCATGGCCCGGCGTTGCCGGGCCTGCAATCTCTGCCGACGGATGATCCGTGTCAGGTCAGCAACTACACACAGCGTTACAGCTACGACGCTGCGGGTAACCTGCTGCAAATGCGCCACGAGGGCGCGCACGACTTCACCCGCAACATGCACGTTGATCCCGACAGCAATCGCAGCCTGCCCGACGCTGAAGGAGAAGTGGATTTCGCCACAAGTTTCGACGCCAACGGCAACCTGTTGCAGCTCGTGCGTGGGCAGACCATGAGCTGGGATGCGCGTAATCAGTTGCAGCACATCACCACCGTGCAACGTGAAGACGAGCCGAACGATGACGAACGCTATGTCTATGACGGCCAGGGTCAACGTTGTCGCAAGATCAGCACCTCGCAGGCATCAGGTCGCACACTGACCAACGAAGTTCGCTACCTGCCGGGGCTGGAAATCCGGACCACGGCCGATGGCGAAATCCTTCATGTCGTTACGGCTCAGGCGGGTCGCAACAGTGTGCGGGTGTTGCACTGGGAGGCTGGAAAACCGGATTCCATTGTGAACGATCAGGTGCGTTACAGCCTGGGTGATCATCTGGGCTCGAGCACGCTGGAGCTTGATCAGCAAGGCGGTCTGATCAGCCAGGAAAGTTATTACCCCTTTGGCGGCACGGCCTGGTGGGCGGCGCGTAGTGCAGTGGAAGCCAAGTACAAGACCGTGCGTTATTCGGGTAAAGAGCGCGATGCCAGCGGGCTTTATTATTACGGGTTCAGGTATTACGCGCCGTGGTTGCAGCGGTGGATCAATCCGGACCCGGCGGGGGATGTGGATGGGTTGAATCTGTACCGTTTTGTTGGCAATGCGCCGGTACTCATGGTCGACAACACCGGCTTGTTTGGTGAGCGAAGCAACGCTGCGAAGCAGGCTGCCGAAGCGAGCAAGCTGCACTTTGATACGTATCTTCAACCCAGAATAATGGAGCGGAGGGAAAGGGATAAGGAAAGCGCCATCGAATCATTGAAAAAGCGCACGGGGGCGACGTCTTCAGGAAGTGTGGGAGAACTCCTGGAGGCGGTGAGCGGGGTTCTTGAGACAGCTCCGATGACCTTTAATATACAGCCAGAAAAGCTTGGACGGTTGAAGGGCGAGGGAATGATTAATAGGTGGCATACACTAACGCATGAGGACAGCTGGACGCGCAGGAGAGATAAATTCGAAAATCTGATGTTTAAGTATGGCGATTCGTCGTCTGAGCTTGTTCGTAGAGCAGCCCTGACTGGAGCGCAAGAAAACAAGGGAACTCGACGTCCTCTTTACGGTGCTCTTCAGGTCGACAGGCATAGCGGTGCAGGCGGTGCACCTAGCCACGGTAGTGCGGCTTTTCACCTGTCAGACCAGGCGAGGTCCTATATGACGTTTACAGGAGCCGACAGCCTATGCTCAAAAGTCTCCCTGGATGTCCTGGCTTCGTCTGGAAATGTGTTTCCCTTGGTAACCAGCATGCTTCCTTGTACTTGGGAAGCGCTCACTCAGGGCTTGGGTAAAAACGATAACGCCGAACCCGGATCTGGATCCTCCAGCTATATAGAATGGCAGTCGCATGCCCCCGTAAAATGGCGAGATATGAAGTTTTTGAAGTTCGAGAAGTTCTCTGATCTGGACACGGCAAGGTCTGATCCTTCAACCGTAGCTTTTTTCAAAAAACATGCCGTTCCAGTGCGTCTGTATTCGATGTAGTGGCGAATGACTGCGTGGGGCAAGGCGCGGCACTCAGAAGCTAATGCAGCAAGCCCGGCTTGTTGGCCGGGCTTGCTGACATTGCTGCTTACTGCACTTCCACCGCCAGACTGTCGCTGATCTTCTTCTGCCAGATCTGCGGGCCGGTGATGTGAACGGATTCACCGGTGCTGTCGACGGCAACGGTCACCGGCATGTCCTTAACCTCGAACTCGTAGATCGCTTCCATGCCCAGCTCGGCGAAGGCCACGACGCGGGATTTCTTGATCGCCTGAGCCACCAGATAGGCAGCACCACCAACGGCCATCAGGTACACGGCCTTGTGGTCACGGATCGCTTCTATGGCGGTCGGGCCGCGTTCGGACTTGCCGATCATGCCCAGCAACCCGGTCTGATCGAGGATCTGCCGGGTGAACTTGTCCATCCGGGTGGCCGTGGTCGGGCCGGCCGGGCCGACGACTTCTTCGCGTACCGGATCAACCGGGCCGACGTAGTAGATGAAGCGACCCTTGAGGTCTACCGGCAGGGTTTCACCCCTGTTGAGCATTTCGACCATGCGCTTGTGCGCTGCGTCGCGGCCGGTGAGCATCTTGCCATTGAGCAAAACGGTTTCGCCCGGTTTCCAGCTTTGTACTTCTTCCGGGGTCAGAGTATCGAGGTTGACGCGGCGGGCCGATGGGCCGGCTTCCCAGACGATTTCCGGATAGGCGTCCAGCGATGGAGCCTCCAGCGAGGCAGGGCCGCTGCCGTCGAGCACGAAGTGCGCGTGGCGGGTGGCGGCGCAGTTGGGGATCATGCACACCGGCAGCGACGCGGCGTGGGTCGGGTAATCCATGATCTTGACGTCGAGCACGGTGGTCAGGCCGCCCAGGCCCTGAGCGCCAATGCCCAGCTGGTTGACCTTCTCGAACAGCTCCAGACGCATCTCTTCGATACGGCTTTGCGGGCCGCGGGCTTTCAGTTCGTGAATGTCGATGGACTCCATCAACACTTCCTTGGCCATGACCGCGGCCTTTTCTGCGGTGCCGCCGATGCCGATGCCGAGCATGCCCGGGGGGCACCAGCCTGCGCCCATGGTCGGAACGGTTTTCAGAACCCAGTCGACGATCGAGTCGGACGGGTTGAGCATCGCCATCTTCGATTTGTTTTCTGAACCGCCGCCTTTTGCCGCGACGTCCACTTCCACGGTGTTACCCGGGACGATGGAGTAGTGGATAACGGCCGGGGTGTTGTCCTTGGTGTTTTTGCGAGCGCCTGCCGGGTCGGCAAGGATCGAGGCACGCAAGACGTTTTCAGGCAGGTTGTAAGCGCGACGCACGCCTTCGTTGATCATGTCGTCCAGGCCCATGGTGGCGCCGTCCCAGCGAACATCCATACCCACGCGCACAAAAACCGTGACGATGCCGGTGTCCTGGCAGATCGGGCGATGACCGGTCGCGCACATGCGCGAGTTGATCAGGATCTGGGCGATGGAGTCGCGGGCGGCAGGCGATTCTTCACGCAGATACGCCTCGTGCATGGCCTGGATGAAGTCCACGGGGTGGTAATAGGAAATGAACTGCAGTGCATCTGCAACGCTCTGAATCAGGTCGTCTTGCTTGATCACGGTCATGCGGCGCGCTCCTCTGTAAGGACGGGAACATTCAATTACGCTATCGGCGGCAGTCTGGAACTGCGGCTTGAACCAGAGCTGTCAGGGTAGCCGTAGCGGGCGCAAAAAGGCGCGGCAGTATAACCCGCCCGACAAGCCAGTCTGTACAATCGCTGTTATTTTCTGCGCAGGGCGTCTGAATGCCTCAATTGCATGTGGGTGAGCGTAGCTGGTCGGTGCCATCGGCCGGCAACCTGCTCGACGCCCTGAACCATGCCGGTGTGCCGGTTCCGTACAGTTGCCGTGCCGGCAGTTGTCATGCGTGCCTGGTGCGCTGCGTAAAGGGTGAGCCTGAGGACGCATTGCCCGAGGCCTTGCCCGCTGAAAAGCGCCAGCAGGGTTGGCGGCTTGCCTGCCAGTGCCGAGTGGTGGGGGATCTGACCGTCGAGGTGTTCGACCCTCGGCGCGATGGCTTGCCGGCGAAGGTCGTGGGCTGCGACTGGCTTGGCCCTACGGTGCTGCGCTTGCGCCTGGAACCGTTGCGCCCTTTGCGCTACAGCGCTGGGCAGCATCAGGTGTTGTGGACCGCAAGCGGTATTGCTCGACCTTACTCGCTGGCCAGTCTTCCGGGCGAGGATGCGTTTCTGGAATTTCATATCGATTGCGGTTTGCCCGGTGCATTCCGTGATGCCGCCCGCCAGTTGCAGATTGGCGACGACATGCGGCTTGGCGAACTGCGCGGCGGGGCGCTGCGTTATGACCCTGACTGGCAGGACAAGCCGTTGCTGCTGCTGGCGGCAGGCACCGGTCTCGGGCCTTTATGGGGCGTGCTGCGCGAGGCGTTGCGTCAGGAGCATCAAGGCACCCTGCGTCTGATTCATCTGGCCCGCGACAGCCAGGCACATTACCTGGCCGATGAGTTACAGGCCTTGGCTGAACGTCATCCACAGGTGCTGGTTCAACTGATCACCGCGCAGACACTTCAGACAACCCTGGCCGAACTGCGCCTGTTGTCGCGGCATGCGATGGCGCTGTTGTGTGGCAGTGCCGACAGCGTGGAGCTGTTTGCCAAGCGGCTGTATCTGGCAGGGCTGCCGCGTAATCAGTTGCTGGCGGATGTGTTTGTGGCGCGGGAGTGAATCGGCACGTTGATAAAAAAGGCCCCGGCTCTTGCGAGACGGGGCCTTGGCTTGCAGCGCCGAGCTATAAGACCAGTGCTATCAGACCAATGGGTCGCCAACGTGCAGGATCTTCATGCCGTTGGTGCCACCGATGGTGTGGTAGCTGTCGCCCTTGGTCAGGATGACCCAGTCACCTTGCTCGACCAGGCCACGCTTGAGCAGTTCGTCGACGGCGGCCTGGCTGACCTGACCTGGCGGCAGGGCTCCCGGGTCGAACGGCACGGTGTAGACACCACGGAACATCGCAGCGCGCGCTTGAGTGCCACGGTGCGGAGAGAACGCGTAGATCGGCACCGAGGAGCGGATGCGCGACATGATCAGCGGGGTGTAGCCGCTTTCGGTCAGTGCGATGATCGCCTTCACGCCAGGGAAGTGGTTGGCGGTGTACATGGCGGCCAGCGCGATGCTTTCGTCGCAACGCGTGAACGAGTGACCGATACGGTGGCTGGACGTCTTGCCGGTCGGGTGCTTTTCAGCGCCTACGCAGATACGTGCCATGGCCTGTACGGCTTCGACCGGGTAGGAACCTGCCGCACTTTCTGCCGAGAGCATGACGGCGTCGGTGTAATCGAGCACGGCGTTGGCCACATCGGACACTTCGGCGCGGGTCGGCATGGGGCTTGAGATCATCGACTCCATCATCTGCGTGGCGACGATCACCGCCTTGTTGTGGCGACGTGCGTGCAGAATGATGCGTTTTTGAACACCGACCAGTTCGGCGTCGCCGATTTCAACGCCCAGGTCGCCACGGGCAACCATCACAGCGTCACTGGCACGGATCAGTGCATCGAGCACTTCGTCGTTGGCGACCGCTTCAGCGCGTTCGATCTTGGCAACCAGCCAGGCAGTGCCACCGGATTCGTCACGCAGCTGGCGAGCATATTCCATGTCGGCGGCATCGCGCGGGAAGGAAACGGCCAGGTAATCCAGGTCCATTTCGGCAGCGAGCTTGATGTCCTGCTTGTCTTTTTCGGTCAACGCCGGAGCGGTAAGGCCACCACCACGACGGTTGATGCCTTTGTGGTCGGACAGCGGACCGCCGATCAGCACGGTGCAGTGCAGTTCGTGTGCGGTCTGGGTGTCGACGCGCATGACCACGCGACCGTCGTCGAGCAACAGCTCGTCGCCTACGCCGCAATCCTTGACCAGATCCGGGTAGTCGATACCCACGATCTGCTGGTTGCCACTGGTCAGCGGGTGAGCCGTCGAGAAGGTGAACTTATCACCGACCTTCAGCTCGATTCGCTTGTCGGTGAACTTTGCGATACGGATTTTAGGACCCTGCAGGTCGCCCAGCAGAGCGACGAAGCGCCCGTGTCTGGCGGCGATTTCGCGGATGAGTTTGGCGCGTGCCTTGTGCTCATCCGGAGTACCGTGAGAGAAGTTCAGACGAGCAACGTCCAGACCCGAGAGGATCAGTTGTTCGATGACTTCCGGCGAGTTGCTGGCAGGGCCAAGTGTGGCGACGATTTTGGTGCGGCGAACGGTCATGCACAAACTCCTTAATTGAAGCGCAGCGAGAGGCTACTCCTGTCCGGGGCTTTAGTCATTGTTCCTTTGCACTATGGTGCTGCCGTCGTGGCGGGCAATCGGCTGACAGTCGGCGCTCGATTTGCTTGAAGAAACGGGCTGTCAGGCCGATACAGCGCAGAGAACAGGAGACTCCCATGCGTATTGTAACGATTGTTGTATTACTGACTGCGCTCAGCGGTTGCACCCGCTGGGCAATGAACTCCAACCTGGATCACGCCTACCGGGCCTATCAGGAGGGCGATTGTGACCGGGTGATGCTCGATCTTTCCAAGGTCGATCGTCAGAGTCGCGAGCGGCGCTATGTGCAGCCGGAAGTGTCGATGCTGCGCGGTCAGTGCCTTGAGCGGCAAAAACTGTACGTCGATGCTGCGCAGACCTATCAGTTCCTGATGAACCAGTACCCTGGCAGCGAATATGCGTATCGTGCGCGCGCTAGGCTCGACACGCTGGCTCAACTGGGCCACTACCCCCAGGCTCAGCCCGCCAGGCCTGTACCCGCACCGGCACCTGTGCGAAACGTATCCGTTTCAAAGTAGTTACCCTCGTTTGGATGGCAGGTGTCGTATTCGGGTGGATTTAAAAAAAATCTGATCTAGGCTGTGTTTACCAACGTACTAACTGTAACGAGCTGCTTCAAAAGCGTTCCCGGAGCGTTTGCAATCGAAGTCCTCGGCAAGAAAACGGTGTTAGGTGAACGCAACATTGGCCTTGGAAGGCAGCCTGCCATGCATAAAGAGCGAAAAATCGAACGGCACCAATTGCAGGACTATCTGCAGGTTTTCAATCGCCATACCGGCAAGCCGGTGGGGTGCCTGGGTAATGTGTCCGGGGAAGGACTGATGCTTATCAGCGATCTGCCGGTGCTGGTGGGGGCTAAATTCGATTTATGCCTGAAACTGCCGGGTAACACTGTCGGACAGACGCTTGAGGTCAGCGCCAAGTGCCTTTGGTGTCACGAAGACGAGACACCAGGCAGTTACGATTCTGGCTTCGAGCTGTCTCAGGTCTCGGCGGAGTATCTGGACTTCATCCGGCTGTTACAGCGGTATTTCTGTTTTTACCCTTCTTATGAAGCGTCAGCCTGATTCTGCCGGCTGGCAGATTCGACGTCGTGCACGTCGAGCGTCATAGGGTGCCCGCCTTCTTCCAGTTCAGGTATCGAGCAATCAGTTGTGGCCCCAGCTCCTTAGGCCTTGCGTCCATTATTGCCATGCCTTGTGCACGCAAGCGGTCGTGCAGGGATGTGCGCGCATTCAGAAAACTGATGGCCCCGCAGTATTCCAGCGCCTCATCAGCGGTTTGCACCGGCGACTGACGCAGGCTGTCGAGTACCTCCTCTCTGAGGCTGGCAATCAGTACTCTATGGTGCTTGCCGAGTTGCCTGACGGCCGCCAGCAGTTCCTCGTCGTCTTCATCACGCAGGTTGGTGATTAACACCACCAGTGAGCGTTTTTTATGACGCACCATCAATTGCCGAACGGCGGAGCTGTAGTCAGCGGGTTTTCGGGTGGTTTGCAGGTCGTAGACCGAGTTGAGCAACAGGTTGAGCTGACCCGCGCCCTTGACCGGCGCCAGATAACGGTCCTGCTCACCGGCAAACGTCGCAAGGCCCACCGAGTCGCCTTGACGCAGCGCTACATAACTTAGCAGCAGGCAGGCATTGAGTGCGTGATCGAAGTGCGACAGGTCGCCGTCCTGACTGCGCATGCGACGTCCGCAATCGAGCATGAACACGATCTGCTGATCGCGCTCGTCCTGATACTCGCGGGCGATGGGGGTTCGCTGGCGCGCAGTGGCCTTCCAGTCGATCTGGCGCAAGCTGTCGCCCTCACGAAACTCTCGCAGCTGATTGAATTCCATCCCCAACCCGCGACGTTGCAACTGGCGCACGCCCAGCTGGCTAAGCCAGTTATCCACAGCCAGTAGCTGGCCGCCGTAGAGTCGGGCGAAGTCAGGGTAGACGCGGGTCGTACTCTGCACTGCCACATGGCGACGTGCCGTCCATAACCGCAACGGCCCCGGCAGACTGATTTCGCAGTGTTCAAACGTGAAATGACCGCGGCTTGACGGGCGCAGCCGGTAGCCGATGCTACCCTTGCCGCGAGCAGGCAGGGTGATGGTTTGCGGCAGGTCTTCATGCTCCAGGCCCTGCGGCAGGTGGTCGAACACCCTTAACGTGAGCGGTTTGGCACCGTCGTGCTGCAGATCAAGTCGAGCTTCGTTCCAGCGATCCAGTGCCAGGCTGCCCGCAAGCTCGCGCTGGATACGCGGCGAGGGACGTCTGAGCAGCCAGCATGCATCAAGCAGGCTAAGGCCCGCCAAGGCCAGCAATGCGCCCCAGTACAGGCTGTCTATTTTTGCCGGGTAGTCGATCCCCAGCGCGTGCAACGTACCGAGCAGCAATGCAAGGCACGCCAGCCCGCTGAGCCAGTACAGCATCGCAACAGCCGGTCTGAGGACCTGTTTCACAGGCGCGGTGCCGAAACCTGATCGAGGATCTGTCCGAGCACCTGATCCACCGACAGGCCCTCGATGTCCAGTTCCGGCGAGAGCTTGACCCTGTGTCGCAACACGGCCAGGGCGCAGCCCTTGATGTCGTCCGGCGTTACAAACTCGCCGCCGCGCAACAGCGCACGGGCTCGTCCGCCACGTACCAGGGCGATCGACGCGCGCGGCCCTGCGCCCTGATTCAGACCGGGCCAGGTCCGCGTACTGCGAGCCAGTCGCACGGCGTAGTCCAGCACGTGCTCATCAATGGGCAGCTCGCTGGCAATGCGTTGCAGGACCTGAACCTCCCGGGCCTGCATGATGACCCTGAGCGGGCGCACATCGAGCATGTCGGCACGGCTTGAGCGTGTGACCTGGCGCACCATGTCCAGCTCTTCCTGCGCCTCGGGATAATCCATGCGCAGCTTGAGCATGAAACGGTCCAGTTCGGCTTCCGGCAGCGGGTACGTGCCTTCCTGTTCGATAGGGTTCTGGGTTGCCAGCACCATGAACGGTTGCGGGATAGGCAGGGCGCGGCCCTCAAGCGTCACTTGCCGCTCCTGCATGGCCTCGAGCAGCGCAGCCTGAGTCTTGGCCGGCGCCCTGTTGATCTCGTCCGCCAGCAGCAGGTTGGTGAACAGCGGCCCCTTGCGCAGCTTGAACTGCTCGGTCTGCAGGTCGTACACGGCATGCCCGGTGACATCGCTGGGCATCAGATCCGGCGTGAACTGAATACGCGCAAACTCGCAGCTGATACAACTGGCAAGTGCCCGCACCAGCAACGTCTTGCCCAGCCCCGGCACACCTTCAAGCAGTACATGACCGCCGCCGATCAGCGCGGTCAGAACATCTTCGATAACTGCGTTTTGTCCAATCACGGCTTTTTGCAGTTCATTGCGCAATGCCTGGGCGAGCTGGCTGGCGCGCTGGCGTTGCTGCGTGTGGGTGCTTGCTGTGTTGGTTGCCTCTACCGCAGTCTCGGTAAGGGGGTCGTTGCTGCCTGATGGGGCTGGCGTTTGATCGCTCATAGGGCATTCCTGAGGGTTTGCAATTGTGCCACCTGACGGGTGAATTCACTATGGGAAAGGCGCTGAGGCGGGCGAGGGCGCAGGGCGTCGCTGATGGCGCTGGTGGGCAAGCGGGTGAGACGCGAAAGCACCTGCCATTGTTCGGCGATCACCAGCCGCTCGAAACCCGGATGCAACTGGCGGGCGCGGCGCAGGATGTCCTGCTGCAGGCTCTTGAGCAGTGTTTGCTGGCCGCTGCGCCTGCGCAGGAATTCGGCGCTGGCCCGCAGGTGCTCGGTCAGTTGGCGGCGTGCGAGTGACGCTGGCTTGCGTAGCGGGCCTTCGCGCAGGGCGACATGCCACAGGCCCAGGCCAATCAGTAAGGCCAGTGCCAGCAGCGCCTGAGGGAAATTGCGCAGTAGCAGGGTCAGCAAGGTGTCGTGATCGGTTTCCAGCACCATGGTCACTTTGCTGTCCTGAGTCAGATACCAGAGCAGCCAGGCATTGTCATGTTCGCCAATGGAGTGGGTTTTCCACAGGTCGGCGTCAGTCACAACCGTGATCAGCCCTTTGCCACGGCTGATCTGCAACAAGTGCGTGGCGTCGGCGCTGTTGGCCCAGGACTGCGCGTGATCCTGCGGGTCTTCCAGGTGAAACGCCGGGTCGAAACTCATGTAGGCCGGGGCGCGTTCGTTTTCAAGGTACAGACGGGTCAATTCCGGCCAGGGCGTCTTTTTGCGTTTGGGCACGGGCGTCATCAGCGGGATGGGCAGCATGGGCTGTGCGTCGCTCAGCTGTTGATCCTGTGCATTGATGTCTTTGCTGAGGTATTGACGAATCTGCAGCCTGTCGAGCAGAAGATCGCCACTGCGGCCCTTTTGCTCGTCCCAGAGTTGTTCGGCGACAAACAGCAGGTGCCCGCCTGATGTGACCCAGTTCAGCAGTTGCTCGGTTTGCGCGGGCGTCATGCCTGCCCGGTCGTTGAACAGCAGCAGGGTCTGTGTTCGCTGATTAGGATCGGGCAGTTGTGCCAGTGTGTCAGTGGTAGTCACCTCCACCGAACGGCCGCGCAGGAAGTGTTCAGCCGCCAGCCAGGGCTTGGCTCTCGCCTCTGGAGAAGGACCCTCGTCGACCGTCTTCTCATAACGCTCCAGATTTCGGCCCAGATAAAGCCCCGCGCCGGTCAGCAACGACAGGGCCAGCAGTAGCCAGACCATTAGTGCGAGACGCTGGCTCATGCCTTCACCGCCGCATTGAACAGGCGACGCCAGCCGTCACACAGTTCCTGCCGGGCCTGCGGCGGCGGGGGGCGATGACCATAGGCGAGGTTTTGCCAGTGAGCGGTCAGGTTCTGGCTGAACTCACTCAGCAGAGGCTGATTGAGCGAAGCGATACGTAGAAGGACCTGACCTTCGGTGTCGGCATTTTTCAGCGGCAGCCGATAGTCGCTTAGCAGGCGGCTCAGCAAAGCGCGGTACAACAATCCCAATGCTTCGCGAGGCTGACTGCTCCACAGTTGCTCTGCCTGGCCTGCAACATCGTCAGGCAGACTTTCTGCACTCACTTGCAGGCCGAAAAGCTGTTCTGGTGCCGCGCGGGCGGTTTTGGTCTTTTTACGGGGCGCGCGACTTACAAACGTCTTGAGCCAGTCTCTGTAGTACCAGAGCACCAGGCCTGCCAAGCCGATGACGAACCCCCACAACAACACTTCGATCAGGCTGGCGAGGCTGCTCGCTGCCTGCGCGATCCTATCGAGCCAGGTGATCAGCCAGCCCTGTTTGTCGTGATCGCGAGCTGCCTGCCGAGTTTTGTCCTTTTCGGGAAAACGCCACGCTGTTTGCGTCTTGATGTTCTTGAAGGGAGGGTGCTGCAGCACGCTCTGTATCTCGCTTTGGGCGGCTTCGCTGGTCAGCGTCTGATGGGTAAGACGCGGGGCGTCTGGTGCAGCCAGGGACGGATCGGGTTCTGTCTGGTTGGTTTCAGGCAGAGGGCAGCTGTAGCTCTGCTGATCGGCCAGGACCGGGGCGGGTGCTGTCGAGAGCGCCAGTCCGACACCGATCAGCAACACGTAAGCGCTGCCGATCAGGCGCTGGCGCAGGCGTCTGAAAACCAGTTCGATATCCCACGCTTCGAGGACCGTGCGGCGATTCAGGTAAAGGGTAAAGCCGCACGCCACATAAACGGGCTCCCAGAGCACCAGCGCCAAGGCATAAAACAAGTTGGTCAGGTGATCGATCCAGATCCACTGGTTTTCAACATCCACAAGGTCGATCCAGTGCCAGGCGGTCTGGATTTGCTGCGGGATCATGGCATAGAGCAGGAACAGCAGCCCGATCCACAGCGCGTACTCCAGGTGTGCGCCGACAATGGTCAGCAGTCGTGCCGCGCGCAGGTCTTTCTGGCTAAGCAGGTTTATGCGCAGGGCGCGCTCTGTGCCTGCCAGATGCTCAAGTTGCTGCACGGGCAGTTGAAAACTGCGACTCAGGCTGAGCCTTCGCCATAGCAGGCTGGGCAACAGCTGGTCTTTCAGGGTTGCAGGCCAGGCCTTTAGCGCTTGCCTGAGTGTCGGCGTGGCGCCGAACAGTGATTGCGACAGGATGAGCAGTGGCAGGCGCTCGAACGCAGGCTTGAACCACCAGAACAACAGAATGGCGGCCGAGGGGTAATCCCAGAACAGAACGCTGAGCAGGCAGAAAAACGGCAGCGTGACGAGAGCCCAACTGCCCATCAGCAAGGCGCGATGCCGACCGGCAAGCAGTACGCCCAGATCGATGGCCTCCCAAGGAGAACGAGGGCGTATGGCGACGTTCGACTCAGTCAGGCGCATGAAAGGTACGCCCTGCCAGAATCAGATACGCGGCCACCAGCAGCCACAGGGCAGTGCCCACCAGATATTTGATAAGCGCTCCGGGCCAGGTCAGTGATGACCAGTACGCCTCTATGAATGCAGCGATCAGCAGGAACAGGATGACCCCGCCAATCAGTTGCACGCTGGTTCTGGCTGCCGCACGCAGCGCTGCACTTCGGGTCAGCCTGCCGGGGGCCAGCAAGGCCCACCCCAATTTCAGGCCCGCCGCCCCGGCCAGAGCGATAGCGGTCAGCTCGAAGGCGCCGTGGCCGATGACGAATGTCCAGAAGGTCTGACCGTAACCGATGCCAGTCAGGTGGCCGGCAACCGCGCCGATCATCAATCCGTTGAAAAACAGGAAAAACAGGCTGCCCAGCCCGAACAGCAAACCGCTGGCGTAGGTTTGAAAGGCAATACCGATGTTGTTCATGATGTAGTAGCCGAACATCATCCAGTCGGCGTCCGAGGCCCTGTCGATGGACTGGCCTATCCGGCTGGCTGAAGGGTCATACATGCTCTGCATGTCAGCGACCTGTTCCGGGCTGACGACGCTGTAGATCAGTTGTGGAAAAGCGTACACCAGCAACCCCATGCCGATCAGGCTGCCGAAGAACAGCAGGCTGGCAACCAGCACGAAACGCCACTCGGCTCGAACCAGTCGTGGGAAGCCGGCCAGAACGAAGCCAAGCAGCCTGGCACCGACGGCGCTGCGGTGACGGTAAAGCTGCTGGTGGCCGCGCATGGCCAGTTGATGCAAGGGATCGACCAGATAACTGCTGTAGCCCCTCTCCTGGGCCAGCGCCAGGTGGTGGCAGATGCGTCGGTAGTCGCCGGGAAACGTTTCGCTGGCGGTGGCGTCCGCCTTGCCACTCTCCAGCGCGTCAAGAGAATGCCCGAAGCGTTGCCACTCATCCCCATGACGGGTTTCAAACAGGCTCTGCTTCATCGTGGCCCCAACAGGTTGCGGGCGATGCCGTTCACCTGCGCGACGGCTTTGCCTGCGGGTATGCGCAGTGGTTCGGCAAGAATGGCGGCCAGCTCCTGAATGCGTGCGCTGGACAGATCTCCATGGCGCTCCGCCAGGCCGAGCACAGCACGCTGTTCATCCAGATGCAGGGCAAACGGCGCGACAATCGGCTGCGCCTCCGGCAGGACGGGGCGCGTTAACGGCCGGTCGATGTAGACCACCAGTGTCCCGGCCGCTAGATCTCCCAGGCGCTTGAACCGAGGGTGGCTCAGGCAGGTGACCGCTCCCAATCCATAGCCCAGAGGCAGCATGTCGACGAAGCGCAACAGGTTGCGTATGAGCGATGAAGACCAGTCTATGGGCGTGCCGTCGTCGTGAACGACGCGCAACCCCAGGGCTCGCTTGCCCGGTGTGCGACCTTGGCTCAGCACCTCGAACAGCACCATGTACCACCAGTTCACCAGAAAAAACACAATGGCGCCCAGACCAATGCCGAGCTTGTCGAAGAACTGCAGAAACAGATAGAACACGCCAATCAGGGCGCCACGAATGGCAAGGTCGATGCCGAACGCCAACGCACGGGACACAAGGCCTGCGGGGCGAAGAACCATATCGATGCCTTCTGGCGTCTCGATCTCGATGCGCGTGTCCAGTTGCATGTTCAGCGCTGCATTCCTTGGCAAAAAAAGGGAAGGGGTGACATGTCTGGATTGGTGAGGGTGCTCCTTCAAACCAGAGCCGATGCTAGCTACCGCCGCGGAGCTAAGCAACAGACCATTTGATACGCGAGCTGTAAGAAAACGTTTCCTGAAGCGCAGGACCTTACCCAATTAGCCAATGACACCCATCACGCCCTACACTTCGCGGGTCTTCTGTTCAGGATCAGCCCGTGACTTCCAGCATTTTCTGGTACGACTACGAAACCACCGGTATCAACCCGCGCAACGATCGAGCGCTACAGATGGCGGGAATTCGCACCGATGCCGAGCTCAATGAAATAGCGCCTCCGGTCAATCTTTACTGCCAGCCCAGCGACGACATTCTGCCCCATCCCGCAGCCTGTGTGATCACCGGCATAACCCCCGCCACGCTGGCAGAAAAAGGCTTGTGCGAGGCGGACTTCATGACTCGCGTGCACGCCGAGCTTGCTGCGCCCGGTACATGCGGTGCCGGCTACAACACGTTGCGTTTCGACGACGAAGTCACCCGCTACAGTTTTTATCGCAACTTTTTCGATCCTTATGCGCGCGAGTGGCAGGGCGGCAACAGTCGCTGGGATTTGATTGATGTAGTGCGCGCAGCCTATGCATTACGTCCCGAGGGCATTGTCTGGCCCGAACAGGACGGGCGAGTCACGCTCAAACTGGAACGCCTGACCGCTGCCAACGGTATTGATCACGGGCAGGCCCATGATGCGTTATCCGATGTGCGTGCAACTATCGCTCTGGCGCGTCTGATTCGCGAAAAACAGCCCAGGCTTTATGACTACCTGTTCACGCTGCGCACCAAACAGAAAGTCCAGGAGCACATTCACCTGATGAAACCTCTGGTGCATATTTCTGGACGGTTTTCCGCGGCACGCAGTTATCTGGGCGTGGTACTGCCGCTGGCGTGGCATCCGCATAATCGCAATGCGCTGATCGTTTGTGATCTGCACCTGGATCATTCCCCGTTGTTGCAGTGCGACGCTGAAACGCTCAAGCAGCGCTTATATACCCGGCTTGATGCACTGAAGGAAGGCGAATTGCCGGTACCGCTCAAACTATTGCATATAAACCGGTGCCCGGTGATCGCGCCCTTGGGCGTACTGCGCAGCGAAGATCAGCAGCGGCTGAAACTGGACATGGCAGGCTATCAGGCGCGCGCAGCGCAGTTGAGTGAAAGCCTCGAAGTTTGGCAGGATAAATTGCAGGTTCTGTACGGCAAGGATGACTTCGTTGCAAGTGAAGATCCCGAGCAACAATTATATGATGGCTTTATCGGTGACCGTGATCGCCGGTTGTGTGAGCAAGTTCGACAGGCCGAGCCAGAACAGTTGGCCCGTGACGCATGGCCGTTTGATGACGCTCGCTTGCCCGATTTGTTATTCAGGTACCGCGCTCGCAACTTTCCCGAGACCTTGAGCGCCGACGAGCAACATCGTTGGCAGGATTTCTGTCGGAAGCGCCTGAGCAGCCCGGAATGGGGGGCGCCCACTACCTTGCAGGATTTTACCAGCGCGCTGAATGAATGCTCGCTTAGTGCCACTCCAGAGCAGTTGGAGGTGTTGCGGCAATGGCAGGATCATGCCCTTCAACTGAGTAAACGCCTGGGTGTATAAAAAGGCCGGGCAATAAAAAACGCCAGCAAGCTGGCGTTTTTTCAATCGCAATGTATAGCGACCTTGTGACGCTTAGCCCAGCAGAGTGGCCCAGCTTTCAACGTCGTCACTGCCCCACTTGGCTTTCCACTCTTTCAGAGTCTTGTGGTTGCCACCTTTGGTTTCGATGACTTCGCCGTTGTGCGGGTTCTTGTATTGCTTGACCTTGCGAGCGCGCTTGGTGCCGGCAGGTTTAACAGCGCCGCCACGTGGGGCCTTGTTTACCTTGGCGTCCGGATCCAGCAAAGCAATGATGTCACGCAGCGATTTTTGATATTCGCCCATCAGCGTGCGCAGTTTGCCTTCGAATTCCAGCTCGGTTTGCAGTTTGTCGTCTTGCGACAGATTTTTCAAACGGGCTTGCAGTTCTTTGATGGCTTCTTCGGTGGCGCGGTATTCGTTGATCAGGGACATGAGGCGACCTTATGTTGTGAAGGGTTGCAGGGATACAGTGCGACAATAATAGTCACTGTAAATGAGCAAGTAAACATTAAATAAAAGTTTTATTTGAATTATTTAGCAATATACACACGTCCTACAGACGTCTGAACTAGGAACGCACCGGACCTCCTTCAAAAGAACCGCGCTATAAAGCCCTCCTTATTAGAGGTCTTGTTTAGCCGCGTGCGCGGTAAACGCCGATACTGGCACGGTGCAATCTTTTGCCTGAGCTGCGTCCTTTTCGGCCTGCGCATTCAGGCAACACAGATACTGCAGTTTTGCTGCGCAGCCGCTAGAATGGCGGCTTTGCGAAGTTCTGGAGTTTCCCCCAATGCGCACTTTTCGTCTGGTGATTGCTTGCCCGGACCGTGTAGGCATCGTTGCCAAAGTCAGTAACTTTCTGGCCTCCCATAACGGCTGGATCACCGAAGCGAGTCATCATTCGGACAATCTCAGCGGCTGGTTTTTCATGCGCCACGAGATTCGTGCCGATACCCTGCCTTTTGACCTGGACGGGTTCCGTGAGGCCTTTACGCCGATTGCTGAAGAATTCTCGATGGACTGGCGCATTACCGACTCGGCGCAGAAGAAGCGCGTCGTGCTGATGGCCAGCCGCGAATCGCATTGTCTGGCCGACCTGCTGCACCGCTGGCACAGCGACGAACTCGACTGCGATATCGCCTGTGTGATTTCCAACCATCAGGACCTGCGCAGCATGGTCGAGTGGCATGACATTCCTTACTACCACGTGCCGGTGGACCCTAAAGACAAGGAACCGGCGTTTGCCGAAGTGTCGCGTCTGGTCGGTCATCATCAGGCAGATGTTGTGGTTCTGGCGCGTTACATGCAGATTCTGCCGCCGCAGCTGTGCCGTGAATACGCCCATCAGGTGATCAACATCCACCACAGCTTCCTGCCCTCGTTTGTCGGCGCCAAGCCTTACCATCAGGCCTCGCTGCGCGGGGTCAAGCTGATCGGTGCGACCTGTCACTACGTCACCGAAGAACTCGATGCCGGGCCGATCATCGAACAGGATGTGGTCCGCGTCAGCCATCGCGACAGCATTGAAAACATGGTGCGCTTCGGCCGCGATGTGGAAAAGATGGTGTTGGCTCGGGGTCTGCGTGCCCACCTGGAAGACCGTGTTCTGGTACACGACAACAAGACAGTCGTCTTCGACTGATCTATCGTTTCGGGGGCGCACCCTCTGCGCCCCCGACGCATGACGTCGGCAATGGTGCAACCCTCAAGGTGAACGCCCGTGACCGATCCTCTCGATAAAGCCACATCCACGGCCCCTGCCACACTAGGCGAAGGCTGTCTCAGTCGCTATGACCCCGCTGCCCTGACGCCGGAAAACGGTGCCGATTTCGACGGCGCGGCGGCATTGTGGCGCGAGTTGCAGCAATCAGAAGATACAAGAGAGGGAGAGGGGGCTGGCGAAGTGGTTACTGAGGGGCGCAAGGAATAAGTGATTCAAGCCCTTCGAGGCAGTGCGACATGCGCACCGCCAGAAGGGCCGTGAATCAGGACAGAGCTTTGGACGCCAGCCAGAACAGGGCGGCGGACAAGGCGACTGTCGCTGGCAGGGTCAGTACCCAGGCCAGCAGGATGGTGCGAACGGTTCCGCCTTGCAGGCCGCTCTTGTTGGCGACCATGGTTCCCGCAACACCCGATGACAGAATGTGGGTGGTGGAAACCGGCAGGCTGAACACGTTGGCCAGGCCGATGGCGCAGGCGGTGGTGATCTGCGCCGACATGCCTTGTGCGTAGGTCATGCCTTGCTTGCCGATCTTCTCGCCGATGGTCAGGACTACGCGCTTCCAGCCGACCATAGTGCCGATGCCCAGTGCCAGGGCGACCGCGAGAATTACCCAGAACGGGGCGTATTCGGTAGTGGTGGTCAGGTCCTTGCGCAGTTTGTCCAGATCGGATTTTTCACGCGCCGAGAGGTCTGGAAGTTTACCGACCTTGCGTGCGGTATCGTCCAGGCACAACAGATAACGACGCACCTCGATGCGGCTTTCGGGGGCCAGCGAGTGGTAATCGGACACACCCTTGAGGCGATCGAGCAACGCGTCGATGGTCGGTTCGGTCTGTTTCGGGTTGCACGCAGAACTGGACGGCAGGTCGCCTTTTTCAGCTTTGCCCATCGCCAGATACTCGCCCAGCGTGCTGCTGTTGCGCTGATAAAACTGGCTCAGATGCTGGGTTGCATCACGGGTGCGTTCGATCTGATAGGTCGTGCTGGTGAGGTCGAGTACAAACTGGCTCGGCACGATGCCGATCAGCACCAGCATGATCAGGCCGATGCCTTTCTGGCCATCATTGGAACCATGCACGAAGCTGACCGCCATGGCGGAGATGACCAGCACCAGACGATTCCAGAACGGCGGATGCTTTTTGTCATCCAGCTTGCGGCGCTGGTCTGGCGTCTTGTGCATCTTCGATAGCGGGCGCCACCATTTCAGCGCCAGCAGGACCAGACCGGCAACGATAAAGCCGGCCAGTGGCGAGAATACCAGCGAGGCGCCGATATCGATCGCTTTCTG
This sequence comes from Pseudomonas sp. CFBP2511, assembly GCF_030209255.1. Lineage (NCBI taxonomy): Bacteria > Pseudomonadati > Pseudomonadota > Gammaproteobacteria > Pseudomonadales > Pseudomonadaceae > Pseudomonas > Pseudomonas sp. CFBP2511. The sequence goes on along the minus strand of NZ_JARVSI010000021.1, from coordinate 111,695 downwards.
CCAGTTGACGCCATCGGCCAGCGGAATGCCGTTGATCAGCGCATTGGCCAGGCCCACACCGAGAATCGAGCCGATCAGGGTGTGTGAACTGGAGGCCGGAATGCCGAAGTACCAGGTCCCGAGGTTCCAGGTAATGGCCGCCGCCAGCAGCGAGAACACCATGGCCAGGCCGTGTCCGGTGTTGACGTTGATGAGCAGTTCGACCGGCAAAAGATGGACAATCGCATAGGCAACGCCCACGCCGCCCAGCAACACGCCAAGGAAGTTGAATACACCGGAGAAGAATACTGCCAGATGAGGCGGCATGGCTTTGGTGTAAATGACTGTCGCCACCGCGTTGGCGGTGTCATGAAAGCCGTTGATGAACTCGAAGGTGAGGACGAACGCCAGGGCGAGCAGCAGGCTCACAAGCACCCAGGCATCAAGCCCGCTGAATAAATCGATCATGTAGGTTTTCTGACCGGGTCTGAAGGGGGCGCGATTATGACAGAAAAAATACCGAACGACTTGTCGTCACTGCGAGGTGTCGCCTCAAACCAAAAAAAAGACGCATGAGCGCCGCCTCGTTGAATACTCAATGAGGCAGTGAGGCGTGTAATTGCGGACGCTGGAAGGTTGAGACGAACAGACAGGGATCATGCGACCCTCGATGTCATGGCTCTTCTTTCAGACCTTCTTCCATTTTTTGCAGTTCTTGCTTGAACGCCTGATCCAGCAGGCTGGCTCTCTTGCGCCAAGGCTTGCGTTCCGGTTCTGGCTGCGCGGCATAGGTGGTGATTTCTCCGCCGTAGACATCCTTGAAACGTTGCTCCTGGCGCTCAAGTTCCGCGCGCAGTTCATCTTTAGTCACTGTATTACCTGATCAAGTCAAAAGGGGCCTGGTGATTACGCAAAACAATGCAAGTATGTTCGCTCCAGCCTGTAACCCATTACAGGCAGTGGCCTGTCCGGGCATTGCCCGAAAAGTGGCTGGACATCTTGTTGTTGCTTGCGGCTACGTGCACCAGAGAAACAGTTGTCGTAGCGACAGTCGTTTGATTTCAAGCACCGGGGCTTGCGTTGGCGGGCTTGCTGGCCATCGCGCTGGATCGTGCACCGTGACGGCACGTCGACAGGATAGTCGAAACAGACCATTCCTGCACAGATCAATCGTTACGAGGGTATTGCCAACCAACTGATGGATACTATCTCCAAGAAGTTCTGTTACGTCAACAACAGAGGTTGAATGAGTTCACATGTCTGGTTTTTTTGTACGATTGTTCCGAAGTTTCAGTGGGGCATGTATATGACAGAACTTTTATAAACAAAATTTTCACAAACGGCGACACCGCGACGGCGATGAAATTAAAAAATTCTTATACCCGGGAGGGCTGGCGTTTTTTGCTGGGTGTGTGGAAGAGGATCGAGCAGAGGTTGCGGCATGCAGGCTGCAAGCGTAGGCAATAATAAAGCCGCGTGCACAATAAAAACGGCCTTGCTTGGTGAGCAAGGCCGCTGCCTTGGACTTCTCAGTGGGTACCTGACCAGTAATTTCCAAGAAGTCACTTCATGGCAAAGCTAAAGGTATAAGTATATTTACAGCGGGTCAATTGCGATTATCGGCCACCTGTTCGATAATCGCACAAGCGCAGGGTGGTCCGACCACCCCGATAGATCCGAAACCTGCGGCCTGCAAGGCCTGAGCGGGTGTTACCGAGGGTGTGGCCATGAACGATGAACTGCGTAATTCTTTTGCCTCATTGGCACCGCCCATCGTGGCGTCGCCCGCCAAGCGCATTCAGGCGCTGACCGGCGACCCTGATTTCATGACATCGCTGGCGCGCGGGCTGGCGGTGATTCATGCCTTTCAGGAGCGCAAGCGGCACCTGACCATCGCGCAAATCAGCCACCGCACGGAAATCCCCAGGGCGGCGGTGCGTCGTTGTCTGCATACGCTGATCAAGCTTGGTTACGCGACCACTGACGGCCGCACTTATTCGTTGTTGCCCAAGGTTCTGACCCTGGGCCATGCGTATCTGTCGTCAACGCCGCTGGCGACTTCTTCGCAGCCTTATCTGGACCGCATGAGTGATCACCTGCACGAGGCCTGCAACATGGCCACGCTGGAAGGTAACGACATTCTTTATATTGCTCGTTCGGCAACGACTCAGCGATTGATCTCGGTCGACCTGTCCGTCGGTGGGCGCTTGCCAGCCTACTGCACGTCGATGGGGCGAATCCTGTTGGCCGCGCTGGATGATGTGTCGTTGCAGGAATACCTGGATCACGTCGATCTGCAGCCCAAGACCAGCCGGACCATTCGCACCCCCGAAGCGCTGCTTGAATGCTTGCAACTGGTTCGTCAACAGGGCTGGTGTATTGTCGATCAGGAACTGGAGCAGGGGCTGCGCTCTATTGCCGTGCCGGTCTATGATGCGTCGGGTCAGGTGCTGGCGGCGCTCAATGTCAGTACCAGCGCCGGGCGGGTGGCACGCAGCGAGCTGGAACAGCGCTTTTTGCCGATCATGCTCGATGCCAGTCGCGACCTGAGTACTCAGCTGTTTACCTGACCGATCAAACGCGGTTAACACTGTTAATTTGTTCGATTATCGAACGCTTAGTCGATTATCGGATTGTTTGCTGGCTTGCTCAGGCATAACCTCATTTTCATTCCAGCGCAGGTCTTCGCGCTGTTCAATGAACGTGATGTTGGGTTCGGAGCACCACATGGCAGACATTCTTTCTCTACGCGATGCAGTGAAGCAACTGGTCAACGATGGCGACACCGTTGCGCTGGAAGGCTTCACTCACCTGATCCCGACGGCTGCGGGCCATGAAATCATCCGTCAGGGCAAAAAAGACCTGACCCTGGTGCGCATGACGCCCGACCTTATCTACGACCAGTTAATCGGTGCCGGTTGTGCGAAGCGTCTGATTTTCTCGTGGGGCGGCAATCCAGGTGTTGGTTCTCTGCACCGGCTGCGCGATGCCGTTGAAAAACAGTGGCCGCGCCCAATGGAAATTGAAGAGCACAGTCACGCCGACCTCGCCAACGCTTATGTGGCTGGTGCGTCGGGCCTGCCCTTCGCTGTACTGCGTGCGTACGCCGGCTCCGACCTGCCCAAGGTCAACCCGCTGATCAAGACCGTCACCTGTCCGTTCACCGGGGAAGTGCTGGCTGCCGTGCCATCGGTACGCCCCGACGTGACGGTGATTCACGCACAGAAAGCCGACCGCAAGGGCAATGTGTTGCTGTGGGGCATTCTTGGTGCGCAGAAAGAAGCAGCGCTGGCGGCCAAACGCTGCATCGTGACCGTCGAAGAAATCGTCGATGACCTCAAGGCTCCGATGAACTCCTGCGTGCTGCCGACCTGGGCGCTCAGCGCGGTATGTCTGGTGCCCGGTGGCGCTCATCCTTCTTATGCGCATGGCTATTACGAGCGCGACAACCCGTTTTATCAGGCTTGGGACCCGATTGCCCGAGACCGGGAAACGTTTACGGCGTGGATTGACGAGTACATCCACGGCACTGCGGATTTCAGTGAATTCAAGAGCAAGCTGGCTCGCGCTTCGGAGGCCCAATAATGACTTACTCCACCAGTGAGATGATGACCGTCGCCGCTGCCCGTCGTCTGCGTAACGGTTCAGTGTGTTTTGTCGGGATCGGCCTGCCATCCAAGGCGGCGAACCTGGCGCGTCTGACGTCGTCGCCGGATGTGGTGCTGATCTACGAATCCGGCCCCATCGGCGCCAAACCCACTGTATTGCCACTGTCGATCGGTGACGGCGAGCTGGCGGAAACCGCTGACACCGTGGTGTCCACCAGCGAAATCTTTCGTTATTGGCTGCAGGGCGGCCGGGTTGATGTCGGCTTTCTCGGTGCGGCGCAAGTGGACCGCTTCGGCAACATCAACACCACCGTGGTAGGCGACTATCACAACCCCAAAGTTCGTTTGCCAGGTGCCGGTGGCGCGCCGGAGATTGCCGGTTCGGCCAAGTCGGTGCTGATCATTCTCAAGCAGTCGGCGCGCTCGTTCGTCAACAAACTGGACTTCATCACCTCGGTCGGTCACGGCGAAGGCGGTGACTCACGCAAGCGTCTGGGCCTGCCCGGCGCGGGCCCGGTGGGTATCATTACCGACCTGTGCATCATGGAGCCGGAAGCAGACACCCACGAGTTTGTCGTGACCACGCTGCACCCCGGCGTGACCCGCGAGCAGGTGATCGCGGCCACCGGTTGGGAAATCCGTTTTGCCGAAAACGTAGCGGTCTCTGCAGAACCCACTGACGTGGAGCTGACCGCGCTGCGTGATCTGGAAGCCCGTACGGCTGCCGCACATGGCCAGGTGGCAGGAGAAGCATGATGCGTGATGTCTTTATTTGCGACGCGATTCGCACCCCTATTGGCCGTTTCGGCGGCGGGTTGTCGTCGGTGCGTGCTGACGATCTGGCCGCCGTGCCGATCAAGGCGCTGATGGAGCGCAACCCTTTGGTGAACTGGGAAGAGATCGACGAGGTGTTCTTCGGCTGCGCCAACCAGGCCGGTGAAGACAACCGCAATGTGGCGCGCATGGCGGCCTTGCTGGCGGGCCTGCCGACCAGCGTGCCGGGCGTTACCCTCAACCGTTTGTGCGCGTCGGGCATGGACGCCATCGGCACGGCATTCCGGGCCATCGCCTCGGGCGAAATGGAGCTGGCGATTGCTGGCGGCGTCGAGTCGATGTCCCGTGCGCCGTTCGTCATGGGCAAGGCCGATGCAGCGTTTTCGCGCAACATGAAGCTGGAAGACACCACCATCGGCTGGCGTTTCATCAACCCGGCCATGAAAGCGCTGTACGGCGTGGACTCCATGCCTGAGACCGGCGACAACGTTGCCACTGACTTCAGGATTTCTCGAGCCGATCAGGACGCTTTCGCCCTGCGCAGCCAGCAACGCACCGCCGTTGCCCAGGCTGCGGGCTTTTTCGAGGAAGAGATTGTGCCGGTGCGTGTTGCACATAAAAAAGGCGAAACCCTTGTCGACAAGGATGAGCATCCGCGTGGCGACACCAGCCTGGAAACCCTGAGCAAACTCAAGCCGGTCAACGGCCCGGACCAGACCGTCACGGCGGGCAACGCATCCGGGGTCAACGACGGAGCGGCTGCACTGATTCTGGCGTCGGCCGAGGCCGTCAAAAAGCACGGCCTGACGCCTCGCGCGCGGGTGCTTGGCATGGCCAGCGCGGCGGTCGAGCCTCGGGTGATGGGCATTGGCCCGGTGCCCGCGGTGCGAAAACTGGTCGAGCGGTTGGGCCTGGCGGTCGCCGATTTCGACGTTATCGAGCTCAACGAGGCCTTCGCCAGCCAGGGCCTGGCGGTCTTGCGTGAGCTGGGCCTGGCGGACGACGCCCCGCAGGTCAACCCCAATGGCGGTGCGATTGCACTGGGGCATCCGCTGGGCATGAGCGGTGCACGACTGGTGCTCACGGCCTTGCACCACCTGGAAAAAACCGGCGGGCGCAGAGGCCTGGCGACCATGTGCGTGGGTGTCGGTCAGGGCCTGGCGCTAGCCATAGAGCGTTAAACTCTTCTGTTTCAACCCTGTTGTTCAGCACCCCGGTTCATCTGGTTGCCTCCACGAAAAGGCACTCCGATGGACCGGGTTGTTGTGCTTGGTCGAAGAGGATGTTACAGCTTGTTTCTTATGGACAGTTTTGCTTGGGGAACATAATGACGACACCATCAAAAGCACCGCATTACACCGGCGAGGAGCGAAGCAAAAGAATCTTCGCGATCGTCGGCGCATCATCGGGGAATCTCGTCGAGTGGTTCGACTTCTATATCTACGCGTTTTGCGCGATCTACTTTGCACCGGCCTTCTTTCCTTCCGATGATCCGACCGTCCAGTTGCTCAACACCGCAGGCGTGTTTGCTGCTGGCTTTCTGATGCGCCCGATTGGCGGCTGGCTGTTTGGCCGCGTGGCCGACAAACATGGCCGCAAGAACTCCATGCTGATATCGGTCACCATGATGTGCGCAGGCTCGCTGATCATCGCTTGCCTGCCGACCTACGCATCGATTGGTGCCTGGGCACCGGCCTTGCTGCTCATGGCGCGCCTGCTTCAGGGGCTGTCGGTAGGTGGCGAGTACGGCACCACGGCGACCTACATGAGTGAAGTGGCGTTGCGCGGGCAGCGCGGCTTTTATGCTTCGTTCCAGTACGTGACCCTGATCGGCGGCCAGTTGCTGGCCGTATTGACGGTGGTCATCCTGCAGCAGTTTCTCACCACTGAAGAGCTGCGTGACTACGGCTGGCGTATCCCGTTCGTGATCGGCGCGGCTGCAGCAGTCATTGCTTTGCTGTTGCGCCGCACGCTCAACGAAACCACCACCGCCGAAAGCCGTCAGGACAAGGACGCTGGCAGCATTACCGCGCTGTTCAAGAATCACGCAGCGGCTTTCATCACGGTGCTGGGTTACACCGCCGGTGGCTCGCTGATTTTCTACACGTTCACGACGTACATGCAGAAGTACCTGGTCAACACCGGCGGCATGGAGGCCAAGACCGCCAGCTACATCATGACCGGCGCGCTGTTCCTGTACATGTGCATGCAGCCGTTCTTCGGCATGCTCGCGGACCGCATCGGTCGTCGTAATTCGATGCTGTTGTTCGGCGCGCTGGGCACGCTGTGCACAGTGCCGATCCTGATGACCCTGAAAACCACGACCAACCCGTTCATTGCGTTCGCACTGATTACCCTGGCGTTGGCGATTGTCAGCTTCTACACCTCGATCAGCGGGCTGGTCAAAGCCGAGATGTTCCCACCGCAGGTACGCGCACTGGGTGTTGGTCTGGCGTATGCGGTGGCCAACGCAATGTTCGGCGGTTCAGCCGAGTTCGTTGCCTTGAAACTCAAAAGCGCCGGCATGGAAAACAGCTTCTACTGGTACGTGACCGCGATGATGGCGGTGGCGTTTCTGTTCAGTCTGCGGCTGCCGAAAGAGCCCAAGTACCTGCATCAGGATCATTGATCGCAGGTTTATTCCAGGCGTAAAAAAACCCATCAATCGATGGGTTTTTTTTACGCTGCAATCAGAACACTGCCGTTAGAACAGTTGCACCGAAGGTTTCTCTTTGGAGATGGTTTCGGTCTGCCCGGTCCTTTCGTACCAGCCGCCGCCGAGGGCCTTGTACAGGTTGACCTCGCTGGTCAGCTGCGACAGGCGATCGGTGATCAGCGTTTGTTGCGCGCTGAACAGCGAGCGCTGGGCGTCGAGGAAGGTCAGGTTGCTGTCGATGCCGATGCGGTAGCGACGCTCGGCCAGACGGTAGTAGTCCTGGTTGGCGGTAACAAAGTCACGTTGCGCCTGGAGCTGCTCGTCGTAGGTCTTGCGTGAAGCCAGACCGTCGGACACTTCCTGGAAGGCGGTCTGAATCGACTTCTCGTAGTTGGCGACGCTGATTTCCTTCTGGATCTTCGAGTAATCCAGGCTGGCGCGCAGGTTGCCGGCGTTGAAGATCGGAATGTTGATGCTCGGCTGGAACAGCCAGGTTCCCGAACCCCCTTTGAACAGACCGGACAGCTCGGTGCTGCTGGTGCCGGCACTGGCCGTCAGGCTGATGCTTGGGAAGAACGCTGCGCGTGCTGCGCCGATGTTGGCATTGGCGGCCTTGAGCGAGTGCTCGGCTTGCAGAATGTCCGGACGGCGTTGCAGCAGATCGGACGGCAGGCCTGCCGGCATTTCGGTCAGCATGTCGGAGTCGAGCAGATGGCTGGCCGGCAGGTTGTCAGGCAAGCCTGTGCCCAGCAGCAGCACCAGGCTGTTTTGATCCTGAGCGACCAGGCGCTGGTACTGGGCCAGTCGGGCGCGGGCGCTTTCGACGGCGGTGCGCGACTGGCTGAGGTCGAGTGCCGAAGAAACACCGACTTCGTTGCTGCGCGAGGTCAGGCGGAAGCTTTCTTCGTAGGTCTTGAGGGTGTCCTGCGTCAGCTTGAGCAGTTCCTTGTCGGCCTGCCAGGTCATGTAGGCATTGGCGACGTTGGCAACCAGACTGATCTGCGTGCTGCGACGCGCTTCTTCGCTGGAGAAGTAGGTTTCCAGCGCCTGTTCGCTGAGGCTGCGCACCCGACCAAACAGGTCCAGCTCGTAAGCGCTGACGCCCAGCGTTGCCGAGTAGCTGCTGCTGATCGCCGATTGGCCGGTCTGCGACTGGTCGGCAGGCACGCGCTGACGTGAGCCGCTGCCAGTGGCCGAGACCGCCGGGAACAGGTCCGAACGCTGGATGCGGTACTGCGCACGGTAGGCGTCGATGTTCAGCGCCGCGACCCGCAGGTCACGGTTGTTGAGCAGCGCGGTTTCGATCAGCTGTTGCAGCGCCGGGTCATTGAAGAAATGACGCCAGCCTTGCTCCGCAGCGGCCATTTTGGCCCCTTCGACCGGCGAGTACGCCGGGCCTTGCGGGTATTGTGCGGCGACCGGGGCCTCCGGCTGCTTGTACTCGGGGATCAAAGAGCAGCCGCCGAGTATGAACGCGGTAACTGCAAGAGAGATCAATGACTTGCTCATTGGCCAGCCTCATCGTGTGAAATATGTTTCTGCTTGCTCTTGAAGAGCCCTGAAATCGATACGAAGAACAGTGGCACCCAGAAGATCGCCAGAACGACGGCTGTGATCATACCGCCAATTACGCCTGTACCGATCGAATGCTGACTGCCCGAACCTGCGCCCGAGGAAATCGCCAGCGGCACAACGCCGAGGATAAACGCCATGGACGTCATGATGATCGGGCGCAGGCGCATGCGACAGGCTTCGATCGCCGCATCGGTGAGGCTCTTGCCCTGTTCGTGCAGCTCTTTGGCGAACTCGACGATCAGGATGGCGTTCTTCGCCGCCAACCCGACTGTGACCAGCAACCCTACCTGGAAGAACACGTCGTTCGACAGTCCGCGCAGGCTGGTTGCCATCAGTGCACCGATAACCCCCAGCGGCACCACGAGAATGACCGCGATCGGGATCGACCAGCTTTCATACAGCGCCGCCAGGCACAGGAACACGACCAGCAACGACAGCGCGTAAAGGGCAGGGGCCTGGGAGCCGGACAGGCGCTCCTCGTAGGACAGACCGGTCCAGGAGATGCCGATCCCTTGCGGCAGTTTCTTGGCCAGCGCTTCAACTTCGGCCATTGCATCGCCGCTGCTGTAGCCCGGTGCCGGCGTACCGAGGATTTCCTCTGCCGCCACGCCGTTGTAGCGCGACAGTTTTGGCGAACCGTAGGTCCACTTGCCGCTGGCGAAGGCCGAGAACGGCACCATCTCGCCCGCGCTGTTGCGCACGTACCATTTTTTCAGGTCTTCAGGCGTCATACGGGCACCTGCATCACCCTGGATGTACACCTTCTTCACACGGCCACGGTCGATGAAGTCATTGACGTAGCTGCCACCCAACGCGATTGACAGGGTGTTGTTGATGTCCGACAGGGTAATGCCCAATGCACTGGCGCGTTCGTCGTCGATGATCAACTGGTACTGCGGCTCGTCGTTCAGCCCGTTCGGACGCACACCGGCGAGAATCTTGCTCTGCGCGGCCATGCCGAGGAACTGGTTACGTGCTTCCATCAGTTTTGCATGGCCGACACCGCCCTGATCCTGCAGGTAGACGTCGAAGCCTGTCGCGTTACCCAGCTCCAGTACCGACGGTGGCACGATGGCGAACACCATTGCATCACGCAGGCTGAAGAAGTAGCCCTGAGCGCGCTCTGCCAGTTTGAAGACGCTGTTTTCGGCGTCACGTTCTTCCCACGGCTTGAGCATGACAAATGCAATCGCCGAGCTTTGACCGCGGCCCGCAAAGTTGAAACCGTTCACCGAGAACACCGACTTCACTGCACCGCTTTCCTTGGTCAGCAGGTATTCACGCATGTTGTCGATGACTTCTTGCGTGCGCTCGGTCGAGGAGCCGGCCGGTGTCTGGATCTGAGCGAAGATCACGCCCTGATCTTCGTCCGGAAGGAACGCTGCGGGAATGCGCATGAACATGAAGATCATGCCGGCAAAAATCACGATGTAGCCCAGGTACGACAGCCACTTGTGCTTGAGCATGTTGCCCACGCCGCGCTCGTAACTCACAACGCTGCGGTCGAAGGTGCGGTTGAACCAGCCGAAGAAACCACGCTTGGGCTGGCCGTGGGTCTTCTCGTCGATAGGCTTGAGCATGGTGGCGCACAGCGCCGGGGTGAAGATCAGCGCGACCACTACCGACAGGGCCATGGCCGAGACGATGGTGATCGAGAACTGCTTGTAGATCACACCGGTCGAGCCGCCAAAGAACGCCATTGGCAGCAGCACCGCCGACAGCACCAGCGCAATACCAACCAGTGCGCCCTGGATCTGCGTCATGGATTTGATGGTTGCGTCACGCGGAGAAAGCTTTTCTTCCTCCATCACCCGCTCGACGTTTTCCACCACCACAATCGCATCGTCCACCAGCAAGCCGATGGCCAGTACCATGCCGAACATGGTCAGGGTGTTGATGGTGAAACCGAAGCCCGCGAGGATGCCGAAGGTGCCCAACAGTACGACCGGAACCGTCAGCGTGGTGATCACGGTGGCGCGGAAGTTTTGCAGGAACAGGTACATCACCAGGAACACCAGCACGATGGCTTCGATCAGGGTGTGAACCACACCTTTGATCGATTCGCTCACCACAGGCGTGGTGTCGTACGGGTAAACCACTTTCATGCCCGGCGGGAAAAACGGCTCCAGCGACGAAACGGTCGCGCGGATGGCCTTGGCGGTGTCCAGCGCATTGGCGCCGGTGGCCAGCTTGATCGCCAGACCCGAGGCCGGTTTGCCGTCGAACTGCGAGTCGGTGCTGTAGTTCTCTGCGCCCAGGCCCACGGTGGCGACGTCTTTGAGGCGAACCTGTGAGCCGTCGGTGTTGACCTTGAGAAAGATATTGCCGAACTGTTCAGCCGTCTGCAGACGCGTCTTGCCGATGATTGTGGCGTTCAGTTGCTGGCCGCTGATCGAGGGCAGACCGCCCAACTGACCGGACGACACCTGAACGTTCTGCGCGGTGATTGCGTCTCGCACGTCCACCGGGGTCAGCTGGAAGTTGTTGAGCTTGGCCGGGTCGAGCCAGATGCGCATGGCGTACTGGGAGCCGAACACCTGGAAGTCGCCCACACCGGAGGTCCGGGAAATCGGGTCCTGCATGTTCGAGACGATGTAGTTGGCCAGGTCTTCCTTGCCCATGCTGCCGTCTTCGGACACCAGGCCGATAACCATCAGGAAGTTCTTCACCGCCTTGGTCACGCGAATACCCTGTTGCTGCACTTCCTGTGGCAGCAGCGGGGTCGCCAGGTTGAGCTTGTTCTGCACCTGCACCTGCGCGGTATCCGGGTTGGTGCCCTGATTGAAGGTCGCGGTAATGGTCATGCTGCCGTCGGAGTTACTTTCCGAACTCACATAACGCAAGTTGTCGATGCCGTTGAGCTGCTGCTCGATGACCTGCACCACGGTGTCCTGCACGGTCTGCGCAGAAGCGCCCGGGTAGGTCACCTGAATCGCAATGGCCGGTGGCGCGATACTTGGGTACTGGTTGATCGGCAGGCTGGAAATAGACAGCGCACCGACCAGCATGATCACGAGGGCAATAACCCAGGCAAAAATGGGTCGATCAATAAAAAATTTCGACATGGGTTACTCCCCTTTGCTGCCTGCGGCTTTTTCAGTGGCCGGGGCAGGTACCGGGTTTGCTCCTTTGACGTTGGTCGCTTCGGCAGCTTTCACTTCTGCGCCTGGTTTGACGTATTGCAGACCTTCGGTGATCACGCGATCGCCTTCTTTCAGGCCGTCCTCGATCAGCCAGTCGCTGCCCACGGTGCGGTTGGCGACCAGTGTGCGCAATTCAACCTTGTTGTCCTGATTGACAATCATGGCGGTCGGTGTGCCTTTCAGGTCGCGGGTCACGCCTTGTTGCGGTGCCAGAATGGCTTTCGCACTGACGCCTGCCTGCAATTGCGCGTGAACGAACATGCCGGGCAGCAAGCGGTGTTCAGGGTTGGGGAAGACTGCGCGCAGAGTGACGGAACCGGTGGTCTGGTCAACCGACACTTCGGAGAACTCCAGTTTGCCTTCCTGAGCGTAAACGCTGTTGTCTTCCAGGGTCAGCTTGACCTTGGCGGCGTTATCGCCGGACTTCTGCAGTTTGCCGCTGTCCAGGTCATTGCGCAGCTTGAGCATGTCTGCGGAAGACTGGACTACGTCTACGTAGATCGGATCAAGCTGCTGAATGGTTGCCATTGCGTCTGCCTGGGCACTGCTGACCAGCGCGCCTTCGGTAACGGCAGAGCGCCCGATGCGGCCCGAGATCGGCGCCAGCACCTTGGTGAAGCGCAGGTTGATCTGCGAAGTCTGCAGCGCTGCCTGTGCTTCCTGAGTGGATGCCAGGGCGGTGTCGTATTCCTGACGACTCACCGCCTGTTCGTTGACCAGTTGCTTGTAGCGATCAGACATCGACTTGGCAGACTGCAGGGTCGCCTTGGCACTGTTGGCGTTGGCTTCATAGATAGCCGGGTCGATCTGATACAGCTGCTGACCGGCCTTGACGTCACCACCTTCGGTAAACAGACGCTTGAGAATGATGCCGTTGACCTGAGGGCGGACCTCGGCCACACGGAAAGCGGTCGTCCTGCCCGGAAGCTCGGTGGTCAGGGTGTAGGGCTGTGCTTTGAGGGTAACGACGCCGACCTGAGGGGTTTGCGCAGGCGGGGCCGCCTGTTCCTTCTTGCTACAGCCACTGAGCAGGGTTGCCAGGGCGACGGCAGTGACCAGAACGGTAACAGCTGGCTTGAATTGCATGAAGATCCTCGGGGCAGGAGCCTGTTTTCTCAACAGTACGTTGAAGTGTTAAAAAATATTTCGGCTAGATAAGTAGCATGCTAAGGAATATACTTACATTCGCGGTTGTTTGTAAACACCCGCTTTGCGCATTCGGCCACTATTCAAGGTGCTGAATGCCAGTTCGGGACAAGGCGAGACAAATGCCGCCCGGTCATACCTCAAGGCATGCACCAGATGCACGCATGAGGTGAATCTTTTGAGGTCTTATTGCCATGGTTCGTCGCACCAAAGAGGAAGCTCAGATCACCCGCAGCCAGATTCTGGAGGCCGCCGAGCAGGCTTTTTATGAGCGAGGCGTCGCCCGCACCACGCTGGCTGACATTGCGACCCTTGCCGGTGTGACCCGTGGCGCCATCTATTGGCACTTCAACAACAAGGCTGATCTGGTCCAGGCGATGCTCGACAGCCTTCAGGAACCGCTCGACGAAATGGCGCAGGCCAGTCAGAGCGAAGACGAAGAAGACCCGCTGGGTTGCATGAGGAACCTGTTGATTCATTTGTTTCATGAGCTCGCACTGGACCCGAAAACCCGTCGCATCAACGAAATCCTGTTTCACAAGTGCGAGTTTACTGACGAGATGTGTGATTTTCGTCGTCAGCGCCAGGACAACGCCATTCAGTGCCACGACCGTATCACCCTTGGCCTGAGCAATGCCGTGCGCCAAGGCCAGTTGCCACAAGAACTGGACACGGGCCGGGCTGCTGTTGCACTTTTTTCCTACGTCAACGGCATCATTTATCAATGGCTGTTGGTCCCTGACAGCTTTTCGTTGCCGGCCGAGGCCGAGCAACTGGTCGATGTGTGCCTGGACATGCTGCGCTTCAGCCCTACCTTGCGGGTAAAAAACAGCCCGGAACTGAACGTTGAACGTGAAAGGTTATAGCGCCTGCCGGTTCTGTTGGGTAGTCACCTTTTCGTACAGAGCCTAACTCTGATTGGTGCTGCTTATACAGCGGGTTTACCGATCGTTTACCCGCCAGCCCTGAATGTGTCCGTCAAATACGACTAATTGGCCTGCGAACTTACAAAAATTTGTAGGACGCAGGTAGGACATTTCCTGATACATGTAGCTGATTTCCCAAAGTAATTTCCGACTATTGCCCTGTGGGAAAACTCCCTTCACTCTGCGCGTCCTGAAAGACCAGAAGAGAGGAAGGTTGCATGCTTTTGCCGAATCTTGCGCCTATGTGCCCCGAAAACAACGTCAGCTCCGTTGATGTCCACCTGTGTGGTCAGGGTCGTGGCTATCTCGCCCGCACACAGCTGTCGGATGTGATCGAAACATGCCAAGGGCATGCAGACATGAGCGCAAGCGCGGTTCACGCAATCGTCGGGAGGACAGCTCATGTCGGACACCGGAACTGACACCGTGAGGCTATTGGCCCGACTCACGCAGCAATCTGAACGAATGGGGGTGGATTCCGCCCTGGGGACGCCGGTCATTCGGCTGGGGCTGATTACCACGCTGTATTTTCGCAATGGTCACACCCCGGAAATGAAGCGCCGGGTCGAGGCATGCTTTTCGCGTTTCTACGAGGCATTTAAAACCAGGCTCAAGTGGCAGCTGTTCAAGCGCATGCGGCGCTTGAGCGGGTCCGGTTTTGCGTCGACCCGGCGCCAGGTTGTCGAAAGCCCGCCCGACGAGCAGTTCATCTGGTCGATCGCCAGCGCGACGCAGGCTGAAGTCGCCCTGTACAGCCTGTTTGTGATGAACACCTCGCAAGGGCAGGCCGACAATGATCGCTCGTGTCTGAAAATGGTCTTGCCCTGGTCTTACCTGACCGAGCCCGACGGACTGAAAAACTATGAGACCTGGATCAGGTACCTGAGCAGCGAAGTGCAGGCCGAACACGGTTTTGGCGGGCTGGCCTGTGTGCTGCCCTGCGATGGTCACCAGTATTTACCGTGGGAGTATCGGCTGGCTCAGGATCATATGGGGTTGATGGTCGATCCCAATCCGCATATAGAAAGCCTGCGCCTGTTGGACCGTATCAAGGGTGTCAGCTGGTACACGGTGCTGGGTGAGTCATTTGTCAGGCAGTTGGGGGGAAGTGACCGATTGCGTGGTCAAATGAGCCCGCACCGCGACATCGTTTTTCACAGCTACAGCAACGGTTTGTTGATTCGTGCCGGCGCGGTGCCTGAATTGGGCGGCAGAGGCCTGCCGCCGCCACAGCCTTATGTCACGGTCAACAGAGTCATCAAGCCGATCCGCCTGCAGGACACCGGCAACCTGCACCCTTACCTCGGGTCAGGGAACGGCTTTACCGACGAAACCACTGCGCAATGGTATGCGCGCTTTGATGAAAAACCGTTGCCCCCGGTAGATGCCGGGCAAGCATGCCCTCGATCAGGTTGCTGGTTCAGTAGCGCACAGTACGGCTCCCGGCGACATTTCGACGAAGGCGAACTCATGCCTGCGTTTGCTCATATAAAGAGCAAGAAAACCCAGTGGTTCTGGGCTGAAGTGTCTTCTTGAAGAAGCAGAGCGGCTAGTCTCGGCCTCGTAGAAGGGTATTGGGCATTGCCGCAGCCGCAGCAAGGCCCAGTAACGAAATGGCCGCGCTGGTTATCAGCAGGTTTCTGAACGTCGATGCCAGTTCGATACGCAGGGTTTCCAGTGCCGGTCCGGTGGCAGCATTGAGGCTGTCGAGCAGCACATTGCCGGAGCTGCCTTCGCCGCCAAGGGCTCCCGCACCGAGCTGACCGAGTCCGGCATGCTGCAACATGGCCAGTAACAGTGCCGACATCAGCGCCACGCCCATTGCGCCGCCCAGTGAGCGGAAGAGGTTGGTCGTGCTGGTGGCCACGCCCATGTCACGGGGCTGGACGGCGTTCTGGGTGCCGACCAGTGAAGTAGGGAATTGCATGCCGGTCGCGATGCCAGTCAGAATCATGAACAGGCTCATCACCACCAGCGACTGGGGCGGGGTGAAAGCCATGCCCAGAATGGCTACGGGCATCAGCAGTGCGCCGGTCAGGATCAGCGGTTTGTAGCGTCCGGTCTGCGCGGTGCGTCGCCCGGCAAAATAAGCGCCCATCGGCATGCCGATAGCCAGCGGAAGCAGGTGCAGCGCGGCGCTGTCCGCACCGCCACCGGTGACAGTCTGGTAACGCAGCGGCATCAGCACAATCAGCGAGATAGCCTGAAAACTGGTGAAGAACACGGTGCACCAGCAAAGCACGGCGCTTTTATTGGCAAACAGATGCATGGGCAACAATGGTTCAGGCGCGCGGCGTTCGTACCAGACGAAAACGGCCAGCGCCACCAGGGCGGTGCCCAGTAACAGTTGAACGTCGCGGTTGCCCAGGTCGTGTCCCTGGCCTATTTGGGTGATCCCCAGCAACAGGGCGGTCAGGCCGATGATCATCAGCACCGTCCCCAGGTAATCGATAATCGGCTTGCGCTGTGGAACCGGCAGGCCGACGAGGGTCCTGTAAGCGACGATCAGGGCGGCAGCTCCCAGTGGCAGATTGATCAAAAACACCCAGCGCCAGGACAGGTATTCAGTCATCAGGCCGCCCAGCACCGGGCCTGCTACGCTGGCGACCGCGTACATGCTGCTGAAATAGCCCTGATAACGGCCCCGTTCACGAGGCGGAACGATATCGGCAATGATCGCCTGGCTCACCGACACCATGCCGCCCGCACCGATGCCTTGAAGCACGCGTGCCAGCACCAGTTGCTCCATGCTTTGCGCCATGCCGCAGAACAGCGAGGCGAGGGTGAACAGCCCCAGCCCGAACAGCATCAGTTTGCGCCGCCCGTAGAGATCGCCCAGCTTGCCGTAGATCGGCACAGCCACGGTCAGCGAAACCATATAGGCGGAAATGACCCAGGCCAGCAGGTCGATATCCTTGAACTGAGCGGAAATGGCCGGCATCGAGACGGCAACGATGGTCTGATCCAGCGCGCTGAGCAGTACCGCCATCATCAGCGCGAACAGAATGCTGCGAATGGCCGGAGGCGTTTGAGTAAGACTGGTCAAGGCAAAACCTGATGGCAATGATGACCCGCCTCAAGTGTGGCGGGAGAGTCTGGCCAGTCTAATCCGATAGCTTGCTAATCGATAGCTGCCTTTGCTGAACGACCATGCATTTCACGTGACGCCAGTGTCATCGCAAGATGCTGAAGGTTGCATCGGTCGGCACGCAATGGCCAAACGTGCAACTGGCGACCTGCGGCGCCTGCCGTGCCATTTCATTGCGATAGGCCCCGGTGGCGTACACAGCCATAACGGCGAGAGTACCGATGACGAGCATGCATTTTCTTGTTTTTACTTTCATGACGCACTCCTTACCTTGGCTACAGAGCAGTTTGAAAGAACTGATTTGAGTGTAGAACAAGGTCGGGCTTTACGTCGGTTATCATCGGCGCATACAGCGCGACGGACGCGCTAGAATTCGCGCTTTGATTGAACGGCAAGGGTTGGACAAATGGCACGCAAGGAATACAACGGGTTTGAAGTGGTCTCGGCGGTAATGCCCTCCGAGCAGGGTTACAACGCGGCGCTTGCCATCAAGGCGCTGGGCGCAGGTGGCGCGCCGCGTTTTCACGCGCTGTTGCCCGATCAGAAGTTCAAGACTGCCGATGATGCCGACCTTGCCGCTGTGCAGGAGCTGCAACGGCTGACCGGCATTGATGCCGAGGGCGAACCGGTCTGGGCCGATTCCTGATCAGGCGCCTGGCCGGAACATCTTGAACAGCGCTTCCGGCCCGAGCTGGAAGTAGTCCGCAGGGCCGCCGCCACGCAGGATCGGCTCTGCGGCCGCCGTATCGTAGACGCCGTCCTTGAGCAGTGACTTCTCGATATGCACCGCCACCACTTCGCCCAGAATCAGCCAGCTGGGCACGAGTTCCTTGTCGGCACGCTGCAGCTGAATGATTTGCGTGACCTTGCACTCGAACGACACCGGAGTCTCAAGTACGCGTGGCACCGAAACGATCTGTGATTTCAGGGGTGTCAGATTCGCCAGCTCGAATTCGCTGACGTCGGGTGAGACCGGCGCGCAGCTCTGATTCATTGCCTCGGCCAGCGAGCGGGTCGCCAGGTTCCAGACGAACTCGCCAGTTTGTTCGATGTTGTTGAGGCTGTCTTTGCGACCGACACTGCAGAACCCGATGATCGGGGGCACGTAATTGAACGCATTGAAAAAACTGTAGGGTGCCAGGTTCAGCTTGCCGTTGGCATCCTGGGAGGAAATCCAGCCAATCGGGCGTGGACCTACGATCGCGTTGAACGGATCATGCGGCAGGCCGTGACCTTTGGAGGGCTCGTAGGAGTGAATAGCGTCAGACATGCTCGATTCCTGATGGGCTCATGGGATACGAACATAGTGCTGTGCATTGGCGGTGGATGCCAGAGCAGTGTGTGTTTCAGCCTGAGCCATAAATGAAGAAGCCCGGCATAAACCGGGCTTGGGGTGTTGCATGGGCAATCAACCCAGACGATTGGCGCCTACGCGATCTGCACCATCGGCAGCCTGGCGGTTTGCACCGACACGATCTGCACCGTCCGCAGCCAGACGATTGGCGCCTACATGGTCTGCACCATTGGCGGCCTGGCGGTTTGCACCGACGCGATCTGCACCGTCTGCGGCCAGACGATTGGCACCGACGTGGTCAGCACCGTCGGCCGATACGCGGATCGAACCAACGTTAGTGTGCTTGGTACCGCCTTCAGCAACGAGGGGGGCTTTGGACATATCGCTGTTGTTGACGGTATCGACTGCTGGAAGAGCAAACGCGCTTGAAGCCAGAACAGAGAAAGCCAGGCCGAAGATCAATTTAGTAGTTTTCATGATGAAGTCTCCAATCAGTGTCGGGTGAGTTGTCATCCCGGTATGGAGGCAATGCTACGCGCCAGCGGATTATTAAGAAGTTAATAGGGTTGCTAGCGATCATCGCTGAAAATGATAGTTGGCTGGGATGCGCTGATTTCGGGCCCTGCGGGGGAAATTGCATTGTAAGTGTGCAATTTCTGAAAAACCTTGTAATAAACCCACTTGACAAACTGGAAGTGTAATTTATTCAAGGTGTTATCACGGGTAAACGTTGAAAGAGTGCACTGTATTGAAACACTTGGTTGCAAGTGTCAGGGCGATTTCGACGTTGGTTTGCGGTTGCAGTATCGATGGGGCAGATGGCAACGCGCGGTTGCGACGGATATCACAGCAAGCGGGGATAGCCATTCGAAGACTTGTATAAGCGTGAGCGCGCGGCGTCGGAATGCCCTGGATTGAGGCTCCGCACTGCACGCTCACGTCGAGTCAGGCTTTTAACGGGTATGGCTTGTTTGCTGAATCAGTCAGTTTCGATACGCGAGTGTTTGCGGGTGTCTTTCATGAAGACGTACACCAGCAACGAACAGGCGATGCAGGCGGTGACGTACCAGTAATAGCCCGTCTCCATACCGATGCTCTTGAACCACAGTGCGATGTATTCCGCTGTGCCACCGAAGATTGACACGGTCAGGGCATACGGCAGGCCGACGCCCAGTGCGCGGATCTCGGTCGGAAACAGTTCGGCTTTGACCACTGCGTTGATCGAGGTGTAGCCACTTACGATGATCAGCGCTGCCATGATCAGGAAGAACGCGCCCCACCAGGTTTGAATGGTGTGCAAGGTGGTCAGGATCGGCACCGTGCACAGCGTGCCCAGTACGCCAAATGCAATCAGGATCGGACGTCGCCCGATCTTGTCGGACAGCGCCCCGACCACGGGCTGCAACAACATGAACAGAAACAGCGTAGCGGCCGATATCGAGGTCGAGTCGGTGATGCTCATGCCGACGGTGTTGACCAGGTACTTCTGCATGTACGTGGTGTAGGTGTAGAACGCCAGCGTACCGCCCATGGTCAGGCCGACCACGGTCATCAGTTCCTTGGGATGGCGTATCAACGTGCGCATCAGGCTTTCCTTGCGTTTTTCCTTTTTCTTGCGGGTGAACGACTCGGTTTCTTCCATGCCGCGACGCAGAAACAGCGCCACTACCGCGCACAGGGCACCGATGACGAACGGGATGCGCCAGCCCCAGGCATACAGCTGCTCGGTGGTCAGGGTCTGTTGCAACACAATCAATACGGCCAGCGCGATGAGCTGACCGGAAATCAGCGTGACGTACTGGAAGCTGGAAAAGAAGCCGCGACGCTCTTTGGTCGCCATCTCACTGAGGTAGGTGGCCGAAGTACCGTACTCGCCGCCGACCGACAGGCCTTGCAGCAATCTGGCGAATACCAGCAGGATCGGAGCACCGACGCCAATGCTTTCGTAGCCCGGGGTCAGGGCGATGATCAGCGAGCCGAAACACATCAGCAGCACCGACGCCATCAGCGCGGCCTTGCGTCCTTTGTAGTCAGCGTACAGCCCCATCAGCCAGCCACCGATAGGTCGCATCAGAAAGCCGACGGCGAAGATCGCGGCGGTGTTGAGCAATTGGGCGGTGGTGTCGCCCTTGGGGAAGAACGCTTTGGCGAAGTACAGCGAGAAAGCTGCGTAGACGTACCAGTCGTACCACTCGACCATATTGCCGACCGAGCCACTGAAAATGGACTTGAGACGGCTGGAGGTGGTTTTCTGACCGGCGATGCTGGCTGCCGGCCCGTTGGAGGCGGGGTTGGAGGTTTCCATGGTGTTCCTTGTCTATCATTATTTTTAGAGGAGGCATGTAATGCCCTGACCAGTTCCATAGCACGAGCTGTGCCACACCATGAGGGCTTGTGCTAGAGCGGTCGCGAGATGTGGATGAGCAAAAATCCGCTTATGGGCGCAGAGTGAATAAGCGGATTCTTGCTGATAGAGGGCGAAGAAAACTAATGACCGCGTGCCGGTCCGAAAGCGATCACTGCCCCCACGAAGGTGAGCATCAAGCCCATAAGGATCATGATTCCTTTGAAGGTGTTTCTGGCTGCAAAGGCTTTAATGCCATCCCAGCCGCCGGTCCTTTGGGAAACCGCATCCTGAAAAAGGGACATTCGGTAGGGCGACAGGATGATCCACAGCAACACCATAGACACATACAAAAGCGTTATCAGCGGACCTAAAGTTGTAAAAGCTGAGCCAAATAACACGACCGGAATCCCGTGGCGCAGCAGCAACGCCTGATGACCCGGCCAACTGAGAAAATCGGGTAGCAGGCGTTTGCTGTATCGGGCATCCATCGAACTGAACAGCCTGGAGGCGGGTCGCCAGGCGCTCATAAAGAAATGAAAAGCCAGCATGGCAAAAACGGGGAAGGTGAGCACTACGGAAAGTATCTCGTTCCACCAATCTTTTGTGGTCGGGGGATTGAGGTTGACTGTCGTCAGCGTCGCCAGGGCGATAAACAAATAGGTTCTGAGATAGGGATTGAATGACACCTTTTTCGGCAATTTGCGCCAGGATTGCAAATCCGCATGCGCAAATACGTGCAGGGCCTGCGCAAAGCGATGAGTCAAATCAGACGTGAGTGTTTCACAGGCTTGCCAAAACGCCTGGTCACCCAGTCTGGCCATGCGCAGTCGTTCATTCAACGCAGGCGGCTGCAGAATCAGATGCGCTGCGGCCGCTTCGGGAGTGTCTGCCGCCCCAGCGAGCAGTTTTTGCTGACGAGCGATGAAGGCCTTTTCTTCACAGCGCTGGACCAGATTCACCCATAACGACATCGGCCCGGAATACACGTCGTGTTTCTTATCCCAGGCAAACAGGTTGCTCAGCCGTTCAAACAGGGCAGGTGACCAGTCATGATTGTTGAGCAGCAGCGTCATGACCCATTGCTCAAGCTGTTCCTGACGATCAAACGAAGCCAGCCAAGGCTGTTGTTGAAGAGTCTTCAGCGTTTCGAGAAAAGTGCGCTCTTCGCTGTTTTCGAGCAGGGTGCGCAATTGCGGAAGCGAGCTGTCCAGCAGTGCCTGAGTCAGGCGCTGTGACTGGTGCGCCCTGAGCTGCACTTTTTGCCAGGGGGTGAGCCAGTGCAGTTGCTCGACTGCGGCCTTGATCAATGGCAGATTGTCTTCCGGGTCCAGCAGGCAACGTTTGACGAGGTGTTGCTGAAAAAGCTCATCGCAGCCCTGATTCTGAGCGATCTGACGTTGCGCATGCAGATTGTCCGGGGTGGTCCGAAGGGCTTGTTCGTACCAGCTCAACTCAATCGCCGGGCGCGTTACAGGGCTGGCATTATCATCGACGGGCAGCTCTTGCCGGTGCTCTGGTTGAGCGGGTCGTGCAGCCTCATCAGGCGCTGTCGATGGGTGTTCCTGATCTGAGAAGGACCAGGAAACGTTTCCGTCGTCCTCCTCCTCATCGTCGACACGGCTGCGCGCCCGACTCAGCGCCTGCTCGTAAGCATCACGCAGGTTTTGAAAGGCCGACGGGTCATCGTCAGGCCGGGTGGTCTTCAGCAGTCTGGCGTATTGGCGCTTTATGCTGCGTTCGTCGGCGTCGCGCTCAATGTTCAAAACACTCCAGCAGTCCATTGCCGTCACCACTCACCTCGTTCAAAACGGTCTGCTTCCTGTTCGAGTTGTTTGCGCAGCTCGTTGATCTGCCGGTCATCCTGGGTTTCCAGTACGCGCTGGAACTGAGCCGCCCAGATGCCGATGGTTTCGCGTGCCTCGCCCAGATACTCCTGATAAAGCCGTTCCAGCCGCGCCGTCAGGTGGGTATTGACCTGTTGTTCGCGCGGATGAACCTTGAGCGCTTCCAGCACTTTAAGCCGTTCGCGAATCTCGGTAGGTGTCATCACGCCAGGATTGTTCTCGATCACCAGCTTATGCTTTTCACCGGTCATCTGGATCAGCACGTCAGCTTCCAGCAGGCCGTTGTTGTCATAGGTGAAACGCACGTCCAGCTCGACTTCTCCAGCCTTGGCCTTGGGGACGGGAATGTTCAGTTCGCCCAGCGCGATGTTGTCTTTGACCAGGCGGCTTTCGCCTTGAAAGATCTTCAACAGGACATGATCCTGATTGTCGGAGATGGTATTCACCGTGCGAACCCGGCTGACCGGCACCACGCTGTTGCGCTCGATGATCGGGAGGTAATGCCCGGGCTGGTAGCCGTTGAAAACGTATTGCGTGGTTTCGATACCCAGCGTGTAAGGACACACATCGGTCAGCACGACTTCTTCAAGCGCCGCATCGCGCTGCTTGAGTGCTGCCTGAATCGCAGCGCCCTGCGCGACTACTTCATCCGGGTTGAGGGTCATGGCCGGGAAGCGCCCGAACATTCCGGCGGCCAGTTTACGAATCAGCGGCATGCGAGTGGTGCCGCCCACCAGAAGGATCTCGTTCAGGTCGGCGACGCGAATTTTCGCATCACGCAATGCGCGTTCGATGGGCGAGCGCAGGCGTGCCAGCAGAGGCGCAAACAAGTCGCTCATCTGCTCTTGGGTGATCGTCTTGCGCCACTCGCGTTCGGCGTGGCGCAGTACGAAGTCGACGCGATCATCCTGCCCCAACGCCTTGCGCACGCGCTCGGCTTCACGCCGCAGTGAAGGCGTTACCAGCTCCTTGGCAGGGAAGTCCTGCTCGTCGCGGTGCAGGGCCAGAAAGTGTTCGACCAGCAGGCGGTCGAAGTCTTCACCGCCCAGAAAGTTGTCGCCTGCGCTGGCCCTGACTTCCATAACGCCATCGAACAGTTCAAGAATCGAGATATCGAACGTGCCGCCGCCCAGGTCGAAGACCAGAAACGAGGTTTCGCCTTCCTTCTGGTGCAGCCCGTACGCGAGGGCTGCCGCTGTTGGCTCATTGATGAGCTTTTCGACTTTCAGGCCCGCCAGCTCCCCGGCGATGCGCGTCGCTTTGCGCTGAGCGTCGCTGAAATAAGCGGGAACACTGATGACTGCCTCGGTAACAGGCTCGCCATATGCGCGCTCGACGTCGGCTTTCAGGCTTTTGAGGACCAGCGAGGACAACTCTTCCGGGCGATAGGTGCCAGCGCCAAGGCGAATTTCCTGAGCGCTGCCCATGTAGCGTTTGAACAGCGCTGTGGTTTTTTCCGGGTGGGTTTGCAGACGTTCGCGTGCAGCCTTGCCGACCAGAATCTGCCCGTCGTCGTCCAGCCCGACAACGCTTGGGGTCAGTGTTTCACCCAATGCATTGGTCACCAGCTCGCTGCTGCCGTCGCGCCAGACAGCCACCAGGCTGTTGGTGGTGCCCAGATCAATACCGACGATCATCTCGAAACGCTCCCTGCTTGAAGGTTGTTGCACTATTTTGCGTGATTTTGAATCAAGGCAGCGTGCGCTGTCTTGATTTTGTGGCCCCGTACTGCATTTTAGTACCCGGAAAAAAGTCAGCGGCGGGCATCAGCGAAACGCACAGCCAGATGCCCTCAGGTACACGCTTACGACGTGTGTTCCACGCTGCGGCTCACGGCCTTGTGCAGCATCGCTGCCAGGTCGTCTCTGGAATAGGGTTTCTGCAACAGGTCGAAGCGGTGTGTTTCGTCCTGCGCGAGTGTTGCAAATTCAGTGCTGTAGCCCGTCGTCAGGACCACCGGCATCCAGGGGTAGCGCGCCTCGATTTCGGCATATAGCTCCAGCCCGCTCATGCCCGGCATGGCGATGTCGGAGAACACCACATGAAAGTTTTCCGGGTTGCCGGAAAGCTCCTGTAACGCATCACTGGCACTCGATACCCAGAGCACTTGAAAACCCAGCTGTTCGAGCATCGGACGTGTGTAAGTGCCGATGTCCTGATTGTCTTCGACCATCAGTACGCATAAACCGGGCAGTGCGGCGAGCGTCAGGTTGTTGTCTTCTGCGGCTCGCTCGTGAGCTTCGACACTGGGCAGGCACAGGGTGAAACGGCTGCCGCTGCCCAGTTCGCTTTCAACCAGAACTTCACCGCCCGATTGCTTGGCAAAACCGAACACCTGCGACAGGCCGAGCCCTGTGCCCTGGCCCACGCTCTTGGTGGTATAGAAGGGCTCGAAGATCAGCCCCAGTTTATCCTTGGCAATGCCTGCACCCGTGTCGGTCAGCGACACCGTCACGTAGTCGCCCGCGTTGAGCGAGGAGGGCAGGCTGGCCGACGAACAGGTCACGCAGTCAACCTTGATGACGAGCCGGCCCGAGCCTGACATCGCATCACGGGCGTTGACCACCATGTTGACCAGTGCGGTGTCGAACTGGCTGCCATCGGCAAAAATAAAGCACGGTTCGGCAGGCAGGTCGATGTGCACCTGAATGCGCGAGCCGGTGAGTGTGTCCATCATTTCGCCGATGCGTGCCACGCTTTTGCAGACATCGAACACTTCGGGCTGCAATGCCTGGCGGCGGGCAAAGGCCAGCAATTGGCCGGTCAGGCGCGCCGCGCGGTCTACGGTGCTGGAAATGGCCTCGACGTATTTAACCCGGCGCGGCTCTTCAAGGTTTGCAGATTTCAGCAGATCGCTGCACGAGCGGATGACGGTCAGCAGGTTATTGAAATCATGCGCTACACCGCCGGTCAGCTGGCCGATGGCTTCCAGTTTCTGCGCTTGATGCAGGGCCTCCCGAGAAAGCCGCAGCGCTTCGTTGGCCTCTTCTTCGGCCTGGATGTCGCGGCCGACCGCATGGATAAACTGTTTGTCCGGCACTGCCGTCCAGGAAATGGTCCGGTATGAGCCGTCCATGTGGCGATAGCGATTTTTGAAGTGCGGAATATTCTGGCCGTTTTCCAGGCCGCTCATGGCCGCCAGGGTACTGTTGACATCGTCCGGGTGCACCAGCCCCAGAAACTGGCTGTCGAGCAGTTGTTCTTCCGACCAGCCCAGTGCCTGGGTCCACGCCGGGTTGACCGCGGATATGATCCCGTCGAACTGCGCGACCAGCATCAGGTCGGTCGATAGCCGCCAGATCCGGTCGCGGTCCTGGGTACGCTCGACCACGCGTTGCTCAAGCGTCTCGTTGAGCGTGCGCAGGGCCTCTTCCGCATTTCTGAGCTGGGTCATGTCCCGAGACACGCAAAGAATTTTCTCAGGCTTGCCGTCTTTGCCGAAAATCGGACTGACCTGCACGTGCCACCATTTGACGGTGCCGGCCATGGTCTGCGCAGAGCCCATAAAGCTTGCGTTCTGACCGTCGCGCGCAGCTTCCACTGCCGCGATGGCGTCCAGGTTGCCCTGATCCTGCCAGAAGTCAGGCCAGGGGCAGCCGACAATCTCGTTGAAATCGCTGACTTCCATGATGCGCTGGCCGCCTTCGCTCATGAACGTCAGGCGCGAATCAAGATCCAGCACCTTGATGCAATCGTTGATGCTCGACAGAACCCGATTGGTAAACGCTTCGTTCTGGGACTGCCGGGCCTGAGCGGTGACCTGAGACGTGGTTTCGTTGACCCGGCAGAACACGCCTTCAATCAGGCCGCTATCACCATAAAGAGGCGAATAGGACAGCGACCACCAGGTCTGCTCGGACTTGCCGTCGCGCACGAGCACGCGCTGAATGTCATCGGACCGGCAGCTGTGTCCGGCGAGTGCCTGCTCGGCCAGCGGACGCACGGCTTCCCACGCATCGCCCCAAACCGCAGCGATCGGTTGCCCTTGTGCTTGGTGTGCGGATACGGGCAAGACCTGGCGGTAGGCATCATTGAAGAACAAGGTGAAATCCGCTCCCCACAGCAGGTACATGCTGTCCGGGCAACTGAGCATCAGGTTCAGCGAAGACAGTAGCGCGGTGGGCCATGCTTGCTTCGGTCCAAGCGCAGACGTCGACCAGTCTGTCTCCCGGATAAGCCGGCCCATTTCGCCGCCTCCCAGTGGGAGGTCGAGGGGAGTATTCACGGTAGAAAATGCCCCATCTTTCGTACTGCCAAAGTAAGCTGAATAGCCAAGGCAAGCATGATGTCATTATGCCCTGCTCATATCCAGCCATCACGACTCTATATAACCGCGAACAGTATGCAGACCCGGCGCTGCGCGAAATGTTCGTTTATCACTTGAAGATGCCGTAAGGAACAGGCAAACACCTCAGCCGAGAAACATTTCCCGCACCAGGGCATGACGCTGCATTTTCTCGTTCAGCGTCCTCCGGGGCAATTGCAACTCGTTGAGCACAGCCTTGATATCGCCTTTGTGGCGGGTCAATGAGGCGCGCAGGCATTGCGCTTCGAAGGCTTCCTGACGTGCCGCCAGTGAATGCCCTGGTAGTTGAGTGTCGGCTTGCGGTGGCGTCATTTCCAGGCCCAGGGTCTGCCGCTCGGCCGCATTGGCGAGTTCGCGCACATTGCCGGGCCAGTCGTGGCTGAGCAGCTGGCTCAGGCGCGCGGCGCTCAGGGCGGGCGCCTCACGTCCCATCCGCTCGGCGGCGGCCCTGCTGAAATGGCTGAACAGTTGCGCAATGTCCTCAAGCCGGTCGCGCAGCGCAGGCAAGCGCAGCTCGGCGACGTTCAGTCGGTAGGCCAGGTCCTCGCGGAAGCGCCCGGCGCGAGCTTCTTCGAGCAGGTCCGGTTTGGTCGCCGCAATGATCCGCAGGTCAACCTTGATGCTCTGGTTGGAGCCCAGCCTTTCAAGGCACTTGTCCTGCAGGACGCGCAGCAGCTTGACCTGTTGCGCCAGGGGCATGCTCTCTATTTCATCGAGAAACACCGTACCGCCGTCGGCGTATTCCAGCCGCCCGATACGTTTACCCTGCGCGCCGGTAAATGCGCCACTTTCGTGCCCGAACAGCTCGGCCTCGAACAGGTGTTCCGGGATGGCGGCACAGTTGAGTGCCACGAAGGGTTTGCCGGCGCGTGGGCCGAAGTCGTGAAGGCAGCGAGCCACCAGCTCTTTGCCGCTGCCGGTTTCACCACGAATGATCACGTTGACAGGCAGTTGCGACAGCTCCAGCACCTGGCGCCGCAGGGTCTGCAGGCTTGGGGATACGCCGAGCAGGGTGGCATCCAGCCGGGTTCTGGCGTCGGCCTGTTCATGCAGGCGACGGTTTTCCAGTACCAGTTGGCGTTTTTCCAGCGCGCGCCGCAGGTTGCTGATCAACGTTTCCGGGCTGAATGGCTTTTCCAGAAAATCATAGGCACCTTCGCGCATTGCCTCTACCGCCATAGGCACATCGCCGTGGCCGGTCAGCAGAATGACGGGCAGGTCCCGGTCAAGGGCGTGCAGGTGGGTCAGCAATTGAAGGCCGGTCATGCCCGGCATGCGCACATCGGTCAGCACCACGCCCGGGAAATGCTCCGGCATCTGCGCCAGGCACTCTTCGGCGCGGGCGAAGACCTGCACCTCAAAACCTGACAGCGTCAGCCATTGTTCGACGGCTTGCCGGATAGGTGCCTCGTCGTCTACCACGATGACCGAGTTCAGCATCACAGGTCAGGTCTCCAGAAAGTCATTAGGCAGGCTGAACCAGAACCGCGCACCCTCGGCATGGTTTTCAGCAGTCAGTTGCCCGCCCAGTTCGTGAATGATCGCGTACGACACCGCCAGACCAAGGCCCAGGCCATCGCCCACCGGTTTGGTGGTGAAGAACGGATCGAACAGGCTGGCCATATGTTGTGCCGCGATTCCCGCGCCGCTGTCGCTGACGCTGAGCCGCCAGTGGCTGTTGCAGGCATCGATACGTACTTCGAGGCGTCTGGACGGGCGCTCTCGCATGGCATCCAGTGCGTTGCGCAGCAGATTGATCAGCACCTGCTCCAGACGTATCGCATCACCGCGCACCCAGGCGGGCCGCGCCAGGTGCAGCACGCAATCAATGCGCTCTTCGCGCAGACGCGGCTCGAGCAGCAACAAGGCCTGATCGACGACGGTGGCCAGGTCCAGACGCTCGCGCAGGCCGCTGGGGCTCTTGCGCGCAAAGGTTTTCAGGTGGCCGGTCAGTGCGGCCATGCGGGTCAGTTGCTGATCCACCGGCACCAGCGCTTTGCAGGCTTCATCGACTCGGCCCTGATCCAGCAGCAGGCGCAGGGTTGCCAGTTGCATGCGCTGGGCTGTCAGCGGCTGATTGATTTCATGGGCCAGCGCCGCCGACATCTGCCCCAGCGCGGCAAGTTTGGCCGACTGCACAAGGCCGTCCTGCGCGGTTTGCAGATCACGGGTGCGCTCTTGTACCAGACGCTCAAGTTCGTCACGATTGCGCTCGCGTAACCGCGCCAGTCGCCAGCGCTGGTAAAGAAACAGTCCCAGAAACACGATGGCCAGCCAGATACCTGCGGCGGCCAGCCCGGCGTTGCGAACGTCCTCACTGGAGACGGGCGGCTTGCGCAGCAGGTGCAACGTCCAGTTTTCGTCGGGCAGCGGCAGCGACTGCCATAGGTAATCAGCTGCGCCGTCCGGGCCTTCAATACGGCTCAAGTGGCTGTTTTCACCGAAACGCTCAAGCACCCGACTGCGCAGCAGTGACAGTGATTTTTTGTCGTACTGGCGGGTGCGCAACAGATCGGCACGGCCCTCGACTGAAATGGGCAGCAGCTCGCGATAGCGCCAGCCAGCCCGATTGGCGATGAAGACAATGCCTTTCTCGTCGCTGACCAGCAGCAGGTCGTCACCCTGGCCCCATTCCTGTTCAAGGTTCGGAAACTCCAGTTTGACCACCATCGCGCCCATGAAGGCACCCGCATCGTCCACGACGGCACTGGACAGAAAGTACCCTGGAATGCCGGTGGTCACACCTACCGCGTAGAAGCGCCCGGTGCCTTGGGCTCGGGTTTGCAGGAAGTAGGGGCGAAAGCCGTAATTGTGGCCGACGTAGCTGTTGGGCGTGCGCCAGTTGCTCGCACCTATCGCCAGGCCGTGCAGATCGAGCAATTCAAGGGTCGATGAATGCGCCGCGCTGTTGATCTTTTCCAGCTTGATGTTGAGCGCATTTTGCACCTCTTCGGTCACCGGGCCGCTTAACGCAGCACGAATCTGCGGGTCGAGCGCCAGCACCGAGGGAAGGGCGCGATAACGCTCGATGAGGGTGTGCAGGGTGTTGGCATACAGCGCCAGTTGCCCACCGGCACGTGCGGCATCTTCTGACAGCGTATGGCGCTGCGCCTGACGCATTGCAAGTCCGGACGACAGTGCAGCGCCGGCCAGAATCAACAGCACGTAAAGAGTGATGCGCCAGTAGCGATGCTTGAGGGTCATGTTGCGGCCTGATCGGACTCCAATGGCGTGTTGGCGAGGGGATGCTCGCCAGCACGCCAGTGGGCGGGCGTTACAACAGGTTGAAGGTGGCTTCTTTTACGGTCTGTGAGTCCAGGCCGATCATGACCTTGAATTCGCCGGGTTCTGCAGCGTACTTGAGCTCGCTGTTGTAGAACTTCAGGTCGTCTTCGCCGAGGGTGAAGGTAACGACTTTTTCCTCACCAGGCTCAAGCATTACCTTGTCGAAGTTTTTCAGCTCCTTGACCGGGCGACTGATCGAGGCCGCCACGTCGTGCAGGTACAGCTGCACAATGGTAGCGCCCGCCACCTTGCCGGTGTTCTTCACGGTCACGCTGGCGGTGAGCTTGCCTTTGCGCGCCATGTTGGCATCCGACAGCTTGATGTCCGAGACGTCGAACTGCGTGTAGCTCAGGCCAAAACCGAACGGGAACAGCGGGCCATTGGGCTCTTCGAAGTAATGCGAGGTGTAGTTGCCCGGCTTGCCTTCGTGGTACGGACGACCCGTGTTCAGGTGCGCGTAGTAGACCGGCAGTTGGCCAATCGAGCGCGGGAACGACATGGCCAGTTTACCCGACGGGTTGTAGTCGCCGAACAGCACGTCAGCCACGGCATTGCCGCCTTCGGTGCCCGGGAACCAGGTTTCGAGCATGGCGTCTGCCTGCTCCTGTTCGTCGACCAGTACCAGCGGACGACCATTCATCAGCACCAGCACCAACGGCTTGCCAGTGGCCTTCAGAGCCTTGATCAGATCACGTTGCTTGCCTGGAATGTTCAGGCTGCTGCGGCTGGCCGATTCGTGGGACATGCCACGCGACTCGCCTACCACGGCAACGATTACATCGGACTGCTCGGCGACCTTGACGGCTTCGTCGATCATTTCCTGCGCCGGGCGCGGGTCGATCTCTACTTCTTTCTCGATGAAGTTCAGGTAAGTGAGAACGTGTTCGTTGTCACTGACGTTGGCGCCGCGGGCGTAAAGCAGTTTGGCTTTGTCACCGACCGCATTGGCCAGACCTTCATACACGGTCACCGACTGAGCGGGACGGCCAGCAGCCGACCAACTGCCAAGCATGTCGAGGTGGCTTTGTGCCAACCCGCCAATGACTGCGATGGTGCCCTGTTTCTTCAGCGGCAGGGTGTCGTTCTGGTTTTTCAGCAGGACCAGCGTCTTGCGCGCGACATCGCGGGCTTCGGCGCGGTGCAGGCGGTCGTCGGAATACGTGTCGGCCGGATCATCGGCGGCAACGCCAATGCGCCCGTAAGGCGAGGCGAACAGGCCCATGTCGTACTTGGCACCGAGCACTTCACGCACGGCGCTGTCGATTTCCTTCATGGAGACCTCGCCGTCCTTGACCAGGCCGGGCAACTGCTCGCCATAGGCCACATCGTTCATGCTGAGGTCGACGCCAGCCTTGATTGCCAGCTTGGCAGCTTCGCGGTAATCCTTGGCCACGCCGTGTTCGATCAGTTCCTTGATCGCGCCGTGGTCGCTGATGGTCACGCCCTTGAAGCCCCAGTCCTTGCGCAGCAGGTCCTGCATCAGCCATTTATTGGAGGTGGACGGGACGCCATTGATCGAGTTGAGTGCGACCATGATGCCGCCAGCCCCGGCATCGATGCCGGCTTTGTAAGGCGGCAGATAGTCCTGGTACATGCGCGTCATGCTCATGTCCACTGTGTTGTAGTCACGCCCGCCCTCGACCGCGCCGTACAGGGCGAAGTGCTTGACGGCGGCCATGATGCTGTCGTTCGCAGCGACGTTCTTGCCCTGAAAAGAGCGGACCATCACGTCGGAAATGCGTGACACCAGATAAGTGTCCTCGCCAAAGCCTTCGGAGCTACGGCCCCAGCGCGGATCGCGGGAAATGTCGACCATGGGCGCAAAGGTCATGTCGATACTGTCGGCACTCGCCTCTTTAGCCGAAACACGACCCATCAGGGCGACGGCGTCCATGTCCCAACTGGCGGCCATGCCCAGGCTGATCGGGAAAATCGTGCGATGGCCGTGAACGACGTCATAGGCAAAGAACATCGGAATCTTCAGGCGGCTGTTGGCAACGGCGGCTTCCTGCAGCGGACGGTTTTCCGAGCGTGTAATGGAGTTGAACGTGCCGCCGATTCTTCCGGCAGCAATCTCCTTGAGGATTTGCGGCTGCGGCATTTCCCCGCTGATACTGATCAAACGCAACTGGCCGATCTTTTCGTCCAGAGTCATTTGTTTCATCAGTTTGCCGATGAAGGCATTCTTGGCCTGAAGCGTTGTATTGTCCGTGGCGGCAGCGCTTTGGGCCATCACTGACTGACTGGCCATACCGACCAGCAAACCTAATAAACACAGCTTATTCATGAATGATTTCTCAAGGCTTTTGTCAGCAACTCGCGTTTAATGTCTGACAGCCAGTTTTTGGGTTATGGACCTTTGGCGTTATGGTTCGGGCAGGACGCAAGGATAGTTGTCATCCGCTTTACTGCACGAAGCCCTTCCAAGGTGTGTACGAAAATGGTGATTTGATTGATTTTTGTACAAACCCTGTCTGATCGATTAGTGACCGTACCGGGTGTCGGCGATGGATTATGCCGGGGAAGTTGTGTTTTGGCTAAGGCGTGTCGTTTCAGTAGATTCAAAAAAGCACCGGAGGTCTGATTTTGAAGTCTGTTTCACGGTTGATGTTGTGCATGGTGATGTTTTTGGGAGGGGTATTTCGTGCCGACGCGCAGGAGCCAGCACTGGTATTTCCGCCGATGACCGGTAGCGTGGTCGATGCTGCGCAGATGCTCGACAGCCAGACCACGGTTCGTCTGGCAAGGCTGCTACGTGCCCACGAGCAGGCAACCGGTGAGCGGGTAGTGGTGGTGACCCAGGCTGATTTGCAGGGTGCGAGCCTCGAGGAATTCGGCGCTCGGCTGGGCGATGCATGGGGGCTGGGGCTGCACGGCGAGGACGACAGCGTGCTGCTGATGATCGACCGTGACAAGCGCAAGGTGTTCATGGAGGTCGGCGCTGCTTTGCAGGATCGTCTCAGTGATGCGCAGAGCTCGTTGATCATCGACATGCTGATGACCCCCGAGTTTGACGATGGCCGCTTTGCTGTCGGTATAGAGCGTGGTGCCCGTGCGGTCATCGCAGCGCTGGGTGGTCAGATACCTGACTATCCTGAACCGACACGGCAGATGGCTGGCTATGAGGAGCAGGCCAGTGACGATCAGGTCTGGCTGTTCGCTGTTGTGCTGACCCTTATTGTGTTGGCGATTGTGGTTATCAGCATCAGGCGCGGTGCCGCTGTACGGCCTGCACGTGACAGAACCACTGAACGCAGCGGCGGGCGCTTCGGTGGCGGCGGTGCATCAGGCAACTGGTAGTTGATCGATTCGGGAATGAGGGAATGAGGGAACCATGGCGTTATTGAACAAAGACGAACAGCGGCAAGTCGCCGAAGCGATTGATCGCGTCGAGCAACGTACCGATGCCGAACTGGTCACGGTGCTGGCCGCTCGTTCCGATGACTATGCCTACATGCCGCTGATCTGGGCCGGGCTGATCGGCCTGTTGCTGCCGGGTACGGTCAATTACTGCGTTCAGTGGTTGAGCGCGGACGAGCTGATGCTGGCGCAGATGAGCACCTTCATTATCGTTGCGCTGGCGTGCCGCATCCCGAAAGTGTCCGCCTTGCTGGTGCCGGTCTCGGTCAGGCGCTGGCGTGCAGGCAACCTGGCGCGTCGGCAGTTTCTCGAGCAGAACCTGCACAAGACCCATGACGGCACCGGCATTCTGGTGTTTGTCAGTGAGGCCGAGCGTTATGTCGAAATTCTGGTGGATCATGGCATCGCCAGTCGTCTGCACGACGATACCTGGAAGGCAATGGTTGATGTGTTCACTCAACAGGTCCGGGACGGGCAGATTCTGCAGGGGTTTCTGGGTTGTATTCACGCCTGCGGCGAGCTGCTTGCCGATCACGTGCCAGTGACCCACGGTAAAAACGAACTGCCCAACAGGCTGGTGGTGCTGGGTTAAGAACAAGAAAGCAGGTGGCGATAGGATCGCCACCTGCTTTTTTTGAAAACATGCGCGTCAGACGACGCGCTTTGTATCGTAGAACGATTTGATGTACGTCTTCAGGTGTTCGACATGCTGGCTGATCTTCGCCGAAGAATCATCTTGCTGCGTGATCTGCTCCAGAAAGTTGTAGAGCGACTGATACACTTTTTTCGCCTCTTCTACCCAAAGCGCTTTGCTCTGGCTGACGCCCGCGAGTCCTGTCAACTCGTCAAGCTTTGCTGCTGTGGCCTTTGCTTCCTGATGGGCAATGCGAGACTCTTCAAGCAAGGCGTTATAGCGCAGCCTCAGCCTGTCGCGTTCTTCAATGAGATCAAGGTATGTCAGAGCGCTGCTGACCTTGTCGAGGAGTTTGCCGAGTCTGGCAATCCCTGCAGTGACCAGTGCGAGTTCCGGCGATGGCAGGGCGACCAGTTTGAGTTCCTCGGCAGTGGGTAACATTTCCTTGAACACGTCTGCAACATTGTATTTTTCAAATGTCTTGATGGTGGCGTCAAGCAGGCGTCGATCGGCGGTAATTTCACCCATCGTGCTTTCCAGCGATGCTGAGCGTAGGGTCATGCTGTCGATCTGTTCCTGGAGTATCTCCAGCAAACGATTGCCTTCCAGCTTCAGGTTGATCTGCGCCATATCATCGCTGTGCTCGGCAATGGCTTTAGCGCTATTGCGCACGACCATAGTGAGATTCGATACCTGACGAATACGCTGTGCGTTCAACAGACTGATAGCTTGCTGCTTCTGTTTGTCACTCAGTCTTTGGTCTGCCTCGATCTGCTGTTGTTTGAGATCTATTGGCTGCAGGTTCACGCTATTCAACTGGACGGTGACAGCGGCGAGATTATCGTGATAGACCTTGTCCGCACGCTTCAACGCTGTTTGAAGTGGCAGCATTTTTTCTTTCATTACGGGCAGAAAGTCCAGTTTCAAAGCGCTTGTCTGCGCAAGAATGTTCTGGCGGGCGGCGTTCATGGTTTCAGGGGCGGGAGGGGTCAGGATCAATGCCTTATCCAGGGTGTCGGTGCTCATGCTCATCGTCCCACTACAACGACGGGTTGTTGTTCGCGTTGAAACTGATCCAGCGCACTGTCAAATATCTTGAGTAGCTGAGTCGTCATGCCCCTTATTTCCAGCCAGGGTGTGACTACGCCTTGAAACTGCATGGCGAAAATCATCAGCGCCTGATCGTCAGTGATCGCCGCCAGTTCATTGGCAGAACTGTCGATGTACGCTGCCAGCATGGTCCAGAGGTCTTTCAGATGGGTGGCGCTCTGATGAGCGTCCATCATGCGAATATTCATGTCTTCGAAGAGTATTTGCAGGCTGCGCACGGCGGCCGCTAAAGGAACTTTTTCCTTGAGTGTTTGAACTTTCTGGTTTTTGGAATCAACCATTCGGTTTTTTTCTTTTCGGATTTTCTCCGCTTTGGCGCCAAAAATACCTCCCGTGATAGCGACCCCGATGGGCCCGCCGAAACCACCCCAGGCAATATTATTCATGGAGGACTTATACTCTTTGTTTTTCTGCTCGATCTCCTTCGTCAGTTGTTCGATATCTTTTTCCAGCTCCTTGATCTTCTGGTCCAGGCCAGAGCGACGTGCCAGTTTTACCTTGTCGTTGATACCAGGAATGAGTTGAACGCTCAGGACGGTGCTGAACGTGTCAATGTGTTGCGCCAACGTTCCTGCAGCGTGCTGGTGATTCTTTATCTGAGAGGCGGTCTTTTTTAGAAACGCTGCCAGCGTGATACAGACCTTTTGGTCGGTTTCACCCAGTGGAGTCGGATTTTTTTCGCGGACCTCTTCGATGGTCAAGTCGGCAACGGTCAGATCCAGCTGTCTGGCAAAATCCATCTTTTCGATGTAGTTGATGATCTGTTGGCCCTGCCCCGAGAATTGCGCGGCAAACAAGTCAATGGCGAACCCGCTGCGCTTGATGCCATCCTCGATGCCCAGCCAGCTCTTGCCATGATTATTGATGGCCTGGTAAGTCACCAGCATATCTTTAGGCTCAAGCCCGGGAATGCCACTTTTCGTAAAGCCCAATTGCTGTTCGACACGAGGAAGCGAGGTGGGAATGTTCAGGGCGTGACGCTCGTAACGCTTTAAACTGAGGATGTCTTCCCTGGTCAGAATAAGTGCCGCGCTTCGGCCTCCGTTTTTTTCATCATCGAGTATAACGCTCAAGTACTCGACGGGTTTTAAAGTAACCCGTGCGATGTCTTCGTTTTCCAATAGTGCTGCTTGACTTAACATAGTACACGTTCCTTGTGCGGGTTATTCTGTTGGAGTAATTAGTCTCCAGAAATGTGAACTGATTACGTTTAACCAGTCAGGGTGACTATAAAGATGTTTTTGTACGGTGCAAGTAATGGCCCGTGGTTTTCGGCACGGATTATTTTACCGGTTGTGTGCGTTTCGCCGTGGCGTGTAGGGCGGTGCGAACAGTGTGTGTAGTCTCTGAAAAATAGGGGTGCCCATGACGCGCTGACGCGCTTAAAATGCCGCTCTGATTTTCCGAGTCCCGGCCGGGACGCCTGAGGCACATTTTCAATGTCAGTCATCACCCCCACGTCATCCATCGCTGCGAACGATCACCGTGCGCAGTTCCTTGGCCTGTTGGACACCAGCCTGTCGCAGAACTCGCTGATCAAGCTGGTCCTGGCTAAATACGTGGGCAGCGAAGCCGAGTTGCAGCGGATCATCATCAAGCCACTGACCGTCAAGGAGCAGTCGTGCCTGAGCTTTGTGTATCGCTACAAGACGCGCGATATCACCAAGAACTTTCCGCTTTCCGAGGCTGTGGCCGTTATTGCCAGCCTGATACCTGAATCGTTCAAAAACGCGCACCTGTTGTCACTGAGCGATGAAGTTCAGCTGGAATTCAGCAAAAAGGGCAAGACCACGCTGTTCAAAAGCAAGGCTCAGCAAGAGCGCGAAGCCCCTTCGGCCGGGCATGATCGCGAGAAAAAGCGCTATCTGGAGCTGACCCGTCCGTTCCTCGCCGATCTGGGCGTGACCAACAGGCAGCATGAGTTGATCCCGGCCATGTCGCGTAAGTGGAAGCAGATCAACAAGTTCATCGAAGTGTTTTCCCACGCGTTGAGCTCATCGCCACTCAAACTGGATCAACCGATCAAGGTGGCAGATTTCGGCTCGGGCAAGGGCTACCTGACCTTCGCCATTCACGATTACCTGTGCAATACCTTGCAGGCGCAAGGGCAAGTAACCGGCGTCGAGTTGCGCGAGGACATGGTCACGCTGTGCAATAACGCTGCTGCAGGGCTTGAGCATCCCGGCCTGACCTTCCAGCACGGCGATGTACGCAGCGTTGCGCCCAGTGCGCTGGACGTGATGATCGCGCTGCACGCCTGTGACATCGCGACTGATTACGCCATTCATATGGGCATTCGCTCCGGCGCCTCGATCATCATGTGCTCGCCGTGCTGCCACAAGCAGATCCGCTTGCAGATCCAGAGCCCGTCACTGTTGAAGCCGATGCTGCAATACGGTCTGCACATGGGCCAGCAGGCAGAAATGGTCACTGACAGCTTGCGTGCCTTGTTGCTGGATGCATGCGGCTACGAAACCAAGGTCTTTGAGTTCATCTCTCTGGAACACACCAACAAGAACAAGATGATCCTCGCCGTCAAACGCGCAGAACCGGCCAATCCGGCCCAGTTGCTGGTGCGTATCCAGGAGCTCAAGGCGTTTTACGGCATCAGTGAGCAGTGCCTTGAAACCCTGCTTCAGGCGGACGGTTTTCTCGGCTGACAGCATTGATCCGGGTGGCGACCGGCGGTAAGGCCTTTGACCGGTTGTATTGCGCTGGATCAACGTCCGCGCCTCGCGCAAGGCGGATGCTTGGGCTATTACCCGAGCGTCCGAGCCATTCACGAGGATCCGTCATGAGCAGCACTTTTTTCATTCCCGCAGTGAACATCATTGGCGCTGGCTGCATCGATGAAGCCATGCTCGCCATACGCAAATACGGATTTCTCAAGGCGCTGATCGTCACCGATGCAGGGCTGGCCAAGGCCGGCGTGGCCAGCCAGGTCGCCGGGCTGCTGGTGGAGCAGGGCATCGACTCGGTGGTGTATGACGGTGCCAGACCCAACCCGACCATCGCCAACGTCGAAAACGGCCTGGCTTTGCTGCGGGAACGTCAGTGCGATTTCGTGATTTCTCTGGGTGGTGGCTCACCCCACGACTGCGCCAAGGGCATTGCCCTGTGCGCCAGCAACGGCGGGCACATCAGCGACTATGAAGGCGTCGACCGTTCGGCAAAGCCGCAGTTGCCGCTGATCGCGATCAACACCACAGCCGGAACCGCCAGCGAGATGACCCGCTTCTGCATCATCACCGATGAAGCGCGTCACGTAAAAATGGCCATCATCGACCGCAACGTAACACCCCTGTTGTCCGTCAACGACCCGAACATGATGGTCGCCATGCCCAAATCACTGACCGCCGCCACCGGTATGGATGCCTTGACCCACGCCATCGAAGCGTATGTGTCGACCGCCGCCACGCCGATCACCGACGCCTGCGCACTGCAGGCCATGTCACTGATCGCCAACAACCTGCGAGAGGCAGTCAGCAACGGGACAAACATCACTGCGCGCGAGAACATGGCCTATGCCCAGTTTCTCGCCGGCATGGCTTTCAACAATGCCTCGCTGGGTTATGTGCACGCAATGGCGCATCAACTGGGCGGCTTCTATGATTTGCCGCATGGCGTGTGCAATGCCGTGCTGCTGCCTCATGTGCAGCGTTTCAACGCGAGCGTCAGTGCTGCACGTCTGACCGATGTTGCCCATGCAATGGGGGCCAGCGTTCGTGGTCTGTCGCCGGAAGAAGGTGCGCACGCGGCAATCGAGGCTATTCGGGCCTTGTCTGCTGCGGTAGAGATCCCGGCGGGCCTGACTGCACTGGGCGTCAAGGAAGAGGATTTCCCTGTTCTTGCCGCCAATGCATTGAAAGACGCTTGCGGTTTCACCAACCCACGCCCGGCGGATCTTGAGCAGATTCAGGAACTGTTCCGCCAGGCACTTTGATTTCTGGATAAAACAGACTCGCACATGGACATGCTCAGGCCTTATACCCTCGCGGACCGGGATACCTGTCTGGATATTTTCGATAGCAACGTGCCGCGTTATTTTGACCCGGTGGAGCGCAAGCTATTTGCCAGCTTCCTCATGGCTCCGCTGGGTCATTACTTCGTTGTCGAACGCGAGGGGGCTGTGCTGGCGTGCGGCGGCTATCTTGTGCTGTCGGACCCTGCTGTTGCCGAACTCACATGGGGCATGGTCCACGGCGAGCACCACGGCAGCGGTCTTGGCAGGTTTCTGACCGAGGCCCGGCTGGATGTCATGCAATCATTGCCGAGTGTCACCCGTGCTCACATCAATACCAGCCAGCACGTTCAGGGGTTCTACTCCTGTCTGGGGTTTGTCGTGAGCGCCATCAAGGCGGATGGGCATGGTCGCGGCATCGATAGCGTCAAAATGGATCTGGCGTTCCGGTAAACGATGTTCATGCCTGCGCTTTTCATCTGAACAAGGGCTGACGAAAGCTGCAGAACATGAGCCACGCAGGTCGCTGTCCGTCTAGCATCCAGATTGTCTTCGCGACCCCCGCGAATATGCCTGGAAGCTCAACTGATGAGGCCCCTGCCGTTTGTTCTGAAAAGCCGCTTCATGCAATGCGCGGCTGCCGTGTTGCTGACGCTTGCAGGACCACAGTACTTGCCAGCGGCCGACCTGCCGGAAGGGTTTGCCAAGGGCGTCACCGGTGGCGGGTCGGCCGCCGCCGTGCATCCATCGACACTGGACGACCTTCGATCAGCGTTGTGTGCGTCACATGACGCGCACGGTGCGTGCACAGACCAAACCCCAAGAGTCATTGTGCTGGACCACCTGTTCGACTTTCGTGGCAGTGTCGTTGCCAACGGCAGCGCCGAAACCACTGCGCCCGGCTGTGTCGTCAAGCCCTGTGCGCAGGGTGGAGAACAGCTTGCACTCAATGGCGCCAATGACTTCTGCCAATCCAGGCCAGCGGTCATGGTGACCTACGACAATGCCGGGTTGAAGCCACTGAAAGTCGGCTCGAACAAGACGCTGATCGGTGCAGGCACCAAGGCGGGCATTGCAGGCACAGGGCTGTTCATCGGTGACGGCGCGCACAACGTGATTGTGCGTAACCTGACGCTTTCAGACATCAACCCCAGTGTCGTATGGGGTGGAGATGCGCTCACCCTGAACAAGGCCGATGGCGTATGGATCGACCACAACACCTTTGCCCGCATTGGCAGGCAAATGATCGTGACTGGCTGGGGCACCGCTTCACACGTCACTATTTCCAGCAATGAATTCGATGGCCGAACGCCTTACTCATCGACCTGCGATGGCCATCATTACTGGGTCTGGCTGTTCCTGGGCAGCCAGGACACGCTGACGTTATCGAGAAACTACCTGCACGACACGTCCGGCAGAGCACCGCATTCCGGCGGAATGAAAAATGCTCAAATCCGCGCTCAACTGGTCAACAACGTGTTTCAGCGCATGACCTACCAAGGCGCAATCATGTCGCGTACCTCATCCTCGCAGTTGCTGGTAGAGGGGAACGACTTCGAAAACGTAGCCCATCCCCTGTTCAACGACACGGACCAGCCGGGTACCGCATTCGCCTTGTTCGAGCCGGTTTCAGCGGCTGCGAACAGCACGTGTATGAGCGTGATCGGCAGGCTTTGTATCGCGAATCAGCAACGAGCCAGTGGCGAAGACTATCGCCCGCAGGACGCCTCCGCTTTGCAGGCGTTCCGGGATTATCGGCAATACCTGGTGGTGCCGGTGTCGGCACAAGAGGCACGGGCGCGGGTGCCGGGGGAGGCGGGGGCGGGGAAGGTGGGTGTCGGTTTACGGCCTTGATTCGACTGTCTGGGTTGTAAACCTGAAACGCAGCGTGTCGAAATGCAGATAGCGCCCCTGCACATCGAAAGGCTGCGCAAGCTCAAGGTAGGCGTCTGCCTGTTCGGCTTCGTCTAGAAGTGAGCTCATTCGCTGACGTCTCTATTCAATTGTTAATGTCAGCAGGTCAGGCGTCTTTATCTACACCGCCCACCCCAGCGTGATCGCTGCCAGCGTCAAATAACGCAAGGCTTTTGCAAGTGTCACAACGAGCAGAAAACTCCACAGCGGCTCACGCATGACGCCGGCGATCATGGTAATCGGGTCACCAATGATGGGCACCCAACTGAGCAGCAATGCCCAGCGTCCATGCCGTGCATAAATGGTTTGGGCTTTGTCGAGGTGGCGCTCGCTGACGGGGAACCAGCGCTTGTGCCGAAAGCGTTCAATCGAGCGCCCCAGGTACCAATTCACGACCGAACCCAGTACATTTCCCGTCGTTGCAATCAGCAACAGAAGGATTGTCGCGTAGCGTTCCGAAAGGAGCATGCCGACCAGTACTGCTTCAGACTGCAGCGGCAGAAGCGTTGCGGCACCAAATGCCACGGCCAGGAGGCCCAGGTAGCTGGTCAGCTCGAACACGATGTCATCTCACGAATACAGACCATTCCAGCCGTGGATACCCACGTAAATCCCTACGCAGATGATCAGCACGCTGGAAAGATAGGGTGCGCGCCGGGCAGCGGCATTGAGCCAGGGGAAACGGTTTGATGCTTTGCGAGCGCCGATAGCGGCAGCGGCCCCGACAGTCACCAGCGTGATTGCCAAACCAATGCTGAAACACAGCACCATCGCGGCCCCCAGCGTGACTTGTTTGACTTGCAGGCACAGCAGCAAAACGGTGATTGCAGCGGGGCAGGGGATGAGTCCGCCGGTCAAACCGAACATCAGAATCTGACCGTTGCTGACCTCACGATTGGTGAAGCGCTTGCGGATGTCGTCAGCATGGGCCTTCTCGTGAGCATCCTGATAGCCCCCGGCAGTCAGCGCCAATCCGCCCGGATTGCTGTGATCATGGCTATGGCCGTGGTGATGTTCCAGATCGTGGTCATGGCTGTGGCTGTGGTGGTGCGTTTCGTCGTGCCCGTGGTGAGCACTGTTTTCTTCCTCAAACTTGAACAACTGCTCACCACGCCATGTGCGCCACAGCATCCACAGCGCGATGGCGATGATCAGCGCTGAGGACGCAAGTTGAAAGTAGGGCTCGGTCGTTTCAGCATCCAGGCCCTGCCCCAGATACATGCCGCCGATAGCGATCAACCAGACAACCGCAGTATGCGAAAGCGTCGCCGCCAGCCCGAGCATGACAGCCTGCTTCACCGAACCGCGGATGGCCACGATGAACGCCGCCATCATGGTTTTGGAGTGCCCCGGCTCCAGGCCGTGCAAGGCGCCCAGCAGGATGGCGCTGGGGAAAAACAGCCAGGCGTGAGAACCGCCTTGCTGCAACAGACTGGCAAAGTCGGGCATGGGAGACCTACAGGTATTTGGTGATTTGCTTGAAAGCTTCCAGCGGTGCCCGATCGCCGTTGGCGAGTGCGCCCATCGTGTTCTCAAGGCAATGATCGATGTGATCCTGAATCAGCGTGCGTTTCGCCTGGCACACCGCCTTCTCGACAGCATGCAGCTGCTGGGCAATGTCCACGCATTCGCGACCGTCTTCGATCATGGCGATGATGCTGCGCAAGTGGCCGTCTGCACGCTTGAGGCGTTTGATAACCGCCTCGTGGGACTGGTGCGTGTGGTCATGTGGGTGTTCGTGCTCGCTCATTGCTTGAGCCTGTTGTGTGACCGATTCAGGCTGGCACTGTATCCCCCCAGGGGGGATAGGTCAAACGTGTTGCCGATGGTTTTATCAACGATGATTTCAACCGTTGCCGGCGAATGCCATGCACGTGGTCGGATGCGAAGATCACCAGGCTACCAGTGAACGGGCATAAACGCGGCTGAATGCATTTTTCGGGTCAGCCGTGGTGCGTTTGTTGTGAGCGCTCAATCTTCCAGCGCACACTAAGTGCCAGAAGAATGAAGCATGCACCGACCCATCCTACGGCGCCGACGCCGACTCTATCTGTAAGCAATCCTGTGATCGCTGCACCTATGCCGATACCAAGATTTATCATCGATACGTTTATGGCATTGATCAACTGACCTGCGTCCCCAGCTCTTTGTAGCACGTCGATACCGATGAGAAGACTGACGCCTGCGTGGCTGCTAGCGACAATGATGACGGCGATTGGAACCGCCCAGGTGAGGCTGCCAAACAAAGACAGAAAGCACATACCGGCTGCCATCGTCATCAAGACCCGCCTGAACAGGGGCTCAAGATCGTTCTTCACACGTTTGGATAAAATGAGATTGCTCGCGATGTCAGCGATGCCGTAGAGGCACAGGAGTAGCGTCACGCTTATTTCGCCGAAGCCAGTTTCCTTTTCCATGAAGGTAGCCAGGAAATTGAATACCGAGGCTACGCCCGCAAACATTAGGCATGAACTGATCAAGGTCATGGCGACGTCGGATCTCAAGGCGACACGGACGGTGTCGCTCAGGTTTTCAGTCTGTCGCGATTCTTCAGTAGGCCTCACCCAAATCCACACGGTTAGCAAAGCCACACTGCTCAGCGCTGTCATCATCCACATTGCCATCCGCCAGTTGGTAGCGTCTGCGATGAGTTTGCCTACCGGGACGCCGACAACCGACGCGATCGAGATCCCTACCAGGACTCTACCAATCGCCAGGCTTTCATTGCGGCCTTGCGACAGCGACTTCGCGGCCAGAGCGGCGTTAGTCCAGAAAACAGCGACACCGATACCACCGAGTACACGACCGGCGAGGATGATGTAGTAATCGTTAAACGCTGCCGAAATCCCATTCCCGAGAACCAGTGCCACACACGCAGATATC
This sequence comes from Pseudomonas sp. CFBP2511, assembly GCF_030209255.1. Taxonomy (NCBI): domain Bacteria; kingdom Pseudomonadati; phylum Pseudomonadota; class Gammaproteobacteria; order Pseudomonadales; family Pseudomonadaceae; genus Pseudomonas; species Pseudomonas sp. CFBP2511. Next base: position 67,862 of record NZ_JARVSI010000021.1, on the reverse strand, counting down.
AGAAGGGAACGTTTGGAGGCGCGGTGCGCTAACACTCCAATAATGGGCGCGCTGATACCCATGCCTAAAGCAAAAGCTTTCACGAGCCCACTCGCCGCACCGATGGTGATGGCAAGCGATGTAGCAATTTGAGGCAGTAGGCCTGCGACGATAAATTCAGAGGAAAGCATTACAAATGCAGTGAAGGTCAGCGCATAGACCCTAGGGTTAATCGTGCTGCGGCCTTGAGTCATTGGAAAATCTATCCTCTAAGTTCAGCGGACATAACCTGCCGAGAGGGGGGTAGTAAAAGTGACATTTTTTTGAGGGGCAGGGCGGTTGCTCAGGTTTTGAATAAACTGAAGAAGCCTGGTAGACGCAGCATCATCAAACCGGGACAGCCAGTAAAGCTGTCGCGGTTGGTCTGCGTTTTAGCGGTTAGCGTCGGCCAGGCCAACCTCAATGAAGCGCACGGAGCTCTCCATCGCCTGCTGACCTTCTGGCAGCATGGTGGCGTAGAAGTGCCAAGCGTGGAACATTGCCGGCCAAACTTCCAGGTCGACGCGAACGCGATTATCAGCGAGGTGAGTCGCAAGGCGCATCGCATCACTCAACATCAACTCGTTCTCGCCAATCTGCACCAAAATTGGCGGGAGACCGGTGACGTCCGCGAACACGGGAGAAGCCAGAGGATGATTGGCCAGTGCGTCGCCCAGGAATGCTCTAGCGAGGATATCCAGTACAGGCTTGGAGTTCAGTGGATCCAGACCTTCACGATTGCTCATGGAGGCACCGGTGTGTTCAAGGTTTGCCCATGGCGAGATGGACGAACCAACTGCAGGCAGTGGAAGCCCTTTGGATTTCGCAGCCACCATCACGCTGACAACCATCGCGCCGCCGGCTGACTCGCCAGAGAATGCGATCTTGCTAGCCGGGATCTTCTGCTCAAGCAGCCACTCGTAGGCGCGCAGTGTGTCGTCAATAGAGGCTGGGAACTTGTGCTCAGGTGCAAGGCGATAGTCCGGCATGTAGACACGAGCGCCGAGCATTTTTGCGTAGTTGCCGCCGATGCCGTGGTAGCCGTCTGGACGGCCAACAATGTAAGCACCGCCGTGAATGTACATGACGACTGCGTCGGTTTTGATCTCATCAGGGGTAACCAGTGTGCCCGGTACGCCGCCCATGTCGACCGCTTCGAATTTGACGCCAGCTGGCGCTGGATTTTGCGCGAGCATTTTTGCGTAAGAGTCGCGGATGTCGCTCATTTTTGTAGTGGTATCGATCCCCTTAAGAACGGGTACCAGATCGCTCAGGCTGTTGGCCCAGGTTTGGACGGCTGCTTGTACTTTAGTGTTCATAATGACCTCAATTGATCGTTGGGCAATGGAGTAGCTAATTGAGATAATATGCTTGGTATTGGGGAATAGGGTTCCCCATAATTGGTGCTGAGCCGCCCGAACGTTGACGCCCAGAGGTCTCCATGGAACTCCGCAACCTGAACGACATTGCCGCCTTTGTAAGCTCCGTAAATGCTGGCAGCTTCACTGCGGCGGCGAAGCAGCTGGGGCTCACTCGCTCGGCGGTGGGGAAGTCGATAGTCAGGCTTGAGGCTCGTTTGCAAGTACGCCTGCTCAATCGCACCACTCGCAGCTTGAGCATGACCGACGACGGCCAGGTTCTTTATGAGCGGTGTGTGGGTGTTCTTCAGGATCTGGACGATGTGGAAGACGCCTTGGCGTTTCGCCGCTCGACTCCCAGTGGACGGCTGCGGATGAGCCTGCCGGTTGCATTGGGCAGGCTCCACGTTCTCCAACACATCGAACGCTGCCTGAAAGATTGGCCCTCCTTGAGCGTGGATATCACTTTTTCCGACAGGTTGGTCGATCTTATCGATGAAGGATTTGATCTGGCCATGCGTATCGGGCCGCCCAAGGAGGACTCTAGGCTACTCACACGTACAGTGGCCTACCAACAAATGATCACCTGTGCTTCACCAAAGTATCTGGCTGAGCATCCACAGCCCCAAACGCCGGACGATCTTTCCGAGCACCAGTGTCTGCATTTTGTGAGCGGTGGAAGACTGCTTCCCTGGAATTTTCGAGTCAATGATCGCTCTTTGTCCGTTACTCATGGCGGAAGGCTGCAAATGGACAGTGCTGAGTCACTGCACCAGTCAGCTGTCGCTGGTTTGGGTATAGCTACTCTGCCGTCCTACGTGATTAACGACGACTTGCGCAGCGGAAAGCTCGTTCAACTGCTCGCGGAGTACGCGGAGGCGGCGGAGCCTATTCGGGTGATCTACCCTAGTAAGCGGCACCTCTCTCCAAAAATTCGACTCTTTATCGATAAGCTCGTAGAGGCTTGGTCGCCTTGTCCGCCGTGGGAACAGCATTCTGACCGGTGACCCGATTGCGTTTGGATGGTCAGTGCCTTGCTTGCGCACGGCGCTTCGCGGCTGCATGCGTTCCCGCCCTCACCACCGTTAGGGTACCAAACACATCATCGACTTCTTTCAACAGAAATGGGTCAGTCATCCATGGACGGTTTCGAGAGAGCGCTCGTAAGCCAACTATAGGTACGCAGCACTGATGCTAAGACAAGCGGCTCAGCGCTGCTTCGTCATGCCCTTAGCGCGGTTTTTCTCACATAAGTGATTTCTTCCCAAAACTTACTTTGACATGCAGGTGGATCGCCTGGGGCGCTAGCCAATGCATGGTCTGTCTGGACGGAGTCGACGGTGCACCCAATTTTGGTGATTCCAGGGAGATGCTTGGGGAGTTGGGGTTTAGGAACTGCGAAGAGGCTTTGAGGGGCTTTCTGATGGGGGGGAATCCCCTGGAAGGCCCAGAAAACGATGGCGAGAAATGGAGCGGGTAGAGGGAACAGTACGCTGCGTCCAGTCCATTGTAATTAAAGATATTCATCTCGCATGGGCTGCGAGATTAGAGCGCATGTACCGAGGCTCCGGCCTAGACAAGTCAACTGGGTCTACTGAGCGCTGACGACATCCATCGACGGCTACCAATGCATTGAATCACCTGCGCGGACGAACCAGGGATGCGCTGCGAAAAATTGGTGAGCGCACCGGCATGTCGTACGCTGATGCGCGAGTGGATCGGGTGATCAACCACCCTCTCAACCGTTCATGACGCGCGCAAAGAAGCCTTGGTGCAGCCAGCGCGGGGTGGCCCAGATAATGGCCGCGCCGATCTTGTTGCCCAACCCAGGGACAATGCTGATACGACCCTTGTGGAGTGCGCGGATGCCCGCACGGACTACCGGAGCCGGCTGCATCATCGCCAGCTTCAATCCGAGGGTGATCTTTTGCTGCGCAGCCTGAGCGAATCCTGTGTTGGACATACCTGGGCACAGCGAGGTCACGGTGACGCCATCGCGCTTGAATTCACGGTGCAGCGCATCTCCCAAGCGCAGGACGTATGCCTTGGATGCACCATAAACAGCCATGTCCTCCACACCCCAGAGCGCCAGCAGACTGGCAACCAGCAGGATCCTGCCGTGACCGCGCTGACGCATGTCGGCGCCGAACAGTCGGGTCATGACGGTGAGGCTGGCGATATCCAACTGCACCATATCCAGGGTGCTTTGCACCGAAGTGCCCAGGAAGGAGCCTTGTAGCCCGTGGCCGGCGTTGTTGATGAGGATTTCCACCTCAATGCCCCGCTCATGGAGGCTGGAATGCAAGGCTGCTATGGCGGTTACTTCTGACAGGTCAACTTGTTCGGTGATGATTTCCACTCCGTGCTCGTGGCGCAGCGTAGTTGCCAAGGCCTGAAGGCGGTCCAGCCGACGCGCGACGAGAATCAACGGGTGGCCTTTAGCTGCGTATTGCCTAGCAAATTCTTCGCCGAAACCGCTGGAAGCGCCGGTGATAAGTACCCAGTCTGTGTTGTTGCTTGGCATGGTGATAGCTCTGTGCGTGGTGGACGACGTGGCCTGGATCCTGGCTTTCAGGCAAGATTGGAGACCGATGGTCCTTAATTTAAAAGACCAGTGGTCTTTTATCAAGCGAGGTACAGGTTTTCCTATGAATTCGTTCACGCCATATGTCCGCGCACGCTCGGTTGAGCAAAAAGAGGAGCGCCGCCGCCACCTTCTAGCCACTGCTCGCGCGATGCTGGATGACAGCCCGGGGGCGCTTGATCTGGGAATCAATGAGCTGGCGCGCCAGGCGCAGATGACAAAGTCCAACGTCTATCGCTACTTCGAAAGCAGCGAAGCTGTACTGATAGACGTGCTCGTAGAGGAATACGCCGGCTGGCAGGCCGAACTTGGAGTAGCGCTGTCACAGGACGGCAAGGCCGAGGCAACTGTCGAGGACATTGCAGCGGTCTTTGCGCAGACGTTGTGCGCGCGTCCTTTGCTGTGCCGGCTGACAAGCATCATGCCGTCCATTTTGGAGCGCAAGTTGTCGTTCGAGCGCATGGTCGAATTCAAGCGCAACTTGTTGGCGTTGCGGCATCAGGCTGCGCAGGCCTTCCATGCGCGCTTGCCAGAGATCTCGGTAGATTCGTTCGAGGAGGTGATCAAATACGCGCTACCGCTGATCATCGGGTTGTGGCCGCTCAGCAATCCGATCGATGTCGCGGCACAAGTGATTGCGCTTCCGGAATTGGAGGGGCTGCGCTACGACTTTCAGCATGATGTCGAGCGCGCCTTGCTGACCTTGCTGCGTGGTGCCCGCTGCTGAGAGGCTTTTCTCAAACTCCAGCGATGGTCCTGTGGCCATTGGTAGTTACAGAGGCAGCACAGAAGTTCGATCAAGCCGGTGCGCGCTGGTTTGAATAGGCCGAGCATGTGCCGCACGATCTCGATGGCTTGCACAGGCAGCGGCACGATGTAGGGCGGGATGTCAGTTACGCGCTTTCGCTTCTTCTTGGTCAGCATCTTGCGCTGCTTGAGCGACATCACCGGGATGATCCACAAACCTTGTTCCAGATCGAATTGGTCCGGCGTGGCCAAACGTAGTTCGCCTGTGCGTACACCCGTGAGCAGCAACAGGCGAATGGCCAATTGGGTCATCTGCATGCCGCAGTACTTGCGAAGTGTCTGCAGAAACAGGGGTAGCTCGGGCATACGCAGGAATGGGTTGTGCTCAACAGGCGGCAACGGCATAGCGACCACGTGTAGATCGATGGCGGGGTGCTCGACCATGCCCGCAATGACTACCATGGCGTAGTCGGCGAGTTGCTTGAGCCAGGTGCGGACCTTTTCGGCGACGGACAGTGACTCGCGTTTCTCGATCCGGCCGATCACCTCCAGTAGCACCGGACGGGTGATCTAGTAGATGGTGTAGCGTTTGAGGCAAGGGAATACATCTTTTTTGAACACGCGGCGGATCTGTTCCAGCGAACTCTGACGACCTTCTTCGAGGGTCAGTTGCCGGTGTTCCATCCACTTTTCGTAGACCGCCATGAAGGTGTTTTCGCCAGCCAACCGGATGGCCTGGCGTTTTTGCTTTCGGTCGGTGCGCGGGTTGATGCCCTTGGCGACGAGGGCACGGGCCTGGTCACGAAATTCGCGCGCCTCGCGCAGAGAGAGTTCGGGATAGCTGCCAAGCGAAAAATCCGGGCACGTTGTCCAACCCAGGTGTAGCGGAAGTGCCAGGCTTTGCCGCCAACAGGGGAGACGTAGAGGAACAAACCATCGAAGTCTGCGAGGGTGTAGGGCTTGTCGGAAGCCTTGGCTTGCCGGACGACCATATCTGTGAGCATGCGTACCAACTCCTGATGCTGCGAGTTGGATGCGATGTTTGTTCTCAGGTGGCCTGCTCTTCCAGCAACAATGCGGAACGGGTGTTCACCGCATTTTTTACCGCAAAACGTACCGATTTGCACCGGTAGTCAGTGGATTTCGCTGGACGTCACTGGACTGAAGAAGAGGGGTAATTCAGAACCATATCAGTCACTTACAACGTTCCTTGGCGCTGGGTGGACGTCAGTGGAAAGTTGAAGTGGAGCGGGTAGAGGGAATCGAACCCTCAACTAAAGCTTGGGAAGCTTTCGTTTTACCACTAAACTATACCCGCTCTGAGAGCTGCTCTGAGCGGCTGACTTTGTACCAGAACCCTGCCTCGATTTGAAGCGCTAATTTCTCCCCGCAGCGCTTTCCCTGCCGATTGCCGCAAAGAAAACCACCCGCCAGCCTCTGACTGCCGCGCGCCAGCGATGGTTCTCTTGTGTGATTTCAGAAGGCGAGCGCACGATGGTCGTGAACCCCTCTATAAACAACGCATGAAGCTTCCCCCGGTTGCAGGAATTGCATCAGCGCCTGTTTTGAGTCGTTGCAGGCGGCTTTGTGTTCCATGTCCAGAAAATGACCGGTGGCTTCGATGGTGCTGAAGCTGCAGTTCTGCAGGTATCGGGAGAACTGTGTGGCGTCGCTGGCGGAGGTGTATTCGTCCCAGGCGCCGTTGATGAACAGGACCGGGGCTTTGATCTGCTGGCCTGCCGTCAGGTAGTTGTCCGGGTCAAGCTCCAGAATCTGGCTGAAGTGGTAGTGCATCTGGTCATACTCATGACCGTCGAGGGTGCTGACGTGGCGGTAGTTGAAGCGCTTGAACAGCGACGGCAGGTGTTTGCCGATGGTGTCGTTGATCAGGTGGCCCATGTCATAACGACTGTGTGTGGCCAGATGGTCGAGGCCCTTGTCCAGGTAGTCGCGCATGGGGCCGTTGATGACGGGCGAGAACGAGCTGATGACTGCGCTTTCGATCCGTTTCGGCCGATGCGCCAAGGCAACCAGTGTCGCAGCGCCACCCCAGGAGAACGACAGCACGTGCTCGGCGTTGAAATGGTCGATCAGCTCCAGCAGGAGCTGGCCTTCTTCTTCGCGGGTCAGTGGTGCGCCGTGCAGGTTGTGGGGTTTGGACCTGCCCGAGTAGGGCTGGTCATAAAGCACCACGTTGAATGTGGGGTGAAGGTTACGCACGGTCTGTGCAAACGATGCGGTGGTGGCCAGTGAGCCGTTGACCAGAATGATGGTCTTTGCGGCGGCATCATCGGTGCGATAGAGCTCGGTATAAACCCGAAACTGTCCTTGTATGTCCAGCACTGCTTTTTCTGGCGACATAGGTGTAACTCCTGGCGTAAACAGGTAAGCGTGCATATGACGTTGCACGGTTTTCGTGACAGGCAGGCGATAGTGATTAAAGGCCCATGTCGATCCGATAAACTGTTCGACAGGTATTGTTATTGGCGGGCAATTTGTCGCGAGTCAGCGGCTCGATACGACAAAGAGTTTCTTGGAATAATAGATGGACGCGTCAGTCGCATAAGGGCTGACACTTGCAGTCAAGCAGTCGAATCCATAATCCGCCAGCACGGTTCGTGAGTTGTTTTGCTATTCCGCCGAACGGCTGTGACTTTCTAAAACAGGGCTATTTCCGCAGCCTGCAGCGAGCGGTAGCCGCCGGGTGGCAGGGCCGGGTCGAGGATCAACGCGCCGATGCTTTCCCGGTGCAGTTGCAACACTTTATTGTCGAAGTGACCGAACATCCGTTTCACTTGATGGTAACGGCCTTCGATGATGCTCAAGCGCGCGCTTCGCGGCCCCAGCACGGTCAGTTGTGCCGGTTGTGTGATGATGTTCTCGAATGAGAAAAACAGACCTTCGGCGAATGTTAGCGCATAGCGCTCGTCGATAAGTTGCTCGGTCTCGACGTAATACACTTTGGGCATTTTGGTGTGCGGCTGAGTCAGCCGTCGCGACCATTGACCGTCGTTGGTAATCAGCATCAGGCCGGTGGTGTTGAAGTCCAGTCGTCCGGCGATGTGCAGTTCGTGTTTGTCAGGCTCGTCGAGCAAATCGAGCACTGTTGCGTGCTGCGCATCGGTCGTTGCGCTGACGCAGCCTTGCGGCTTGTGCAGCATGAAGTAGCGCGCGGCTTTGCCGGGCTGAAGGATTTGCATATCGAACGCTACGCAACTGAATTCACGCACGTCGTAATGCGGGTCTGTGGTGATTTGCCCGTCCACCTGCACCCTGCCGCTGGCCAGTGCCAGACGCACGCTCTTGCGGTTGAAGCGGGGCAGGTTGCTGAGGAAACGATCAAGGCGCATGAGGAGGGCGACGCACAGCGGATGAGACGCGCATCTTACTCTGTGAGAGGGCGGGTCTCCTACGGTCTCTGGCCAGAATCAAAAGCAGGCTTGTGTACAACGCCGAGCGCGCAGCGAGGGCACAGGCACGCCTGATTACGGATGTCTTCCGGCAGGGCGGCAAGCAACGCCGGGTCGATGTTTTCCGAAAAACACCAGCAGGGCTGATCTGCAGTGCGCGGGTCAGCCAGGCTGCACTGGTTGCTGAAACCGCACACAGGGCATAGGCGGGTGTCGGTCAGGGCGGTTGTCATACAGGTATCAGGCACCGTGCTGGATGATCGGAGTAGTGGGTGCATGATAGACCGGGGCGCGGCGCAACACTGCCGATATTGCTGCGCAGCGACAGTGCACCAGCAATATTCGGTCGTAATGAATGCCTTGTACCGACAGACTGTTGAACAGATCAGCCAGTGACGGAGGCGTCATGCCGAAGCGGTTGCGCACGGTCAGCACGTCCGTCGGCGTCGGCGGCAGCCAGCCCCTGAGCGGCGAGGCATTCGAGTTGCGCACCACCCGCGCGATCTCCTCGTAGGGCTCATCGGTGGTGGTCTGGAACTTGGACAGGCTGTAGTTTTTCAGCCTGCCGGGCAGTGACGTGCCGGCGATGAACTTGTCGGTGATCAGCGTGGAGTCGAAGAGTGGCGTTGGCTGAATCAGCGTGTTTGCAGCCGTATTGGAGATCGCGAATGGCCGGACGTTCTTGTTGACGATGCGATGCAGTTTGGGGTCCACCAACTCGTAGCCATGTGGGGCGTAGGTGCGGATCTCCGAGCCGTTGGGGATCTTCACCGTCGCCGTCCACGGCGTGTAATACCCGTGCGTGCTGACCACCAGCGTTCTCGCCTGGCCGCGGTCCGATGTCCACAACAGAAACCTGCGGCCCAGTTTCCAGGCATGCACCGGTATCAGGCTTGGTGATGCAGCCTCGGCCATGCTCCAGCGCTTGAGCAGCGCATCGGTGTGAAAGAACTTCTCCAGCCGGGTCTGGCGCGGCTTCATGAGCCGCTGGCGTAACCGGGCGACGCTGCGCGGTGCACTGAGGGATCCGCCAGCCACCCGCGCGGTGTGCCCGGCAGGCTTCACGATTCGGCTCAGCGTGTGCAGCAACCTCGGCGTTTGCGTGCCCAACTGCATCAAGCCCAGCGATAACGTGGCCAGCAGCGCCTGGTTCTTTTCTGCATAGCGACCGCCCGGCAAAAGGGTCGCGGCAATGCTCAGTGAGGTGAGGCCGATTTCTGTCGCCAGTGAAGCAACGAAGGCCGGTGTCAGCAACAGCGACATGGGCAACAGCAAACATTGCAAATGCTGCAGGCGCGAGGTCCAGTAGGCCTGCGAAACCTGCTCCGATGTCACGATTCTGTCTTCGGCATCATCCAGTGCGTTTTGTTTGAGAAGTTGGTGGAAAAAGGCAAACGGCGAGCCTTCCAGCCTTTTTTCGCACAATGAATGGTGCAGGGCTTGTTGTGTATCAGGGTTATACAGTGCATCGGTCCACGGACGCAGGATGGACGCGGGCGGGCTCGGGGCCTGAACCCTGCCCCACAGCTTGAACAGGTAGTCCAGGCGTTGGTGATGGCGGACCGGCACATAGCGCATCACGGCCTCGCGCCAATCGGCTTGCGCCGTTTTCTGATTCAGATAGCCCTCAAGTGCCTTGTCATCGGCGAACTCCATGAAGGCGTCAGGATGCCCTGCCTGATAAAGCACTTTCGGTTTGCCCGGTTGGTCAATGACCAGCAGCCCGGTGTATTGATGCGTCATGCCATCGATCAGCGCGCCCTGGACGAAAAAGCCCAGTGCCAGCCATGGGGGCCGCGCTGAGGTCGCGAGGGCTTCTACGACCTGATCAAAGCCGCCGCGCTTGAGATGGCCGCGCTTGAGGCTGATCAACGCCTGGGTGATGAGCGTGGTCAGGAGTGTCTGCTCGATTGCTGCCTTCTGCTGCCCCCAGAATTCATCAATGCGCCGCGTCATCCAGGACAGAAAACCGAACGCCTTGATGTAGCCCTCAAGTGCTTGCGCAGGGATTGCGAGCAATTGGCCCTGATCCCTTTCGCCTTTGCCGGTGGTGTCGAGAAAGACCACCGTGCGACCATCGCGGTCAAGGTAGCCTTGTGGGTAATCAACGCGATAATTGTTCATCAGCGCTTCGCTCAGGCTGACCGGTTTTTCATCCGGCGTATGAACGTACGTAGACGGATTGCGCGGGCTGCCCAGCGGGTTGATTGAGCTGCCGGACTGATAGGCGATAAACACATGGTCCGGGTTGAGCGTCAGGCCGTGGTGTTCCTGTAGGTACGCTGCCATTACCTGGGCCGCCATTCTGGACGCCACCGGTATCTGCTGCACAATGCTGGCGTCTGCCTGCCAGAGGTCTACGGCCCCGGCCAGCGCCAGGCTGCGTGTGATGGGGGTGAGCCGTTCTATGTCTGAGTGTGTGTCGCTACTGGACGACGTTTCGGCAAGCAATGCTTGCGTCAGCTCACTGAACAGGTCTTCTGTGGTCAGTCGCGCATCGGCAGCAAGGCGCGCGTCCTGCTCAAGGGCATGCAGTCGGTGGCCGTATAACCCCGAGGCATTCATGGCTGCCAGCAGCCTGTCGGTCATGTGTTGTGGATCATCGCTGATGTATTCGATGACCTTACCCTTGGCGCCCAGCACGTGAATGAAGCAATGCGAGGTGGTTTTCGAGCGTATCTGGAAAATGCCCGGCACGGTTTCGCCGCCGAGTGACAACACGCGAACCTCGGATTTTTGCGCGCACCCGCTTTGTTCCAGCGCCTGTGCGTCGACAGGAAATTCGCTCAGCCCCAAGGCGTCCAGCGCCAGAACGTAGCCATCGAGGCTGATTTGCCGGTAAGCGTATTGGCGGGCCAGCGTGTCCAGAAAGCTCAACCGTGACAACACGCGGAAGGTCTCTGCATGGCGGGCCCGGAAAGCCTCGAGCATTGCGCTGTAATCGCGGTCCAGAGGCAGCTCGCTGACCCACCTGAACGCCTGCGTGGTGCTCAGTGACGGGGTCTCGTCAGACAGCGGCATGTCAGTGATATCGCTGCGATTCAAGGCCACAAGCAGCGCCGGGTCGAAGGTAGCCAAAGCCAGCTCGGTCAGCGACAGGCGAGCGCTGTAACGCTCATACCCATCGTCGTCCACAGCGGGGTGGTTCTCGGTGCTGAAGGTCATCGTCAGTGTGTCGGGGTTCAGTGTCTTGCCGGTTTTCTCTGTGAGCTGCGTGATCAGTTGTTGGCGAACGTAGTGCTGTCGGGACGGTGGGAAGTCCATGTCCAGCTGGCAAGCCTTCAGGAGCAATGCCGAGTGTGCAATCAGCTTAAAACCGGGGCTTGCGCGCAAGGCCTTGAGTTGGCGTTCGATGTGCGCAGACTGCCCTTCAGGTTCGCGCTCTTCAGGCAGCAGCGGCGTGGGGTTTTCAGGCGGTGGGAAAGGGAACGGTGGCACTGTAAATGGCCGCGCAGCGTTGAGCGTATCTTGCCGTGCGCTGCCGTGTTCGGGCCGCAGGATACCGGGCTGCTCCAGCAGGGAAGAGTAGGATTGAAACAAGGTGTCTTGGCGAAGCGGATTCCAGGGGTGGTTCATGACGGCCGGTCAAAGTGAATGGATGCTCACTATGTCGGAAGGCGTGCCTGCAAACGGCATAACTATTTATCGAGAGACAGGTGGCATACCCAGGCATGCCACCTGTTCGGTCACAGCTGTTGCAGGTAGGCGCGCCAGCCGCCGAGGTGGCTGATATCGCGAGCGCCTTCAAGCCCGGACGTTTCGCAAATGAAGCCGGTTTCCCAGCGACCATCGGCCAGTTGCACTTTGCCCAGGCCGAGCGGTGCCGGAATACCGGTCAGGAACGAGCCCAGTTCGGCGCTCGGCAGCTCCCAGACTTCAACGGCAATCGCTACGCCGTGCTCGGCCACCCGCACCATGCCGGGCCTGAACGGCGGGCCGCCGGCCAGTGCGTAAAGTTGATAGTCGGCTGAGCTGTATGTGACCTCCAGCAAGCGGGCACCGCGTTGTATGAGCTGCCAGTTCAGCGCCAGGCCGTCCAGGTGCGCGCCGCAGACCACCAGCCGGGCCATGTCGTTGCGGGCGGCATTGCTCGGCGCGGGCAGCAACGGGCTGTCACCGCCAATCAGCGGCAGGGCGGTTTGCCGCTGGAATGCATCGGCGAGACTGAGCAGATACTGGTCAGTGAACGCCCGCCCGAACAGCGTCACGCCCCACGGCAGGCCGTTGCTCATGAAGGCGCTGGGTACTGCGATGGCGGCATAATCGAGCAGGTTGACGAAGTTGGTGTAATAACCCAGTTCCGAGTTACGCAGCACGGGCTCGGCGAGCAGTTCTGCCGAGGTTACCGGGCGACCGATGCTCGGTGTCATCACGCAATCCAGTCCCTCCAGCGCCTGATCACACAGCGCTTTCAACGCTTGCAGGCGGTATTGCGCGCGAAAGGTATCGACCCCGTTCACACCCGGTGCCTTGGCCAGTACATCGCGAATCACCGGCAATACAGCCTCTGGATGCTCTTCCATCAATGGCCCGGCGATGCTGTAGCGCTCGGCCACCCACGGGCCGTCGTACAGTAGCTGTGCAGCTTCCAGAAAGGGCGACAGGTCCAGCGTGACCGCCTCGCCGCCCAGCGCAGTGAGGCGTTCGATGGCATCGCTGAACAGCTGCGGCCCTTCGCTGCAGCCGAAAAACGCCAGGTCTTCACTTCGCGGTACACCGAAGCGCAACGGACGGGGCGCGCCGAACGCCGAGGCGTCGTTCCACTGCGGGTTGCGACGGCTGTACGCGTCGCGCGGGTCAAACCTCGCGACCAACCCCAGCAACTGGCTGGCCTCTCTTGCCGTGGCGGTGAAGGTGGAAACGCAATCCTGCGTGCGGCACGCGGGCACCACACCCGCTGTGGAGATCAAGCCCTTGCTGGCTTTCATGCCCACCAGATTGTTCAGCGCTGCAGGCACTCGCCCCGAGCCTGCGGTGTCGGTGCCCAGCGAGAAACTGCTGACCCCCAGCGCGACCGCCAGCGAAGAGCCGGAGCTTGAACCGCCGGACGGATATTCGTTAAGAATGCTGTTGGGACAAACGCCATAGGGCGAGCGACTGCCATTGAGGCCGGTGGCGAACTGGTCGAGATTGGTCTTGCCCATTGGCACTGCGCCCAATGCGATCAGTTGTTCGACAATGGTAGCCGAGCGCTCTGGCGTGTAGGCGTAATCCGGGCAGGCGGCGGTGGTTGGAATGCCGGCCAGGTCGATGTTGTCCTTGATCGCGAAAGGTACGCCGTACAGCGGCAGATCCTTGAGGTCACGGCCCTCCAGTGCGGCCAGATAAGGCTCAAGTTCAGCCGGGCTGAGCAGGTGAATGAACAGGTGATAAGCGGGGTTGAGCGCAGCGGCCTTTTCCCGCAGGGCCAGAATCAGCTGGCGCGGCGACAGATGGCCGGCCTGGTAGGCGGCGCGTACGGTGTCCAGACGCAAGTTGTTCGGCAGAGCTGTGTCGTTCATGACAGGATTCCCTCGAAGTTGAAAAGTTGATCGGTTCAGTCTGCTGCCAGCACTACGACCCGTTGCCCGGCGCGGACTGCCGAGCCAGGTTGCACCCGCACTTCCTGCACCACGCCTGCGACCGGTGCGAGCAGCGGGATTTCCATCTTCATCGACTCCAGAATCACCAGCACATCGCCTGCTTCGACACGCTCGCCGGGTTGCACCTGGACCTGCCAGAGGTTACCGGCAATGTGGCTCTCGACGCCTTGCTGGCCCGCTTGCAGCGGCAGTTCTTCGATGTATGGCGCGACACCTTCATCGCTTTGGAAATCAGCCTGGCCGTTGGCAATCCAGCGTTCACGTTCGGCGTTGAATGCGCCCTGTTGTTGAGCGCGGAACGCCGCGATGCCGTCAGCTTCACGGGTCAGAAAGGTCTGGTAATCGGCCAGGTTCAGAGTGCTGTGTTCGATGTTCAGCGCAAAACGGCCCAGCGGAAAATCGCGGCGAATGCGCAGCAGTTCGTCGGCGCTGACCGGGTAGAAGCGGATCTGATCGAAGAAGCGCAACAGCCACGGTTTGCCTTCAAAGGCTGCGACTTCGCGGTAGCGATTCCACATCTGCAACGTGCGCCCGACAAATTGATAACCGCCGGGGCCTTCCATGCCATACACACACATATAGGCACCACCGATGCCGACCGAGTTTTCGGCAGTCCAGGTGCGCGCCGGGTTGTACTTGGTGGTCACCAGACGGTGACGCGGGTCCAGCGGGGTGGCAACCGGCGCGCCCAGATACACATCGCCCAGGCCCATGACCAGATAGCTGGCGTCGAACACCGTGCGTTGCACTTCGTTGAGGTTGGGCAGGTCGTTGATGCGCCGGATGAACTCCAGATTGCTCGGGCACCACGGCGCGTCCTTGCGCACGGTGGTCATGTATTTCTCGATGGCCAGCTGGCAGGCCGGATCGTCCCAGGACAGTGGCAGATGGACAATGCGTGAAGCGACTTGCAGGTCTTTCGCTGCACACACGGCGTCCCATTCGCCAGCAATAATGACGAGCATTTGATCAAGCGGCAGTTGCTCGGGGCGATAGTGGACTTGCAGCGAGCGAATGCCCGGCGTCAGGTCGATCACCCCTGCCAGCGCCTTGGCTTCCAGCGCCAGCATCAACGCATGGCCGCGCAGCCGCAGCACCAGATCCAGCTCGGGCGCGCCGATTTCCAGCAGCAGGTGAGTGTCGCCGGACAGCCGCGCAACGAGGCGTTTGTCGCCCTGACCGATGTCGAGAATGATCGGGCTGGGCAGGCTGGCTACCTTGTGTGGGAGCGAGCTTGCTCGCGAAGAGGCCGGTACATCCGATGCATTTTCTGTGTCTGGAATAGTGCCTTCGCGGACAAGTCCGCTCCCACTGGTGTTAAGCGGACCTTGTGGGAGCGGGCCTTGTGAGTTCATTGCTGCATGACATGCCTCGACACTCACTGGATAAAACCTGACCTTGTCCCCGGCCTTCAACTGTCCCAACTGCCACAAGTCCGCTTCGATGATGGTCACCGGGCAAACGAAACCGCCCAGGCTCGGGCCGTCCGGGCCGAGGATGACCGGCATGTCGCCCGTAAAATCCACCGCGCCAATGGCATACGGGTTGTCGTGGATGTTGGACGGATGCAGACCCGCCTCACCACCGTCCGCGCGGACCCATTCAGGCTTGGGGCCGATCAGGCGCACGCCGGTGCGGCTGGAGTTGAAATGCACTTCCCAGTCGGTCGCAAAGAACGTCTCGATATAGCTTTCGGTGAAGTATTCCGGCGCGGCGTGCGGGCCGTAGATCACTCGAATCTGGCGAACGTCTTGCAGCGCGTCGAGTTGTTCATCGGCGATTTTTTGCCCGGCAGTGCGATCAACCAACCGCGCGATATGCAGCACATCACCCGCGCGTAAGGCCCGACCGCCATGACCGCCGAACTGGCCAAGGGTAAAGGTGCTTTTGCTGCCCAGATAATCCGGCACGTCCAGCCCGCCACGCACGCACAGGTAACTGCGTACACCCGCCCCGGCAATGGTGCCCAGCGCAAGGGTCGAACCTGCACGCACCAGCAACGCGGTGTTCATGGCGCAGGACTCGCCATCCAGCGTGATTGGAATATGCGCGCCGGTCACGGCGATCACCGCGTCTGTGTTGAAGCGCAGCAGCGGCCCGCTCATGGTGATTTCCAGCGCGGCGCAGCCCTCTGCGTTGCCCAGCAGCCGGTTGCCCTGACGCAAGGCGCGGCTGTCCATCGGACCGGACGGCGGTACACCGACCGCCCAGTAGCCCAGCCGGCCGGGATAATCCTGAACGCTGGTTTGCGTGCCGCCGCTTAACACCTCGAACGTATCGGCGCGATACACCAGACCTTCCAGGCAACGCGTCCACGGCTGACCACCGGCGAAGGGCGCGTCATCGATGATTTGACGCAGGTAGTCTCGGTTGGTCTCTACGCCATACAGGCGCGTCTGCTGAAGCGCGGTAGCCAGCCCGGCGCTGGCTTGATCGCGGGTGGGCGCCCAGCTGATCAGCTTGGCGATCATCGGGTCGAAATACGGCGGTATTTCGCAACCGGCTTCGACCCAGGTATCGATGCGCAGCGCATGCCCATCAGCAGGCGGAAAATTCACTGCGGTCAGCAGGCCGGGGCAGGGCTGGAAATCGCGGCCTGGGTCTTCGGCATACAGTCGCGCCTGAATGGCATGGCCGACCGGTTGCAAGCTGGCCTGCAACTGACTGAGCGGCGGCAGATCACCGGCAGCCAGTTGCACCATCCAGCCGACCAGATCGACGCCCCACACCTGTTCGGTAACGCCGTGCTCGACCTGCAGGCGCGTGTTCACTTCCAGAAAATAGAAGCGCTGGTCTTCACTGTCGAACACAAACTCGACGGTCCCGGCGCTGCGATAATTGACCGCTTTGGCCAGCTTGATCGCCGCCGCGCACAGCTCATCGGCCATGCCCTCCGGCAGGTTCGGGGCCGGGGTTTCTTCCAGTACTTTCTGGTTGCGGCGCTGCACCGAGCAGTCGCGCACGCCCAGGGCCAGCACCTCGCCCTGGCCGTCGCCGAACACCTGCACTTCCAGATGGCGGGCGCGCTGGATGTATTTCTCGATGAACACGCCCGCGTCGCTGAAATTGTTCTGGCCGAGGCGTTTGACGGCCTCGAACGAGTCCGCCAGCTCCTCGGCACTGCGGCACACGCGCATGCCGATACCGCCGCCGCCCGCCGTGCTTTTGAGCATGACCGGATAGCCGATATCACGCGCTGCGGCGATGGCCGATTCCAGGCTGTCGAGCAGTTCGGTGCCTTCCAGCAGCGGCACGCCGTGTTGTCGGGCCAGCGCGCGGGCCGTGTGCTTGAGGCCAAACACCCGCAGTTGCTCGGGCGTCGGGCCGACGAAGGCGATACCGGCGTCTTCGCAGGCCTGGGCAAATGCAGCATTTTCGGAGAGAAAGCCGTAACCCGGATGAATGGCATTGGCGCCGCTGGCTTTGGCGATGGCGAGGATTTTGTCCACCGCCAGATACGTCCCGGCCGCGCCGCCTTCGCCCAGGCTGTGGGCTTCGTCGGCCTGCATCAGGTGCAAGCTGGCAGCGTCAGCTTCGCAATACACGGCCACACCTTTGACCTGCAAAGTGCGCAGGGTCCGCAGAATGCGGCAGGCAATGGCGCCACGGTTGGCGATCAGCAGTTTGTCGAACATGGCATAACCCCGGAAACCCAGCCGCGCTCGGTTTCGTGGTGGGAAGCGGGCCGTCCCGCTATTGATCTATCTACGCAACGGTCGTCCGTTGCTGAGGACGCTTGCCGGGTCAGTCGCGAATCAGCAACTGTGCAGGCGTCGGGTTGTAGCCGTTGCACGGATTATTCAATTGCGGGCAGTTGGAGATCAGCACGATCACGTCCATCTCGGCACGCAACTCAACGTATTTGCCGGGCGCAGAAATACCGTCTTCAAAGGTCAGGCCGCCGTCGGCGGTCACCGGCACGTTCATGAAGAAATTGATATTGGGGCCGATGTCGGCCTTGGTCAGGCGACCGTCGTGCAGGCAGGCGCGCAGGTAGTTGTCGCGGCAGCTGTGCATGTAGCGTTTTTCCAGGGCGTAACGCACGGTGTTGCTCTCTTGTGCACACGCGCCGCCCAACGTGTCGTGGCGACCGCAGGTGTCATCGATGATGGTCAGCATTGGCCGGCCGAGGTTGGAAAACAGCACGCTGCCGGTGGTCAGGTAAACGCTATTCTGACGGCGCAAGGTGCGCTGCACGTCATAGCGTTCGCGCGGGTTGGCGAGGCTGAAAAACAGCGTGTCGACGGCCTGATTGCCCTCCAGGTCGAGAATGCGCACGGTTTGCCCGGCCTTCACTTCGGCCAGAAAAGGCTCACCTGCCGCAATGGTCGCGTCGCAGCAATGATGATTATGTGAGTTCATGACAGGGCTCCTCAAGCGAACAGGCGGTCGGTGTTGATGAAACCGCGCTCGTTTTCCGGGCGCGAGGTGCGGCAGTGCTCGGCGACGCTGGCGTCGGCTTTCATCCAGCTGAGCGTGAGCGGTTGCGGCACGTAGTCAGGGTTGGGGTCCATCGGGTGTTGCAGCGCGGTCAGCACCACCAGCGTGTCCATCGGCGCATACAGCTCGATGTAGTCACCGGCTTTCGAGTTGTTCGGGGCAAAATGCAGCGTGCCCGTTTCGCTGACATCGACGCGGCTGAACAGGTTGAGTGTCATCAACAGGTCCGACAGGCCCAAGCCCCATTTGCCCAGCTCGACCAGCAGGTTGTCGACGCCGTTGCGAAAGAAGCCATTGCGCAGTTCCTGATAGCGGCCCTGGCCGTATTTTTCAGCGACTTCCTGAGCGTTGAGCACGCCACCTATGCTGTCGCTCCAGCCGCAGGTGTCAGTGACGATGGCGGCCAGCACGCGGCCCATGTCCGAATACAGGCAGTGGCCGTTGCTCAATTTGGCCGTGTGCTGACATTTGAGGCTGTCGGGCAGGTTCAGCCGCTCGGTTTTTTCGTGAGCGTTGAGCAGCGTCAGGCTGACGTTGGCATTGCCGTTCAGGTCAGTCAGACGCAGCAGCTCGCCGCGCTTGAGGATGAAAGAGCGGTGGCCGCCACCGGGCAGCAGTTCTTCGGCAAAAACCGGGTAAAGGGTGGTCGAGTCAGTCATTGAACGGGCTCCTCTGAAACGGTAAGCAGCGAATCGATGGCGGCGCGTTCGGCGCGGCGTTCGCTGTTGAGGGGGATGTCGTAAGTGATGCGCGCGCCATACGCACCGGGCTCGTGCGGGTCGTGGCGGACCTTGTCGAACACCAGCAGACGGGTGCCGAGGTTGAAGCCTTCGGACAGGTCGTGGGTGACCATGAACACCGTCAGTTTCGTCTCGCGCCACAACTCCAGCAGCAGGTGGTGCATGTCCTTGCGAATGCCGGGGTCGAGCGCGCCGAAGGGTTCATCCAGCAACAGCACGCGGGGTTTCATGATCAGTGCCTGAGCGATCGCCAGCCGTTGTTGCATGCCACCGGACAACTGCGTCGGGTACTTGTCCAGCGCGTGGCCCAGGCCGACTTTTCCCAACAGTTGCGCGGCCTGCTGGCGTGCCTCGCGTTTGGCCCGACCGAACAGACGGCCTGACCAGGACGCCCGGGGCAGTTCCAGGCCCAGCGCCACGTTGTCCAGCACTGACAGGTGCGGAAACACCGAATAGCGCTGGAAGACCACACCACGGCTCGCGTCCGGCTCATCGCGCAGGGCCTTGCCGTCCAGCGTGATCAGGCCGCGACTGGGCGTTTCCTGACCCAGCAACAAGCGCAGGAAAGTGGATTTTCCGCAGCCCGATGCGCCGACCAGCGTGCAGAACTCGCCTTCGGCCACGTCCAGATTCAGGCCCTCAAGCACCACTTGGTCGTCGTATTGCTGCCAGACATTGCGCACACAGATAAAGCTCATGCGCGGGCTCCTTCGTACCAGGGGAACGCGCGGCGGGTCAGGGCTTTGAGGCCCCAGTCCATTAGCCAGGCAAGCAGGGTGATCCACACCACGTAAGGCAGAATCACGTCCATCGCCAGGTACCGGCGGACCAGAAAGATCCGGTAGCCCAGACCGTCCGTTGAGGCAATGGCCTCGGCGGCGATCAGAAACAGCCATGCCGAACCCAGCACCAGGCGCAGGGCGATCAACAGGCGCGGTAGCAGTTGCGGCAGGACCACCCGCAGAATCAGCGTCCACGTCGACGCGCCCAGTGTCTGGGCCTTGATCAGCAGTTCGATCGGAATCTCCCGGGCGCGCTGTTCCAGATCACGGGCCAGAATCGGCGTGATACCGATCACGATCAGCATCACTTTCGACAGCTCACCCAGGCCGAAGACAATGAAAAGAATAGGCAGGATTGCCAGCGGCGGCACCATCGACAGCACCGTCAGCAAGGGCGACAGCGGTGCACCGAACAGTGGCAGAATGCCCGACGCAATGCCCAGACACAGACCCAACAGCGCGCTGATTCCCAGGCCGATGGCCAGACGCTTGAGGCTCGATGCCGAGTCTTGCCACAACAGGTAGTCGCCGGTTCGCGTGTCTGCGGTAAACGCCATGCGGTTGACCGCATCGGCCATCTGCACAGCGCTGGGCAGCAGTTTGTCGGTGGGGTTTTCCGCAAGCCGGGTGGCCGAGCCCATGAAATAGGCGAACAGCAACAGGGCGAACGGCAGGATCACCAGAATCAGGCGACCGGCGCGATCCGGATGGCGGTTTATCAAGCGCATGGCAATGACCTTTTTACGAAACGTGATTTACAGCTTGCCGTCGGCGGCCATCTGCACGTAGCTGGGGTCAAAGTGCAGCTTGAGATTGGCCTTGTCGCCGAGGACCACGTCATTGGCAAATGTCATGCCGACTGCGTTCGCATCACGCGCGCCTTCACCGAGCAAGTCGTGGGCAAACGAGAAGTCCGCGACCTTGCGCTGGGTGTCGGGCAGTTGTTTGCTGGTGGCGAACTCAAGCGCTTCCTTGGGCGTGGCGAACAGCCTGGTGGTGTCGAGCTGCGCCTGGAAACCGGCCAGATCAGTACCCGATGCCTTGGCCATGTGCTCCAGTGCGGTTTTGCTCTGGGCGTTTTTGGCGTTCATCAGCGCGACCACTTCAAACCATGCGCCGGTCAGGGCTTTGCCCAGGGCCGGGTTATCCTTCAGGGTCTGAGTGTTGACGACCATCATGTCCATAATCTCGCCAGGGATCTGGCTGGAGTTGAACACTTCGGTCACGCCAGGCTTAGCCTTGATGTCCGACAGCATCGGGTTCCAGGTGGTGACCGCCTGCACGTCATCGGTATTGAAAGCAGCCGAGATATCGGCATCCGAGGTGTTGACGACTTTCAGGTCTTTTTCGCTGAGCTTGGCGGAGTCCAGCGCACGGGCCAGCAGGTAATGCGACACCGACAGTTCGACCAGATTGACGTCCATGCCTTTCAGGTCGGCGACTTTCTTGTCTTTGCCTTTGAGTACGATGCCGTCATTGCCGTTGGAGAAGTCACTGACGATCAGCGCCGTGCTTTCCACGCCACCAGCGGCCGGGATGGTCAGGGCGTCCATGTTGGTCATGGTGCAACCATCGAACTGGCCGGCGGTGTACTGGTTGATGGATTCGACGTAGTCATTGAGCTGGGTGACATCGATCTTGATGCCGTATTTCTTGGCCCATTTGTCGACGATGCCCTGGCTGCCTGCGTATTCCCACGGCATCCAGCCTGCATAGATGGTCCAGCAGACGTTGAAGTGATCTTTCTGGGCGGCATTCGCCGAGAGGCTCAACGCAGCCAGCAAACCTGCGGTGAGCAGGCTGAAGAAACGAGACTTTTGCATGTTGAGAAATCTCCAGTAGTGAAAAAAGGCGGCCAGGAGCAACGTGACACCACTGGTGTCCCTGTCTCCCGGGCTTTTGTCCCGCCGTGTAACCTCTACTGGAGGTCGCCAACTCTCGGACCAGCCACTTGCCTGTCGGCAAGTCGGAACCCTAGTCGGCTATTGCAAATTGTGGTGCCGCGAACCTGTGTTGACTCCTGCACAACAGTCCTCAAGCGAGAGTTGTGCCAACTCGCGCAAAGCACCGGTTTCAATGAGGCGCTGCTGAAAGAGGGCGCTTGATGGACGCAGAACTGCCTTGTGCTGGTGCGACGCTGCACCGCGATGAGGCGCGAGGTTTTCGGCCGTTGCGAAATGTTTTGTAGCATCTTTGTAAGAAACTGCGACAGTCCCGCAAACCATGGTTTCAGAGCCTTTTCCAGATCGATTGCCAGTGCGCAAACGGCGCAGAAGGTAAAGGGCCCAGGGCACTAGAAGGCCTTTTCGCTGTCTGATTTTTCGTCCGCCAACCGCTTTGGCGGACGCCGACCAGCGTCGCTGGTTTGTGCCCAATCGCGGTCCAGGAGGCCGCCATGTATCGAAGACCCTTGCTTATCACGTTGCTGACCCTTTTCCTCACTGGTTGCTACGCAGGCCCTGGATACTACGAATCTGACGTGTACACACAGCCGACGACGGTCGTCAGCGGGGGTGCTTACGCGTACGACAACGGCTACAACGCCACCTATTATCAAGAGCGGCGCGTCTACGTGGCGCCGCAACCGCGTTATTACACCCAACCTCGCTACTACGCTCCGGCACCGCGTTATTACGCGCCACCCCCCGTGCCGCGCTATTACCAGCCAGGACGCCCGCCGGGCTATGGCTGGAGAAATGACGGCTTTCGTGGAAATGGCGGTTTCGGGCGTAACGACGGTTTTCGCGGAGACCGTGGCAATCGCGGCTGGGATGACCACGGTGGTCGAGGCGGGCGCGATGGCCGCGATCATGGACGAGGCGGACGCGGTGATGGTCGTGGTGGTCATCGGTAGCTGAAACCTGCGCGTTTACTACAATGCCAACGCTGTGAACTGACTATCGTGCTGACGCTCTGCGTCGGCATGCCTTTCTGGACGCTCTGCGTCCGATTCTGGATGCGCAGAGCGCAACCGGCATTGACTTTGCTGCCGGGCTTTTCTAGTGTCCGCGCATTGTTTTTACCGGATGTAACCATGACGAGCGATGACCGCATCAAGCTTGAGCCAAGCTGGAAAGAAGCCCTGCGTGACGAATTCGAGCAGCCTTACATGGCGCAGCTGCGCGAGTTTCTGCGTCAGGAGCATGCCGCTGGCAAGGAGATCTATCCGCCGGGGCCGTTGATTTTCAATGCGCTGAACTCCACGCCGCTGGACAACGTAAAAGTCGTCATTCTCGGTCAGGACCCGTACCACGGCCCTAACCAGGCCCACGGCTTGTGCTTCTCGGTGCAGCCAGGCGTGCCGACGCCGCCTTCGCTGGTCAACATTTATAAAGAGCTGAAACGCGACCTGAACATCGATATTCCGAACCATGGTTGCCTGCAATCCTGGGCTGATCAGGGCGTGCTGATGCTCAATACCACCCTGACGGTCGAGCGCGCCAATGCTGCGTCTCATGCGGGAAAGGGCTGGCAGCATTTTACCGACCGGATTATTCAGGTGGTCAGCGAGCATCAGCCGCATCTGGTGTTTTTGCTGTGGGGCGCTCACGCGCAAGGCAAGCAGAAGCTGGTCGATGCGACCAAGCATCTGGTGCTGACCTCGGTCCATCCGTCGCCGCTGTCGGCGTACAAAGGCTTTCTGGGCAACGGGCACTTCGGGCGCGCCAACAAGTACCTTGAGCAAAACGGCCTGGCGCCGATCGACTGGCGATTGCCTGCACTCTGATCAATGTGGATCAAGGTATCAGTCAGCGAGCCGCGTGTTCCAGCGTCGATACAGCGGTTCGGCGAGAAACAGTACGAACAGCAGGCGCATGACCTGCATGGCCGTCACCAAGGGCACCGACAGTTGCAGCACCTCGGCGGTCAGGCTCATTTCGGCAATGCCACCGGGCATCATGCCCAGCGTCAGTGAGCGCACATCCAGATGGGTGAGGGCGCTCAGCCCCAGTGCTGCCAGCGCTGCGATCAACATGGTCAGCGCAGTGCCCAGCAACGTGCGCGCCAGAAACGACGGCGCTCTCCGAAAGAACTCCCGATTGAAGTGACAACCCAGCCCGCTGCCGATCAGCAATTGACCCAACTGGCTGGCCCCATTGGGCAGGCCGATTTTCAGGTCCCAGACCACGCTCACCACGGCGCTGAGCAACAACGGACCAAACAGCCACGGGTTAGGCTGTTTGAGGCGTTGCCACAGCCAGGCCAATGCCGCGCCGGCCACCAGCAGGAAGGCCAGCCAGCGCCAGTCGACTACCGTGCTGTGCAGCGCAGGCGCGCCATCACCCAGCAGGTATTTGAAGATCGCCGGCACGCATAACACCACCGCCAGCACCCGCAGACTTTGCGCGGCAGCGACGCTGCTGAGCTTGGCCCCGTTGCGTGCGCCAAGGTTGACCATCTCGCCGGAACCGCCCGGCATGCTCGAGAAAAACGCTGTTGGGCGATCCTCTCCGGTGCGCAGCATCAGCCAGACGCCGACCAGACACGAGAGACTGGTAACCAGCGCACCGATGAAAATCAGCCCGAAGTGCGCCAGCACCTGCTCGATGACCACCGGGGTGAAGTGCAGGCCGATACCGATGCCAATGATCAACTGACCGCATTTGCGCCCGCCGGGAATCTGCGCCAGTTGCCAGGGCGTCAGGCAGCGCACCAGGATGATCGCCAGTAAAGAACCGACCATCCACGGCAATGGCCAGCCGACCTGGCTGGCGAGATACCCGCCAAGCAGACCGACCAGCGGTGTCGCCCACCAGTGGCGAAAAGACGAATCAGCCATGCGTCATGGCAGCCCGCTGTTTTGCGCGCTTGCGCCAGATACGAATCAGCGGGAACAGCATCATCAGTACGGTCACCACCCAGACGCCCAGCGTGATCGGGCTGGCCCAGAGAATGCCCAGCTCGCCATTGGAGATCGACAGGGCACGGCGCAGGTTCTGCTCCATCAGCCCACCGAGGATGAAGCCGAGCAGGATCGGTGACAGCGGGAAGTCCAGCTTGCGCAGGATGTAACCGAAGATGCCGATGCCGACCATCAGGAACAGGTCAAAAGTGGTGGCATGCACCGCGTACACGCCGATCCCGGTAATGATCGCGATCACTGGTACCAGCGCCCAGTTTGGTACGGCGAGGATGCGGGTGAAGATACGGATCATCGGAATGTTGAGGATCACCAGCATGATGTTGGCGATGAACAATGAGGCGATCAGACCCCAGACAATGTCCGGCTGCTGCTGAAACAGCATCGGCCCCGGCGTGATGTTGTACAGCGACAGCGCACCGATCATCACTGCCGTAGTGCCCGAGCCCGGAACGCCCAGCGTTAGCATCGGCACCAGCGCGCCACAGGCACTGGCGCCGATGGCGGTTTCCGGGGCTGCCAGGCCGCGCATGTCACCCTGACCGAATTTGCCGGTCGGGCCGGCGATACGCTTTTCCGTCATGTAAGCGACCGCGCTGGCCAGCGTTGCCCCGGCACCTGGCAGCACGCCGAGAATGAAGCCCAACAGCCCGCAGCGAATGTTGACCACGAACACCGAGGCCGCTTCCTTGAAATTGAACATCATGCGCCCGGTGGCTTTGACCGCCTCCTGACCTCGATGGGTTTTCTCCAGCAGCAACAGGATTTCGCTGATCGAAAACAGTCCCAGAACCAGCACCACGAACTGAATGCCATCGGTCAGGTGAATGTTGTCCCCGGTAAAACGATACACCCCGCTGTTGGCATCAATGCCCACCGCAGACAGAAACAGGCCGATCAGCGCAGCAATGAACGTCTTCAGGGGCTTGTCGCCAGCCATGCCGCCCAGACAGACGATGGCGAACACCATCAGTACGAAATATTCCGCAGGACCGAAGGCAATTGCCCACTTTGCGAGCAACGGCGCGAACAGCACCATGCCGCAGGTGGCAATCAGCGCACCGATGAACGAGCTCCAGGCCGACAGCGATAGCGCAACCCCGGCCAGGCCCTGACGCGCCATCGGATAACCGTCCAGCGTGGTCATGACCGTGGACGCTTCGCCCGGAATGTTCAGCAAAATGGAACTGATGCGGCCGCCATACTCGCAGCCCAAATAAACAGCCGCCAGCAGAATCAGTGCTGATTCGGGCGGCAGGCCCAGAGCAAAGGCGATGGGGATCAGCAGCGCCACGCCGTTGATCGGTCCCAGCCCCGGCAGCAGGCCGACGACGGTGCCGATCAGCGTGCCTGACAGTGCGGTGATCAGGTTGTACGGGGTGAGCGCGACGCCGAAGCCTTGGCCCAGATAGCTGAAAGTGTCCATGTCAGTTCTCCAGAACGCTGAGCAGGCCCAAAGGCAGGGGAACGTCCATGGCCTTGTCGAACAACAGGTAAAGGCCGATGCTCATTACAATGACCACCACGACGCTGGGCAGCCAGCGCCCGCCGTACAGGCGCGCCATGGGAATGCCGATCAGGATGCTGCTGAGTATGAAGCCCAGCGGTTCAAACAGCCCGGCGAAGATCAGCAGCAGGGCGATGCACAGGCCGATCTTGACCAGCGTTTCGCGATCCAGTGCGGGCTCTTCTTCGGTATGGACAATGGCTGTGGGACGAATCAGCAGGTACAGCAGGGCCGCGCCCATCAGCCCGAGCATCAGCAGTGGAAAGGCCCTCGGCCCGACCGGTTCGTAGGAAAAAGGTGCCTGATACGGCCAGGCCATTAGGGCCAGGCCCAGGCAGGCCATTAGCAATACGGCAGCGAAAATGCGTTGTATGACCATGAGAAGCTCCTTGATCGCGCCCGTTGTGCAGGCGCAACTGAAAGTCAGTCAATTGGGTGCAATTACTGAATCAGGCCGAATTCCCTGGCCATCAGTTTGTAGTCGGCGACTTGCTTTTTGACGTAGGTGTCCAGCTCCGCACCGGTCATGGCGAACGGGAAGAGTTCGCGCTGATCGCGCAGTTTGGCGAAGTCTTCCGAGGCCAGAATCCTGTCGAACGAGCCTTTCCACCAGGTGTAGTCTTCGTCGCTGACCTTGGGCCCCAGGTAGAAACCGCGCACCACCGGCCAGACGATGTCGTAGCCCTGTTCCTTGGCGGTGGGGATGTCTTTCATTTCCGGCTCGTCGATGCGTTTCTCGGCGAATACGGCGAGCAGGCGCATGTCGCCGCTTAGAATGTGCGGCATGGAGTCGGAGATGTCGGTACTGCCCACCTGAATGTGCCCGCCGAGCAGTGCTGTGGCGATCTCGCCGCCGCCCTCCAGCGCCACGTAACGCAAGGCGCGCGGGTTGATCCCTGCGGCTTTGGCGATAAGGGCGGTCTGCATCCAGTCCTGGCTGCCTACCGTACCGCCGGAGCCGATCACGACTTTGCTCGGGTCGGCCTTGAGGGCTTTGACCAGATCGTCGAGGTTTTTATAGGGCGAGTCGCTTTTCACCGCGATAGCACCATAACTGGTGCCGACGGCGGCAAGCCAGCGCACGGCGTTTTCATCGAAACGACCAAATTTACCCTGCGCCAGATTGAGCAGCGAACCACTGGACCACGCCACCAGCGTACCCGCATCGGCCGGACGCTGAGCCACCACGGCGTTGTAGGCCACCGCACCGACGCCGCCGGGCATGTAGGTCACGCGCATGGGTGTGGTCAGAATCTTCTCGTTGATCAGCGCGCTCTGCACCAGCTTGCACGTCAGATCGAAGCCGCCGCCGGGTGAGGCGGGCGCAATGCATTCCGGGCGTTTGGGCTCGGCAAGCAACTGGCTGGCCATCAACAGGCATCCGGTGGTGGCCGCTATCTGACGCAGGGAAAATTTCATAGTCAGTCTCCAGAAATATTATTGTTTTTGGATGAGAGAGGTTTTATGGATGAAAGAGGCGGTTCAACAGTCGCTTTTGTCGCGCGCACGCCAATAATTGTTCACTGACAATGAGCAGTCATCGATGACAGGGGGTGTATCCAGGTGCTGGAGGAGAGTGCAGCGGCGAGGGGGCTGACGCTGTGCGATACACAGTGCAATGCGATTGACGAGCGAGCAAGCCTTAGCTGGCGTAGACATGAGGTGACTCCGTTTACCGATTTATTGTTTTTATTTTCCAGACGCATCCGGGCGCCTGTTTTACACGTACCCGGTTGTCGGGTCGTTCTGCGATGCTAAATGACCAACCTTTCGCAAACCTTTCAGCTACCTTGCAATTCGCTGTGGAAGGTTTGCGGGTCGTTTCTGCCCTTCACAGGCGGCGGCCGGCCTGTAAACTCCACGGCCATAAGCATCGATGCCCAGATCGATAACAACAGTGACAATCAGGAGACGGCGATGCGTGTTCTTCTTGTGGAAGATCATCTGCAATTGGCTGAAAGTGTCGCGCAGGCGCTCAAGAGCGCGGGTTTGACCGTGGATGTGCTGCACGATGGCGTTGCCGCCGACCTGGCGCTGAGCAGCGAAGAGTACGCTGTCGCCATTCTCGATGTCGGTCTTCCGCGCATGGACGGTTTTGAAGTGCTGGCACGTTTACGGGCGCGCAGCAAGAACCTGCCGGTGCTTATGCTGACCGCCCGCAGCGACGTCAAAGACCGGGTTCACGGCCTGAATCTGGGGGCCGACGATTACCTGGCCAAGCCGTTCGAGCTCTCCGAGCTGGAAGCCAGGGTCAAGGCACTGTTGCGTCGCAGTGTGCTGGGCGGCGAGCGCCAGCAGCGCTGTGGTGTACTGGCCTACGATCTGGACACGCGCCGTTTTACATTGAGCGATGAGTTGCTCACGTTGACCTCCCGCGAACAGGCGGTGCTCGAAGCCTTGATCGCCCGGCCGGGCAGGGTCATGAGCAAAGAGCAACTGGCCGCGCAGGTGTTCGGCCTCGATGAAGAGGCCAGTCCTGACGCCATCGAAATCTACGTCCATCGTCTGCGCAAGAAGCTCGACGGGCATTCTGTGGGCATCGTGACCTTCCGGGGGCTGGGGTATCTGCTTGAAAGTCGCGATGATTAACGACAGCCTGCGCTGGCGGCTGCTGTGGAATCTGGCACTGCTGCTGGTGATGTTGATGCTGGCCAGCGGCATGAGCGCTTACTGGAATGGCCGAGAGGTGGCTGACACCGCCTACGACCGCACCCTGCTGGCGTCGGCCCGGACCATTGCTGCTGGCCTGACCCAGCGCGACGGAACGCTTAGCGCTGACATCCCCTACGTCGCGCTGGACACCTTTGCTTACGACAGCGAGGGGCGCATTTATTACCAGGTCAACGACATCCATCAGAAGTTGATCTCCGGTTACGAAAATCTGCCATCGCCGCCGCCCGGCACACTGCGCACCGATGATTACCCGGCGCTGGCCAAATTTTATAACGGGACCTATCAGGGCCAGGATGTGCGGGTGGTCAGCCTGCTCAAGCCGGTGACTGATCCGGGCATGAACGGCACGGCAGAAATCCGTGTGGCGGAAACCCAGGAGGCGCGCAAGGGCATGGCGCGCAGCCTGATGGCCGACACATTACTGCGTCTGGGCATGCTCGGTGGCGGCGCGTTGTTGCTGGTCTGGTTTACCGTCAGTGCAGCATTGCGCCCTCTGGAGCGGCTGCGCACGGCGGTCGAAGAGCGACAGACCGATGACCTGCGCTCGTTGCCGATGGTCGAAGTGCAGCATGAACTGCGCCCGCTGGTCGGCGCGCTCAACCATTTTACCGAGCGGCTGCGTTTGCAGTTCGAGCGTCAGGCGCAGTTCATTGCCGATGCCGCCCATGAGTTGCGCACGCCGCTGGCCGCGCTCAAGGCTCGGGTCGAGCTGGGGTTGCGCGAGCAGGACCCGCAACAATGGCGCAGCACGCTGGAGTCAGCTGCGCTTGGCACGGATCGCCTCACGCATCTGGCCAATCAACTGTTGTCGCTGGCACGCATTGAAAACGGTGCGCGGGCAATTGCCGAAGGGGGCGCGCAGCACCTGGACCTCAGCCAACTGGCCAGGGAGCTGGGCATGGCAATGGCACCGCTGGCCCATTCGCGTGGTGTCGCGCTGGCGCTGGAAGCCGACGAGCCGGTCTGGCTGCGTGGCGAACCGACCTTGCTTAACGAGTTGCTGAGCAACCTGATCGACAACGCGCTGGCTCATACACCACCGGGTGGCAACGTGGTATTGCGGGTTTATGCGCCGGGCGTTCTGGAAGTGGAGGATGACGGCCCTGGTATTCCGCCAGCGGAACGCGAGCGAGTCTTCGAACGCTTTTATCGACGCAGTCAGCAGGGCAATGGGGCAGGGCTGGGTCTGGCAATCGTGGGAGAGATCTGTCGTGCGCACCTGGCCAGAATCACGCTGCATGATGGTGCCGAGCAGGGGCTGAAAGTGCGGGTCAGTTTCAGCGCGACCTGATCGCGCTAATAAAGCATGCTTTTGGCTTCGTCCATCTGGGCTGCGAGCATGCCGTCGGCGCGGGAAAGCCGCAACTGGCTATACGCCGGCAGGTCGACCATTTCAATAAGGCTGAATGGATGGTCGGTGTCCTTGTGGACATGCACGGTGGCTATCTGAACCAGATCAATGTAGTCCGGGTTTCTGGAAACGCGTGCGAAATTCTGGAACTGACCCGGCACACAGGCCAGCGGCTCCGGGAAATCCCATGAGCGCAGCAGGCGTTCGCCGATGACCGGGTGAATACTGTCGATCACATGATTAAGGCTGATCGGGTCGGCGAGCAGTTCGTAGTGGTCTTCCGCGTAGGTAAGAATCGGCAGAATGCCGATCAAATGGATCAGCCCCGCGAGCGTCGCCTGGTCAGGTTTGAGGTTCGTGTAATTCTGGCACAGGGTGTAACTGATACCGGCGACCTGCAGGCTCTGTTTCCAGATGTCGCGCATTTTCTGCTCGATGACGGGCGACTTGGCGTGGAACATCTGCTCGACCACCAGGCCGATGGCCAGGTTGCAGGTGTAGTTGACGCCCAGGCGACGGATCGCCGTATTTACGTCGCTGACCTCGAAATTGGGGCGTAGCAGCGGGCTGTTCGCGACCTTTATCAGGCGCGCGGATAGGGCTGTATCGCTACCGATGACCTTGCTCAGGTCCAGGATACTGATTTCAGTGTCCTCGGCGGCAAGGCGAATTCTCAGTGCTACTTCCGGCAGGGTAGGGAGAAACAAGGCATCTCTGTCGATGGCCTTGATCAAGTTTCTCTGCACCTCGTCAGCCATCTTGCTCATGTTGCATCTCGCAGCCGTTGGGGGTGTCCAGAGTTTGCCGCGCGCCCCGCAGGGCGCCAGCAAGTGTGCTGGAACGCTCTACAGACCATTGGAATCTGAATGTGTTCGTCTGCCTAGCGCTGAGTTTCGAGTTTGCTGTCCAGTGTGTAGGGCAGTTCATTCATGTGCAGCGCAGCGCCCTCGGGCGAGCCGAGGTGTATGTGACCGTTTTCTGCCGCATCGCCCTGCAGGACAGCCAGCAGTTCGACGTCCTGGCCGGCCTGTGCTGCGATCACCACATTGCCCACCGCGCTGCCATGCACGGGGGAAAACAGCGCAGTGCCCGGTGCCGGGATTTCATCGCTGCGCAGCGTCAGGCGGTAAAGCCTGCGCTTGAGTTTGCCAAGATATTGCATTCGCGCAACGATTTCCTGACCGGTATAGCAGCCCTTTTTGAAGCTGACGCCGCCGACCGCTTGCAGATTGATCATCTGCGGGATGAATTCCTCGCGGGTACTGCCGAACACCTGACCGATACCGACTCGGATCTGACCCAGCAGCCAGTCATTCAGCGGGCCTTCGGCCAGTTGTGATGCCAGGCGCGCTTTGAGGGTGTCGGCCTGCTCGGCGCGGACCCAGAGTTCAGCGCGCGCCGGGGAGACACGAATCGCGATCAGTTCGTTGGCGCGCACCACAGTGCCGGTGTCCTGAGGCAGATCCAGCCCCAGACCGACCAGCGCACCGTCACCGTCCTGCAGGCCGAAACGCACCCAGGCTGAACTTTCGTCAGTCAGTTTTGATTTGGAGAACACTGCGTACTTGCGCAGGTCCAGCAATTGCGGCTCGATCAGCTCGCTGGCCATCGCCAGCAAACAGCCGTCACCTTCGAAAACGAGGCGAAAACTCGACTGCATACGGCCTTTCTGGGTGCAACGGGCGCCCAGGCTGGAGGTGTTCTCGTCGAGATAATTGAGGTTGCACGTCAACTGACCCTGAAGAAATTTGCCAGCATCCACGCCGCGAACGGCGAGAACGCCCTCATGGGATAGCGTGCAGAAAAAAGCTGTGTAGGCCATGGTCATCGCAAAGTGGGGAAAGTGTCCGGGGACACATCATAGTGCCGAGTGGAGGTTATGCATACGGGTAGACGAAAACTGCTGCGACCATTGCGATATTCGCGTGGCTGGCTCACGGCTGTATACTCGTCGCCTACTTTGAGGAGCGCTCCATGGTCGAAGACGTCGAACTCAACCGCCTTTACTGGCACAGCCGCCGTGGCATGCTCGAACTGGACGTGCTGCTGGTGCCGTTTGTCCGTGAGGTCTACCCGCATTTGAATGACGTGGACCGCGATCTGTATCGCCGCCTGCTGACGTGTGAAGATCAGGACATGTTTGGCTGGTTCATGCAGCGCGCCGAGTCCGAGGACGCCGAATTGCAACGCATGGTTCGCATGATTCTGGATCGTGTCCAGCCCAAGTGATCGATTTGAATGTCACTGGCAGGCCTCGCGCCTGCTGCTGACGGCGTACGTTGCTGTTCAGTTACTGGCACTGACGGCCTTGTGCTGGCTGGATATCCCTTTATGGGCATCGGTTGCAGGTGCGTTGTTCTGTCTGGGGCATGCCGCCTGGGTGATTCCCCGTGCGTTACTGCTCAGTCATCCTGCGGCCTTCACTGCCCTGCGGCGCGATGAACAGGGCTGGCAATTGTGGAGCGAGCGGGGCGGCTGGCAGCCTGTGCAGCTATGCCCGGACAGCCTCGCGTTGCCGTTAGTGGTTATTCTGCGTTTTCGTCCGGTTGTTCAGGGGCGACCCTCCCGGATGGCAAAAAGCTGCTGTATCACGCGTGACGCGCTGACGCCGGACATTCACCGGCGTTTGCGCGTGCGACTGAAGTTCAGCCGACGAAAGTGGGCGGTACCAGAATAGTGTCCAGTGCCTCCGGGAGCATGTCCGGGTAATCCAGCGTGTAATGCAGCCCTCGGCTTTCCTTGCGTTGCATGGCCGAGCAGATCATCAGTTCGGCCACCTGGGCCAGGTTACGCAGCTCGATCAGGTCGCGGCTGACCTTGTAGTTACTGTAGAACTCATCAATTTCGTCGAGCAACAACCGCACACGGTGCTGGGCGCGCTGCAAGCGTTTGTTGGTGCGCACGATACCAACGTAATCCCACATGAACCGCCTTAATTCGTCCCAGTTGTGGGCGATGATCACGTCTTCGTCCGAGTCGGTTACCTGGCTGGAATCCCACGCTGGCAGGTCAGTCGGCATCGGCACACTGGACAACTGTTTTTCGATGTCGGCGGCTGCCGAGCGGGCGTAGACGAAGCATTCCAGCAGCGAGTTGCTGGCCATACGGTTGGCGCCGTGCAGGCCGGTGAAGCTGGTTTCGCCGATAGCGTACAGGCCGGGTACATCGGTATGGCCCTGGCTGTCGACCATCACGCCGCCACAGGTGTAATGCGCTGCCGGGACGACGGGGATCGGCTCGCGAGTGATGTCGATGGAAAATTCCAGGCAGCGCTCGTAGACGGTCGGGAAGTGCGTTTTGATGAAAGCTTCGGGCTTGTGGCTGATGTCCAGATAGACGCAGTCGATACCCAGCCGCTTCATTTCGTGGTCAATGGCGCGGGCAACGATGTCACGAGGGGCCAGTTCTGCCCGTTCGTCGAATCGCGGCATGAAGCGTTCGCCGTTGGGCAACTTGAGGTAAGCGCCTTCACCGCGCAGGGCTTCGGTAATCAGAAAGCTCTTGGCCTGCGGGTGGTACAGGCAGGTCGGGTGAAACTGATTGAATTCAAGGTTAGCCACCCGACAGCCGGAGCGCCAGGCCATGGCGATCCCGTCGCCGCAGGCACCGTCCGGGTTGCTGGTGTACAGATAGACCTTGGCAGCGCCGCCCGAGGCCAGGATCGTGAAGCGCGCGCTGTAGGTATCCACTTCGCCGCTGTTGCGATTGAGCACGTAAGCGCCCAGGCAACGCTGGCCTTCAAGGCCCAGGCGGCGCTCGGTGATCAGGTCGATGGCGGCGCGCTGTTCAAGCAGTTCGATGTTCGGCCGTTTGCGGGCCTGCTCAAGCAGTGTACGAAAGATGGCCGCGCCTGTGGCGTCGGCGGCATGAATGATTCGACGATGACTGTGGCCGCCCTCGCGGGTCAGGTGAAATTCAAAGCCGCTTTCATCGACGTCTGCGTCGTCGCCCCGGGTGAAAGGGACGCCTTGATCAATCAGCCACTGAATCGCCTCACGACTGTGCTCGACGGTAAAGCGCACTGCGTCTTCGTTGCACAGGCCGCCACCGGCGTTCAACGTGTCTTCGACATGAGACTGCACAGTGTCAGTGTCATCAAGGACCGCCGCAACACCGCCCTGGGCCCAGAATGTCGAGCCGTTGGACAGGTCACCCTTGCTCAGAACCGCAATCCGCAGATGGTCGGGGAGGGTAAGCGCCAGGCTCAGGCCTGCAGCGCCGCTGCCGATTACCAGTACGTCGTGCTGAAAATGTTGGCTCATCTGCGAATTCTGCCCTTGGCGGCTACTAGTATAAGTATGGGGGGAACGGCACAATAGCCGCGCCTACATGGCAATGTGAGACCACGGCGGGTCAGGATTGTGCTCCAGTCCCGGACGCTCTGCCTATTGTTTTCCCTGAGTTCCGTCACTGGAAATGCTTCAGTACGCTGATTTCAGGGGCATTTGTGCAGTTTGCGGCTCACACCTGTAATTGTGTCAATGGAACTTTTTGATAAGAACCGGGCTCAATAGCAGGTTGCCTATACAGGAACAGCGTCGTTTTCGCAGGGTTAGATAAGTGATCATCAACTGCGAGACTGGCGACAAGACTATTCGCGCAGCCGACCGTGTCGAGCTGCGTTTTTCGTGCAGGCTTTCAAGACGGCCTGCAGGAAACTTGCTTGAAGGGGGAGAACTTTTGCGAAAAGCCCGAGTCTATGTTTGCAAGCCTGAACAATGTCAGTTGCAACACTCCTTCATGCTTAATGAGGAGTGTTCATGCTAACCCAGGAAGAGGATCAGGCGCTTGTCGAGCGCGTACAGCGCGGCGATACAAGAGCATTTGATCTGCTGGTGCTGAAATATCAGCACAAAATTCTAGGGTTGATCGTGCGGTTCGTGCACGACACCCATGAGGCTCAAGACGTTGCACAGGAAGCTTTTATCAAGGCTTACCGTGCACTCGGAAACTTTCGCGGCGACAGTGCTTTTTATACATGGCTGTACCGCATCGCCATCAACACGGCGAAAAACTATTTGGTATCGCGAGGTCGGCGACCGCCAGATAGCGATGTCAGGTCTGAAGACGCGGAGTTCTACGATGGCGATCACGGCCTCAAGGACATCGAGTCGCCGGAACGTGCATTGCTGAGGGATGAGATCGAGGGCACCGTCCATCGGACCATCCAGCTTCTCCCGGAAGATTTACGTACGGCACTAACTTTACGTGAATTCGACGGTCTGAGTTACGAAGACATTGCGAGCGTCATGCAGTGTCCTGTTGGTACCGTGCGCTCTCGAATCTTTCGCGCTCGGGAAGCCATCGATAAAGCCCTGCAGCCGTTGTTGCAGGAATCCTGAGACAGCGGCGATAGCCCAAGAGAGGAACCCGCCATGAGTCGTGAAGCCCTGCAGGAATCGCTGTCCGCGGTACTGGATAACGAAGCGGACGAGCTGGAATTACGTCGGGTATTAAATGCCATTGACGATGTCGACACCCGTGCCACCTGGTCGCGTTACCAGGTTGCTCGCGCAGCCATGCACAAAGAGCTGCTGATCCCTCATCTGGACATTTCGGCCGCAGTATCTGCCGCAATTGCCGATGAAGTCAGCCCGCTTAAGGCCGCACGCGGTCCTTGGCGTACGCTGGGTCGTCTGGCTGTAGCAGCGTCGGTTACTGTTGCCGTTCTGGCTGGTGTCCGCCTGTACAACCAGGATGACATCGCTGGTGCGCAATTGGCACAGCAGACACAGCAGCCTGCGAACCTCACGGTTCCGCAAGTGAAAGGTCCCGCTGTACTGGCTGGTTACACTGAAAGCGCCGAGCAAGCGCCAGGTCCTATGGCTAATGGTGTGTTGCAGGGTGCCGGTCAAGGTGATCAGCGTCTGCCCGGTTACCTGCGTCAGCACGCACAGGAAGCTGCCCTGAAAGGCACCGAAAGCGCGTTGCCGTATGCCCGTGCTGCGAGCCTGGAAAACCGTTAAGGAGGATCATGCGAGCCGTCCCTCTACTGCCATTACTGCTTGGCGGATGGCTTGCCCTCCCGGTTCAGGCTGATGATGCACAAGACGCTATAAACCGTCTTGCGAAGGTTGATCAGCAGCAAAGCTATCAAGGCACCTTTGTTTACGAACGCAACGGTAGTTTCTCTACCCATCGGATCTGGCACCGCGTCGCGGATGGCACGATTCAAGAGCGTTTGTTGCAGCTTGATGGTTCTGCACAGGAAGCTGTAAGGCTGGGTGGGCTCACCCAGTGTGTCAGTGGCACGCTCGAAGCGGGTGTTACCAGCCCGGCTGTTGCTGCTCCGCGTGCCTTCGATCTCAAAAGACTTTCCGCTTGGTACGACATTAAAACCGTCGGCAAATCCAGAGTGGCTGGTCGCTCGACAACCATTGTTGCGTTGTCGCCAAAAGACCAGCATCGATATGGCCTCGAGCTGCATCTCGATAATGAAACCGGGTTATTGCTCAAGTCACTGTTGTTGAGTGAAAGAGGCCAATTGCTCGAACGTTTTCAGTTTACCGATCTTGACACGTCCAGTGTCCTGTCCGAGCAGATGCTCAAGGCGGGTGCTGACTGCAAACCCGTCACGGTCGCGAAGCCTAAACCTGAGCCTTCTACGCCTGTGGCATGGCACTCTGACTGGCTGCCTCCGGGTTTCGAAGTCAGTAGCAGCAGCGTCCGTAAGGATCCCGCCACGCAATCGTCGGTTACCCGGTTGATGTACGGTGACGGTCTGGCGCAATTTTCAGTCTTTGTCGAAGCAGTGAAAGGCGCATCTTCATCAGACATCCGAACCCAGCTGGGTCCTACCGTGGCGGTCTCGCGTCGTCTTACCACGCCTCAGGGCGACATGATGGTGACAGTCGTGGGAGAGGTGCCGATGGGCACGGCTGAGCGTATTGCATTGTCCATGCGTAACGATGAAACTCCAGTGAAGAAGTAAGCACCCGAAATCACCAGAGCGCCCTTGATGTAGAAGTTTTCATCAAGGGTTCGATGAGTCGCCAGACTGCAGTCAATCTGGCCTCGCGCTGAGACGCTGAAATGTTTGGTGAGGTTTGAACGTTGCAAAAAGCCTGTTTTTTTTCTATAGGTCATAGCCTCGCAGCTCTGGCCTTTTGTCGTTTTTAAGGCCATATAGCTGATCCAGGGATGAGCATCGCTGCTCGGGGTCTTTGAGTCAGTTGCTTTGTACTGCTTAATTTTGCTCGTTACGAACGGGAGCCATATGTCGACACCACGCATGAAATCCTACTTTTCATTGATCGCCGCCGTGCTGATGCTCGGCCAGGTCGCTACAGCCCAGGCAGAAAACCTGCCGGACTTTACCGGGCTGGTCGAGCAGGCCTCGCCTGCGGTAGTGAACATCAGTACACGGCAGAAACTGCCGGATCGCGCCGTTGCCAACAAGCAGATGCCTGATCTGGAAGGCTTGCCGCCGATGTTGCGCGAATTTCTCGAGCGCAGCATGCCACCAGGTTCGCGCGCACCAGGAGCCGGCAAGGGTGATCGCCAGCGCGAGGCTCAGTCGTTGGGTTCGGGCTTTATCATCTCCCCCGATGGCTATGTGCTGACCAACAACCATGTGATCGACGGTGCCGACGAAATTCTCGTGCGCCTCTCTGACCGCAGCGAATTGAAAGCCAAGCTGATCGGCACCGACCCGCGCACCGATGTCGCCGTGCTGAAAATCGAAGGCAAGGACCTGCCGACCGCCAAGCTGGGTAATTCCAACACGCTCAAAGTGGGCGAGTGGGTCTTGGCGATCGGTTCGCCGTTCGGTTTCGATCATTCGGTGACCAAAGGTATCGTCAGCGCAAAGGGCCGCAGTCTGCCCAATGACACCTATGTGCCGTTCATTCAGACCGACGTAGCGATCAACCCGGGTAACTCGGGCGGTCCGCTGTTCAACATGGCGGGCGAAGTGGTCGGGATCAACTCGCAGATCTTCACCCGCTCGGGCGGCTTCATGGGCCTGTCGTTCGCCATTCCGATCGATGTCGCCATGGACGTTGCCAACCAGCTCAAGGCCAGTGGCAAAGTCAGTCGCGGCTGGTTGGGCGTGGTTATTCAGGAAGTGAACAAGGACCTGGCGGAGTCGTTCGGTCTGGACAAGCCTGCCGGTGCACTGGTTGCACAGGTGCTTGAAGATGGTCCGGCGGCCAAGGGTGGTTTGCAGGTCGGTGACGTTATTCTCAGTGCCAACGGCCAGCCAGTCGTCATGTCGGCTGACCTGCCACACCTGATCGGCAACCTCAAGGACGGCAGCAAGGCCGAGCTTGAAGTGATTCGTGATGGCAAGCGTCAGAAACTGACCGTCACTGTCGGCGCGCTGCCGGATGAGGGCCTGGAAATGGGCGGTGCTGCAGGCGCCAGTGCCGAGCGCAGCAGCAACCGTCTGGGCGTTTCGGTGATCGAGCTGACCGCCGAGCAGAAGAAGACGCTGGACATCAAGGGTGGCGTGGCCATCAAGGAAGTCACTGATGGTCCTGCATCGCTGATCGGTTTGCAGCCGGGTGATGTCATCACTCACCTGAACAATCAGGCGATCACGTCCGG
Organism: Pseudomonas sp. CFBP2511; assembly: GCF_030209255.1. NCBI lineage: Bacteria > Pseudomonadati > Pseudomonadota > Gammaproteobacteria > Pseudomonadales > Pseudomonadaceae > Pseudomonas > Pseudomonas sp. CFBP2511. Next base: position 29,262 of record NZ_JARVSI010000021.1, on the reverse strand, counting down.
GAAGCAATTCACTGATGTGGCGAAAAGCCTGCCCAAGGACCGTTCTGTCTCGATGCGCGTACTGCGTCAGGGCCGAGCGACCTTCATTACCTTCAAACTGTCGGAATAACAGGCAGGTTTGATCGGGAAGGGTGGCCATGGCCACCCTTTTTTGTGGCTGTTTGTTTGCCGTGCGCCGATCCGGGTGCCTGTAAGCGTGACGCCTCTTGCTTAGTTCAGGTACAATTCCCGGCTATTTTTCGGCGGGCAATCTGCCTGCAACCTTTTTGAGTGTTGATCCGTGAGTGATTTGAGTCATATCCGCAATTTCTCCATCATCGCCCACATTGACCATGGCAAGTCGACGCTGGCCGACCGCTTCATTCAAATGTGCGGCGGCCTGTCCGAGCGCGAAATGGAAGCGCAGGTGCTCGACTCCATGGACCTCGAGCGCGAGCGCGGGATCACCATCAAGGCCCATAGCGTTACCCTGTATTACAAGGCCAAAGACGGTATCACCTACCAACTGAACTTCATCGACACGCCGGGGCACGTGGACTTCACCTACGAAGTCAGCCGTTCCCTGGCTGCGTGCGAAGGTGCGTTGCTGGTCGTCGATGCCGGTCAGGGTGTAGAGGCGCAGTCGGTTGCCAACTGCTACACCGCCATCGAGCAGGGCCTTGAGGTCATGCCGGTGCTGAACAAGATGGACTTGCCGCAGGCCGATCCGGACCGCGTCAAGGAAGAAATCGAAAAAATCATCGGCATCGACGCCACCGATGCCGTGGCGTGCAGCGCCAAGAGCGGCATGGGCGTAGATGAAGTGCTCGAGCGTCTGGTAGCGACCATCCCGCCACCGACCGGCGACATCGAAGCGCCGCTGCAAGCGTTGATCATCGACTCCTGGTTCGACAACTACCTGGGCGTCGTGTCGCTGGTACGTGTGCGTCACGGCCGGGTCAAAAAGGGTGACAAAATCCTCGTCAAGTCCACCGGCAAGCTCCATCTGGTCGACAGCGTGGGCGTGTTCAACCCCAAGCACTCTGCAACCGTCGATCTGAAAGCGGGCGAAGTAGGCTTCATCATCGCCGGCATCAAAGACATTCACGGTGCGCCGGTCGGCGACACCCTGACCCTGAGCACTACACCCGACGTAGACGTGCTGCCAGGCTTCAAGCGTATCCAGCCGCAGGTTTACGCCGGCCTGTTCCCGGTCAGCTCCGACGATTTCGAAGACTTCCGTGAAGCGCTCCAGAAGCTGACGCTGAACGACTCTTCCCTGCAGTATTCGCCGGAAAGCTCCGACGCACTGGGCTTCGGCTTTCGTTGCGGCTTCCTCGGCATGCTGCACATGGAGATCATCCAGGAGCGCCTGGAGCGCGAGTACAACCTCGACCTGATCACCACTGCGCCAACCGTAATCTTCGAGTTGCTGCTCAAGACCGGTGAGACGATCTACGTCGACAACCCGTCCAAGCTGCCTGACCTGTCGGCCATCGAAGACATGCGCGAGCCCATTGTCCGGGCAAATATTCTTGTGCCGCAGGAGCACCTGGGCAACGTCATTACGTTGTGCATTGAAAAGCGTGGCGTCCAGCACGACATGCTGTTCCTCGGTACTCAGGTGCAAGTGAGCTACGATTTGCCGATGAACGAAGTGGTCCTCGACTTCTTCGACCGTCTCAAATCGGTCAGCCGCGGTTACGCTTCCCTGGATTACCATTTTGATCGTTACCAGTCTGCCAACCTGGTCAAGCTCGACGTTCTGATCAACGGCGAGAAGGTCGATGCCCTGGCGTTGATCGTTCACCGCGACAACGCGCACTACAAAGGCCGTGCGTTGACCGAGAAGATGAAAGAGCTGATCCCTCGACAGATGTTCGACGTCGCAATTCAGGCCGCCATCGGTGGTCAGATTGTTGCCCGGACGACCGTCAAGGCGCTTAGAAAGAACGTATTGGCCAAATGCTACGGCGGCGACGTCAGCCGCAAGCGTAAATTGCTGGAGAAGCAAAAGGCCGGTAAGAAACGCATGAAGCAGGTCGGCAACGTGGAAATTCCACAGGAAGCCTTCCTTGCCGTGCTCAGGTTGGAATAGTCAGGTCCTATGTCACTAAATTTCCCGCTGTTGTTGGTCATCGCAGTCTTCGTCTGTGGCGTGCTTGCACTGATTGATCTGGTCTTCCTGGCGCCGCGTCGCCGGGTTGCCATTTCCAACTATCAGGGTAGCGTCGGAGAACCTGACATTGCTGTCGTCGAGCGCTTGAACAAGGAGCCGTTGCTGGTTGAATACGGCAAGTCGTTCTTCCCGGTGCTGTTCATCGTGCTGGTGCTTCGATCGTTTCTGGTAGAGCCATTCCAGATCCCTTCGGGCTCAATGAAGCCGACGCTGGACGTGGGTGATTTCATTCTGGTCAACAAGTTCTCGTATGGCATCCGCCTGCCGGTACTGGACCAGAAAGTCATCGAGATCGGTGATCCGCAGCGTGGCGATGTAATGGTGTTCCGCTACCCAAGCGACCCGAGCGTCAACTACATCAAGCGTGTGGTCGGTCTGCCGGGTGATCGCATCCGCTACACCAGCGACAAGCGGTTGTTCATCAATGGCGAGCTGGTGGCCAAGAAACTGATCGGCACCGAACCCGGCACACTGGGCAGTGCAGAGCTGTACGAAGAGCAACTGGGCACCGTGGAACACCAGATCCGTCAGGAAATGAGCCGTTACCGTGCACCGCCTGACAGCGAATGGACCGTCCCGGCTGCGCACTACTTCATGATGGGCGACAACCGCGACAACTCCAATGACAGCCGTTACTGGGATGATCCCAACATTCCCAAGGACGAGTTGGGCATGGTTCCGGACAAGAACATCGTCGGCAAGGCCTTCGCTGTCTGGATGAGCTGGCCGGAGCCGAAATTGAGTCACTTCCCTAATTTTGCACGTGTAGGGTTGATCAAGTAATCGATGCGGCGCTGCCTGGGGCAGCGCCGTATGTCATTTGGGCTGACTGGAAACGCCTCTGAACGATGCGTAGGCCCGGTCGGGCAGGCGGTCTATTCTTGAGGTCGAAGTCGAACATGACGTTCTCTACTTCTCAAAAAGGTTTTTCGTTTGTGGGATGGCTGTTGGTGCTGGCGCTGGTCGCGTTTGCGACGAGCACGGCCTTCAAGCTTGTCCCGCATTACCTCGACTACATGACGATGAAGAAAATCATCGAAGCGGCTGACAATAATCAGGCCCTGGACATTACCACGGTCAACGATTTTTACGGTTACGTCGGCAAGAACATGCAGGTCAACAATATTCGGGATATAGATTTGGACAAGGCGTTGAAAGTGACAGTGGAGAACAATGCGTTCAAAGCTCATTTGAACTATGAGCAGCGTGAACCGTGGTTCCAGAATATCGATCTGGTAATGAAGTTCGACAAGCAATTGAGTGTGGGTAAACCGTGAGCGTATCCCTGAGCCGCCTTGAGCGTCAGCTCGGCTACACCTTCAAGGATCAGGAACTGATGATCCTGGCCCTGACCCACCGCAGTTTTGCCGGTCGCAACAACGAGCGTCTGGAGTTTCTCGGTGATGCCATCCTCAATTTCGTGGCGGGCGAAGCGTTGTTCGAACGCTTCCCGCAGGCCCGCGAAGGTCAGTTGTCGCGTTTGCGAGCGCGGCTGGTCAAGGGCGAAACCCTGGCGTTGCTGGCGCGTGGCTTTGATCTGGGCGAGTACCTGCGCCTGGGCTCCGGCGAGCTGAAAAGCGGTGGCTTCCGTCGCGAGTCGATTCTGGCTGACGCCCTTGAGGCGCTGATCGGAGCGATCTACCTCGATGCAGGCATGGAAGCGGCGCGCGAGCGTGTGCTGGCCTGGCTGACGACCGAGTTCGACAGTCTGACGCTGGTGGACACCAACAAGGACCCCAAGACCCGACTGCAGGAATTTCTCCAGTCGCGGGCCTGCGACCTGCCGCGCTACGAAGTGGTGGATATCCAGGGCGAGCCGCATTGCCGGACGTTTTTCGTCGAATGCGAGATCAACCTATTGAATGAAAAGAGCCGAGGACAGGGTGTCAGCCGCCGGATTGCCGAACAGGTAGCCGCCGCAGCAGCACTCATCGCCCTAGGCGTGGAGAACGGTCATGAATGATACAACTGCAACCCGCTGTGGCTATGTTGCCATCGTCGGCCGTCCTAACGTAGGCAAGTCCACGCTGCTCAACCATATTCTGGGTCAGAAGCTGGCGATCACCTCGCGCAAGCCGCAGACCACTCGCCACAACATGCTGGGCATCAAGACCGAGGGCGCGGTGCAGGCGATCTACGTCGACACCCCCGGCATGCACAAAAATGGCGAGAAAGCGCTCAATCGCTACATGAACAAGACTGCATCGGCCGCGTTGAAAGACGTCGACGTGGTGATTTTCGTGGTAGACCGCACCCGCTGGACCGACGAAGACCAGATGGTTCTGGAGCGCGTTCAATACGTGCAGGGCCCGGTCATTCTGGCGATCAACAAGACCGACCGCATCGAAGACAAGAGTGACCTGATGCCGCATCTGGAGTGGCTGCAAGGCCAACTGCCGAATGCGTCCATCGTGCCGATTTCTGCGCAGCACGGGCACAACCTTGAAGCGCTGGAAAGCCTCATCGCCTCTCATCTGCCGGAGAATGATCACTTCTTCCCGGAAGACCAGATTACCGACCGAAGCAGCCGTTTTCTGGCTGCCGAGCTGGTTCGCGAGAAAATCATGCGCCAGTTGGGCGCCGAGCTTCCGTACCAGATCACCGTCGAGATCGAAGAGTTCAAGCAGCAGGGCCGTACCCTGCACATCCACGCGCTGATCCTCGTCGAGCGTGATGGGCAGAAGAAGATCATCATTGGCGACAAGGGCGATCGCATCAAACGCATCGGCAGTGATGCACGTCGCGACATGGAAGTGCTGTTTGACTCCAAGGTCATGCTCAACCTGTGGGTCAAGGTCAAGGGTGGCTGGTCCGATGACGAGCGGGCACTGCGCTCGCTGGGTTACGGCGACCTTTAAGCTGCCCCTTCGCCCGACCATTCTCCGGTCGGGCGAGCCTTTCTCTTACGAGCCCGCCTGATGAGCACGCCCACCGGCCAACCTGCTTATGTGCTCCACAGCCGTGCGTATCGTGAAAACAGCGCGCTGGTCGATTTCCTCACGCCTCAGGGCCGCCTGCGTGCGGTGCTGCGCAGCGCCAAGGGCAAGGCCGGTTCGCTGGCGCGGCCGTTCGTGCCGCTGGAAGTCGAGTTTCGCGGGCGTGGCGAACTGAAAAACGTCGGTCGTATGGAGAGCGCAGGGGTCGCCACCTGGATGACCGGTGAAGCACTGTTCAGCGGCATGTACCTCAACGAACTGCTGATTCGCCTGCTGCCCGCCGAAGACCCGCATCCCGCCGTATTCGAACACTACGCCGCCACCTTGCTGGCCCTCGCGCTGGGTCGTCCGCTGGAACCGCTGTTGCGTTCGTTTGAATGGCGCTTGCTCGACGACCTGGGCTACGGCTTTGCAATGGACGCTGATATCAACGGTGAACCGCTGGCGGTTGATGGCATGTACCGTCTACAAGTGGATGCCGGGCTTGAACGGGTCTACCTGCTGCAGCCTGGCCTTTTTCAGGGCGCAGAGCTGCTGGCCATGTCCGACGCCGACTGGAGCGTTCCCGGTGCGTTGTCGGCGGCCAAGCGCCTGATGCGTCAGGCGCTGGCGGTGCACCTGGGCGGTCGCCCGTTAGTCAGCCGTGAACTGTTTCGCAAGCCGTAATCAGGCCTTATGCTTCACAGCCCCGATAAAACATCAGTCTGTACACTTTTCTGGAGACAGCCGTGACCCAAAGCACTCGCATCCTTCTTGGCGTGAACATCGATCACGTGGCCACTTTGCGTCAGGCCCGCGGCACGCGTTACCCGGACCCGGTCAAGGCCGCGCTGGATGCCGAAGAGGCGGGCGCTGATGGCATTACCGTGCACTTGCGTGAAGACCGTCGGCATATTCAGGAGCGTGACGTTCTGCTGCTCAAGGACGTGCTGCAGACGCGCATGAATTTCGAGATGGGCGTGACCGAAGAAATGCTCGCGTTTGCCGAGCGTATCCGGCCTGCACATATCTGCCTGGTGCCGGAGACGCGTCAGGAACTGACCACGGAAGGCGGTCTGGATGTTGCCGGGCAGGAGGCGCGGATCAAGGCCGCCGTCGAGCGGCTGGCGAAAATCGGTTGCGAGGTGTCGCTGTTCATCGATGCCGATGAGCGCCAGATTGCTGCATCAAAACGTGTCGGCGCACCGGCCGTCGAACTGCACACCGGTCGCTATGCCGATGCCCAGACCCCGACCGAGGTCGCCGAAGAACTGCAGCGGGTTGCCGACGGCGTAGCGTTTGGTCTCGCGCAGGGCCTGATCGTCAACGCTGGTCATGGCCTGCACTACCACAACGTCGAGGCAGTGGCTGCGATCAAGGGCATCAACGAACTGAACATCGGCCACGCGCTGGTGGCCCATGCACTGTTCGTCGGCTTCAAGGCGGCGGTGTCAGAGATGAAGGCGCTGATCGTGGCGGCTGCAGAACACCGCTAGATCTGAGATCTGACTATGTGACCCGGTGCAAGCCGGGCTATAGTGCTACCGACGATTGGGGAGTTACTCAAATAGACGCTCGGGTGCAAGAACATAACGCGCAGGCCTAGCGTGTTTTTCTATATACCCTTCGTCAATAAAGCGTTTCAGCCAAAGTCGTGTTTGCGTACTTGACACTTCCAGAGCCGTGGCTATTTCGTCTTCCTTCATGGGATGTTTCAAAATGTCCTTCAACACATCATGAACGGTTTTTAATAAAGCGTCTGCCGGGCTAATTGATGGTTTTTTTGCTGTCTTCTTTCTAGGCTTTCTTTTTTTGACTGCCGGGGCAACAGCGTTGGTGATTGGCTGCCGATAGTCAACAGGGCACACTTCATTTGTCTCTACCTGTGAAAGCAGATCGTGAGAGAGGCTGATGTCCGGGTTGTCATTGACTGAAGAGGTCACGCCTTGCTTTTCGCCCATTCCGTTTGCGGGGTACTCAAACATTTTTTTGAAGTCGGATCTTGTTTTTGGATTAGGCCATGGCAGTGCGCCTTTATTCGTCAGTGCACTTAGAGCCTCTGATGGCGTACCTGTGGAGCGCACATAAACTTTAACTAACTTCAGTTTCTCCAGTTGCTCTACAGCACCTGACCATGTGCCGCCCTTGTTAACTTCTGCGTTGACTACCAGCGATGCATCGGAAAGCGCATAAATGAGCTTGTTCCTTTGCATCGCATGCCCGACACTGAAAATAGAGGCTGGATCGTAGGCAGAGACGAGGACGAGCTGACCACTCATGAGGTAGGGTCGGTTATCTCGATCAAGTGCTGCTCTGTCCAAGCGCTCAGCCATTACCTCACACACGTACCCGTTTTCGTACAACGACCCATTCATCGCTGCCCGATCTACACCTTTTGCGCCTCCGGAAATAATAGGAATTGACGAGTGTGCAGCCAGTTGACCGACCGTCGTCGAGTAGTCTATCAGTTCAGGCGGGACCTGCCTCGGGCCGACGACGGCGAGTCCGCCTGATTCAAATAAATCTATGTTGCCGCAGCCATATAAAATGGCCGGAGCATTTTCTTTTAATCGTGCTTTCAGCCGTCTCGGATAGATACTGTCTGCCCGACTGATTACCCATATGCCACGTGCTTCCCAGTGTTCAATAACCTGGCTTAACAGAAAACCTCTATTAAGTAGCTTTCTAAGCCTTGTTTCATCAACGACTGTCTGACAAGCAGCAATCAATTCGGATCCACTCGCGGCCGTCAAATCCGCCGGCTGCCGTTGCATGTGTCTCAGGTGCATAGCCAAACGTTTATATTCTGCAGGCGAGAGCAGGTCCTTGGAAGGAGCATTTCCAATAATCAAGGGTGCAGTCAGCAGTAATATAGCTTGAGTATTCGGAGACAGGTCCGGCGTCATTCTTGGTGTCCACTAAAGGCAAGTGCTAATGGCCATACCTCGCCACCCCCGTTTTTTCGCAGAAGCCAGGCAGCGGTGGTGAAGGTCCAACGTGAGTTGACAATATCATCTATCAGCAATACAGGGCCAGTCGGGAATTTTTCAGTTACCAGGGCCATCGACCCGTCTACGTTCAAGGCCTGCTGAGTGGAGTTGGCCATGGCCTTCTGTTCTTGCCGATGCACTGTTTTTGTCAGCACCTCATGAAATGGCAAGCCTAGTTTGCAGGCTAAACGGCGGGCAAACGCAGGCACCAGATCAGGGTGACGGAGAGACGGGATTGATGTGACCCATGTGGGGGCTGGTTGAGGGTTCCAGTCCTTAAACATTTTTACACAAGCATCCAGAAGCTCATCGCCGAAAGACTTCCTCACGTAGCGTCCGTATTTTACCTGCGCACCCCATCCAGAGTCTCCCCATACGCAGAGTGCTCGTCCCTGTTGCGCTTGATGAGCTGGGGTGATGTTACCGCTTGTTCGGTAGTGAGGCATCACGCCTGCAGGCCACTTTTTTCTGGGATCGATAGAAATATTTGAGCGACATAAAAAATCATTCGCATCTTGTTCAGCCTGCTGGCTGACTGTGGCTGAGAAAGGTTTGAGTGTGGGGGCTACTACGGATGCTGGGTTACCGTCCAGAGCGCGTATCAGAAACTGCATATGATGGCCAAAGGGAAGCTCACAGTAGCTCTTCATTTCCTGGAGTTCTTGTTGACGAAGGGATGTCATATTCTCTGCCCTTGCCCAGAATTCAGGATTCAGTTTTAAATAGTTGAGATGCCATTTAGGCTTTTCATAAACGATAGGGGTGGGGAATTCCAGTGCCATCAGGTTTAATGCTTGTTCAATTCGGCCCTTTCCAAAGTTTAAGAACTTCATAAGTGTCGGTACCGTTAAGCCGTCTCGATGTTCAGTCAATACAGCTATTATCTTTTCCACCAGCGCTGGAGACGGAAACGCATTGTCGATGAAAAAGTTATTTATGCTTTTTTCTTCATCACCATAAAGTAGAATGCCGTAGGCGTCAGGTAATGCCCGACCCGCTCGCCCGACTTGTTGATAATAGGCTACGACGGAACCTGGCATCTGGTAGTGTATGACGAATGACAGGTCAGGTTTGTCGTAGCCCATTCCTAATGCCGTCGTGGCGACGACGGCTTTCAGCAGATTGTCATCAAGATTTTTTTCAATGGCTGCCCGGTCTTCCGTTTGCCCCGTATACGCCTCAACGGCAAAGCCCTTGTGCTTCAACCATCGGGTAAGTTCTTCCGCATCGCGTACCGTGAGAGCATATATGATTCCACTGCCTTTCAAACAGTTCAGGTGTTCTGCGATCCAGGCCATGCGTTGTGCCTGGTTCGGTATGTATAGAGTTTGCAGCGTCAGTGAGGCGCGGTTCAAGTCGCCACGTGATATCTCAATATCAGGGCCTAATACATGAGTGAGGTCATTAATTACTCGATCGTTTGCAGTCGCTGTTGTTGCCAGAACTCTCATGTTCGGAGGCAGCTTTTTTATTGTTCTTTCCAGTAGTCGGTAGTGTGGTCTAAAATCATGCCTCCAGTCGGAAATACAATGGGCTTCGTCTACAACCAGGAGGGAAATGTTTGAAGCTAATTGTGGTAGTGATTTTTCGCGAAATCGACTATTGGCAAGTCGCTCTGGCGAAATAATTAAAATATCAACGTTGTCTGCTTCGATCAATTGCTCGATGGACACCCACTCGTCTTCATTGTCTGAATTGATGTGTGCGGCTTTTACACCCATTCGAGTCGCGGCCAAAGTCTGATTTCTCATTAGCGACAGCAGAGGCGATATTAATACAGCAGGCCCTTGTCCTTGCTCGCGTAGAAGTTTAGTAGCGATGAAGTATACGAAGCTTTTTCCCCATCCTGTTTTTTGCACTACAAGCATTCTATTATTGCCATCCACAATACCTTGAATGGCCTCTCTTTGGCCATTGCGAAATTGGGCGGTCGGATTATTCGAACCCGTACGAAGTAATTCGAGGGCGCGCGAGTGGTTATAGTTCACGTTTAAGCTTTCCTTGCTTTGAATTGAGTTTTCTTTCACTGCCTGAGTGAGACTAGACATCCTTGGCTTACATTTCAGTCATGCAACCAAATCAAAATATTTTACGAGTGATGTCTATGTGCTAGCCGCTTTTACTATAGATGCAGCCATCGATCAAGGCTTACGCCCCACAATCACCGCACGCATTGGCGCTGGCAGTCCTTCGACCGTCTTGCTGTGATCGTTAGGGTCCAGGTAGTCGCCCAATGACTGAAAGCGCATCCACTCTGTGCTGCGCTGCTCTTCGACCGTCGTGTGGCTCACATCAACACAGCGCACATCGGTGAAGCCTGCGCGGCGCATCCATAGCTCCAGCGCCGGCACTGAGGGCAGGAACCACACGTTGCGCATTTGCGCATAACGGTCTTCCGGCACCAGCACCTGATGCACATCGCCAGGAATCACCAGCGTTTCCATCACCAACTCGCCCCCTTTGACCAGGCAGTCTTTCAACGCCAGCAAATGGTCAATGGGCGATTTGCGGTGATACAGCACGCCCATGGAAAATACCGTGTCGAAACCTTCCAGGTTGGCGGGCAAGTCTTCAAGTGCGAACGGCAGGTGCCAGGCGGGCAGGTCGGGCAGGTAGCGTTGCATGGCCTGGAACTGGCAGAAGAACAGCCAGTTGGGGTCGACACCAATCACGCTGTCCGCCCCGGCACCGAGCATGCGCCACTGGTAATAACCATTGCCGCAGCCCACATCCAGAACACGCTTGCCCTTCAAGTTGAGGTGCGGTGACACCCGTGACCACTTCCAGTCCGAGCGCCATTCGGTGTCGATGTGCACACCGAACACATTGAACGGCCCCTTGCGCCACGGCGATAAACCGAGCAACGCCTTGCGCAGCACAGTACGGGTTTCGCCGTCGCACTCGGTTTCCAGAGTAAAGCTGTCAGTCAGATCGACCTTCTCGGGTTGCAGGGCCGGCAGGGCGTCCAGCGCGCTTTGCCAGCGTTGCAGATCGCCGTGGCCTTTGCTCATCTTGGTGTCGAGTTGTGCTTGCAGGCCATTGGCCCATTCAGCCAGAGGGGTGCCCGCCAGACGACGGGCAAGAGGTGCGAGATCAATCATGGCAGGGCAATCAACGAGGCAAAGTTAAGGCACTGGAACCAGGGCACCACCTTGGAAAAACCGGCGGCGAGCAGGCGTTGGCGGTGTTCTTCAAGGCTGTCGGGTTTCATGACGTTTTCGATGGCGCTGCGTTTCTGGGCAATTTCCAGATCGCTGTAGCCGTTGGCGCGCTTGAAGGCGATGTGCAGATCGGTCAGCAGCGCGTGCTCCTGCTCGTCGTTGAACCGTAGTTTTTCCGACAATATCAGCGCGCCGCCCGGCACCAGCGCACTGCGAATGCGGCCAAGCAGGGCCAGGCGTTGTTCGGGCGCAACAAACTGCAGGGTGAAATTCAGCGCAACCACTGAGGCGGGCTTGAACGCCAACGCCAGAATGTCACCTTCAATGACCTGCACCGGCAACAACTCCTGAAACATGGAATTCTGCGCATTGAGGTATTCACGGCAGCGCTCGACCATCGCAGTGGAGTTATCGATTGCAATGACTTCACAGCCGTCGCTGCGTACATGGCGGCGCAGGGCCTGAGTCACCGCGCCCAGTGAGCAGCCAAGGTCATACAAAACGGTGTCGGGCTGGGCAAATTGCGCGGCGAGCACGCCGAGGTTTTCGACAATCGCCGGGTAGCCGGGCACCGAGCGCTTGATCATGTCCGGAAAAACCCGCACCACGTCTTCGTTGAAGGCGAAGTCAGGCACCTGGGGCAAGGGCTGGGCGAAAAGGCGGTCGGGTTCTTTGCTCACGGCGGTTCCGGCGAAGGCTTTGAAAGGCGGGCATTCTAGCCAAGTTGTCGACGGGATGCATGGTGCAGCGCGCGCCTTCGGACAAGCCGCGCGCAAATAGTCAGTTCACCGTGATTGCGCACTCGAAGGTCTGCTCCGGCGGCACCTCCGGAGCCCACGGCTGCTGGTAGGTCATCACCAGTCGCCCGGTCCCTGCGTCAGTTGCCTTGTAGCGCCAGACCGACTGCCCACCGTTGCCGACCATCTCCTTGCTCTCGGCGTTGGCGTACACCTCCGGCCCAAGGCTGCGCAGGATACTTTGCGCCGGGTTCTGGGTCAGCCAGCGAAAGCCGGTCGTCGGGTTGCTGGGCAGCGTGAGGATCAGCGTCTGACCGGTTTTGAGGGCCAGTGGGCAATCGCTTTGCGTGTCGATGGAAACGATGTTCTTGGGCGTTTGCGCACACGCCGTCAGCAGCGCAAGGCTCAACGGTGCAAGAAAACGAACAGGGGGCATGGCAAGTTCCGGTTTTGCGAGACGAGGCGCAAGGATAACCGATCAGGGTTTTAGGGGGGAGTGCGGCAGGTATACCGCTCAGGATCGGACGCAGAGCGTCCATAGCGGAGTGCCGACGCGGAGCATCGGCACGATAGTCAGTTACATTTGTGCATTACGATGAGCGCGGGAGCGAGAGTCGGTATGCGACTTGCCCCCGCTCAATCTTTAAAACAACACCTTCACCACATCGGCAAAGCGCTTGGCAAAATGCACGGTGATGCCTTCTTTGAGGTAATCCGGCAGCTCTTCAAAGTTGCCACGGTTAGGCTCTGGAAGAATCAGTTCGTGGATCTTCTGCCGGCGCGCTGCAATGACTTTTTCGCGTACCCCACCAATCGGCAGGACGTGCCCGGTCAGGGTCAGCTCGCCGGTCATGGCCACGCCTTTTTTCGGCGGCTGATTGCGCGCCAGAGACAGCAAGGCACTGGCCATGGTCACGCCCGCACTCGGGCCATCCTTCGGGGTGGCGCCCTCGGGAACGTGGACGTGCACAAAGGCCTCGTCGAAGAACTTCGCGTCGCCACCAAACTTCGACAGGTTGGCGCTGACGTAGCTGTAGGCGATTTCCGCCGACTCTTTCATCACATCGCCCAACTGCCCGGTCAGTTTGAAGCCCCGGTTCAGGGTGTGGATACGCGTCGCCTCGATCGGCAGCGTAGCGCCGCCCATGCTGGTCCAGGCCAGGCCAGTAATCACCCCCGTGCCCGACAGCACTTGTTCACTGCGGAACACCGGCATGCCCAGCGATGCTTCAAGGTCTTTCGGCCCAATCTTGATGACCGAATCCGGCGCATCGAGCAGTTTGACGACCGCTTTGCGCACCAGCTTGCCCAGTTGTTTTTCCAGATGCCGCACACCGGCTTCCCGTGCATAGCCTTCGATGACCGCGCGCAGGGCCGTGTCACTGATGCTCAGCTTGCTCTTGGCAACGCCGGCTTTGGCCAACTGCTTTGGCCACAGGTGACGCTTGGCAATCGCCAGCTTTTCTTCGGTGATGTAGCCCGACAGACGAATCACTTCCATCCGGTCCAACAGCGGGCCAGGGATCGAGTCCAGGGTGTTGGCGGTGCACACGAACAGGACTTTGGAGAGGTCCAGGCGCAGGTCCAGGTAATGATCGAGGAATTCGACGTTCTGTTCCGGGTCCAGGGTTTCCAGCAGCGCAGACGCCGGGTCGCCCTGATAGCTTTGGCCCATCTTGTCGATTTCATCGAGCATGATGACCGGGTTCATCACCTCGACATCTTTGAGCGCCTGCACCAGCTTGCCCGGCTGGGCACCGATGTACGTGCGGCGGTGGCCCTTGATTTCGGCCTCGTCGCGCATGCCCCCCACACTCAGGCGGTAGAACGGCCGCCCCAGTGATTCGGCAATCGAACGCCCGACGCTGGTCTTGCCCACGCCCGGCGGACCTACCAGCAAGACAATCGACCCGCTGATCTCGCCCTTGTACGCACCCACGGCGAGAAATTCGAGAATCCGCGCCTTGATGTCATCCAGCCCGGCATGATGCTGATCCAGCACTTTACGGGCGTGCTTGAGGTCCAGCTTGTCAGCGCCGTAGACACCCCACGGCAACGAACTGGTCCAGTCCAGATAGTTACGCGTCACGGCGTATTCCGGCGAGCCGGTTTCCAGCACCTTGAGTTTGTTGATCTCCTCGTCGAACTTCTTGCGCGCCTGTGGCGGCAGGGTCTTGCCTTCCAGGCGCTGCTCGAACTGCTCGATGTCGGCGCTGCGGTCGTCCTTGCTCAGCCCCAGCTCCTGCTGAATGACCTTGAGCTGTTCTTTAAGGAAGAACTGACGCTGATGCTCGCCGATCTTGCGGTTCACCTCGGCAGAGATCTCTTTTTGCAGACGTGCGACTTCGACTTCCTTGCGCAGCATCGGCAGGACTTTCTCCATGCGCCTGAGCATCGGCACACAGTCGAGCACTTCCTGCAGTTCGACGCCGGTGGCGGAGGTCAGGGCCGCAGCGAAGTCGGTGAGTGGCGAAGGGTCGTTGGGGCTGAAACGGTTGAGGTAATTCTTCAACTCTTCGCTGTACAGCGGGTTGAGTGGCAACAGCTCCTTGATCGCGTTGATCAAGGCCATGCCGTAGGCCTTCACTTCGTCGGTCGGGTCATTGGGCTGCTGCGGGTACTCGACTTCCACCAGATAAGGCGGGCGATGATGCTTGAGCCAGGTGCGGATGCGCACGCGGCTCAGCCCCTGTGCGACAAACTGTAACCGGCCATTTTCACGACTGGCGTGGTGAACCTTGACCAAAGTGCCATACTCGGGGAGCGCATCGGTCTTGAAGTGGCGTGGATCTTCCTGCGGGGTGTCCATGAAAAACAGCGCCAGCGAGTGGTGCTCGGACTTGCTGACCAGCTCCAGCGTTTCTGCCCACGGTTCTTCGTTGACGATGACCGGCAAAACCTGCGCCGGGAAGAACGGACGATTGTGGATGGGGATGATGTAAACCTTGTCAGGCAGGTTCTGGCCGGGCAAGGCAAGTGAGGTGCTGTCGGAACTCAGAGACACTTCGTGCTCGTCTGCGTCATTGGGCAAATCTGGCGAGTCTGTCTGCTGGTCGCTCATGGGGCACCTGAGAAGTTGAACATGCTTGTTAGATGGGGCGACAACCCTCAGGTTTCAATAGTCTTGGTCGATAGTCTGTAAAGTGGTTTTAAAACTGCTATTTCATCGCTGTGAGGCCAGCTACTGCTGATCAGAGCTGACTTATTTATTTGCGGCACCGCCGTTATGGGTTGAATCCGGTATGACCAACGTATTGATCTCGGCATTAGTGGCTGGACTATGGATGGCATCGGCTGCGACTGCATCGGCAGCCACCTTCACCGCGCAGCTGTTCGACAAGCAGGGCCAGCCCCTCGCGGCCGCGGTCGTGACGCTCAAGGGGCCTCCCGGTTCAGCCGTAGCGCTGACGGCCGCCATGGACCAGCGTGAGCAGGAATTTGCGCCGCATGTGTTGGCTGTTCACGTCGGTACTGAAGTCAAATTCCCCAACAGCGACAACATTCGCCACCAGGTTTACTCCTTTTCTCAGGCCAAACGCTTTGAATTGCGCCTTTACGAGGGCACGCCCTCGGACCCGCTTCTGTTCGACAAACCCGGCGTTGTGGTGCTGGGCTGCAACATCCATGACTGGATGGTCGGCTATATCTACGTGACCAACGAGCCGTGGTTTGGTGTGACGGACAGCAACGGCGTGCTTAAATTTGAACATGTGCCCGCCGGACACTACGCCGCCACGCTCTGGCATCCACAAATAGAAGACATGCAGCCAGTGTCGGGTGGCGAGTTCGATGTGCCCGCAGCGGGCCTGTCGCAGCGCTTCAATCTGGCGGTCGAAGTGAAAAGCGAAGATAAACCTGTCAAACCCGCACCCGGTGGCTTCGGTGATGCTTTTCACAAGGCCGCACATGAATGAAGTTTAAGGTCAGCTTTCAGGCGCGTATCGCAGGGGTCCTGATTGCCCTGTTGCTGATTGTGGTGGGTGCAGTCTTTCTCGCGGTCAAGGTTGCAACCGGCGATGCAGTACGTACCCAGGCCCAGGCGCAACTGGAAGTGGGCAGCCGGGTGTTCGAGCGCCTGATCGATTTGCGTGGCAAGCGCCTGCGGGACGCTGTGCAATTGCTCTCGGCCGACTTCGGCTTTCGCGATGCAGTGGCGAGTGCCGACTCGTCGACCATTCGTTCGGTGCTGCTCAACCACGGCAAACGCATCAACGCCAGCGACATGTTCCTGCTGGGCATGGATGGCGTGGTGATTGCCAGCACTGAAACCCAGGTGCCCGAAGGTTCGAGGTTTATCTACGACCAAGCGCTGCGGGGCGCCAAGCGTTCCGGTCAGTCAGTGCTTATCGTCCCTGGCGGTGGAACACCCCACCTGCTGGTAGAAAGTACCGTTCTGGCACCGCTGCCCATTGGCCGCGTGGTCATGGGCTTTACCATCGACAGCGATATTGCCGAAGAGCTGCGTTCGCTCAGCGGGCTGGAAGTGTCTTTTCTCACGGTGGAAAACGGTCAGTCCGGCGATTTGATCAGTACCCAGCCGCCAGCCATGCATGCGGGTCTGGTCGAACTGATGCGCAGTTCTTCAGAAGGGCAGATGCTGCTCACCGAGCAATCGAACCTTAACTTCCTCAGTCAGACGCTGATGCTTGCCAAAAGCGACAATGGCGGTGACGGACAAGTGATCGCGCTGCTGCAAAGCCCGCTGGACAAGGCCTATCAAGCGTTTGCGCCGCTGGATGAAAAGATTTTCTGGATTTCCATGGCCGCCTTGCTGGCGTCGCTGATCGGCACGCTGGCGCTGGCTCGAAGTGTCTCGCTGCCGGTACGCGCACTGGCGACTGCTGCCAAACGCATCGGTGATGGCGACTATGAAACGCCGGTCACGATGGCCCGCAGCGACGAGTTGGGCATGCTCGCCGACGCGATCAACACCATGCAGCACGGCATCGCCGTGCGTGAAGGGCAGTTGGCGCACAACGCGCTGCACGACAACCTGACCGGGCTGCCCAATCGAGCGTTGGTGATGGAGCGTCTGGGCAGTTCGATTGCGGCAGATCGCCCGGTGGCATTGCTATACATGGGCATCGAGAACCTTAAAACGATCAGCGAGAGTTCGAATGCAGAGGGCGTTGATCAACTATTGCGTCAGGTCGGTCAGCGCTTGCAGAGCAACTCGCGTGCCGTCGATACCGTGGCCCGCCTGAGCGCCAACGAGTTTTTGCTGTTGCTGGACAACACGGCCAGCGACGGTGCAGTCGGTATTGCCGATGCCTTGCAACGCTTGCTCAGCGAGCCGCAGCGTATCGACAACCATGACTACGCGCTCGAATGCTGCATCGGCATCACGGTTTATCCGGAACACGGTGATTCGGCCCAGGAACTGGTCAACCGTGCGGCGATTGCACGCAAGGACGCAACCTTCCTGCCCGGTCGTCTGCAGATCTACCAGGACGGGCGTGATGTTGCTCACCAGCGCCAGATATGTCTGATCCGCGACCTGCGCAAGGCTCCGCAGAATGGCGAGCTAATGCTCCATTACCAACCCAAACTGGATATTCGCCAAGGCTATGTTCGTCAGGCTGAAGCCCTGTTGCGCTGGACTCACCCGCGCTTCGGCAATGTGTCGCCGGCCGAATTCATTGTGCTGGCCGAGCGTACGGGCAGTATCAACCTGCTGACAACGTGGGTTATCGAGGAAGCCATACGGCAACTGGCCGAGTGGCGTCAGCGCGGTCTGGTGCTGCAGGTATCGGTCAACATTTCCGCGGACGACTTGCTGGGCGACGACCTGGCCGGTTATGTCATGAAATTGCTCAAGCAGTACGGGCTGCCTGCTGAACAACTGGTATTCGAGATCACCGAGAGCGCGGTCATGAGCGAGCCGGAAAAAGCCCTGGTGGTCCTGCACCGCCTGCGCGACTGCGGCATCAGCCTGTCAATCGATGACTTCGGCACGGGCTACTCGTCACTGGCGCACTTGAAGCGCCTGCCGGTGCAGGAGCTGAAAATCGACCAGTCCTTCGTACGTGATCTGGACGAGACCAGCGAAGACGCTGTGATCGTGCGCTCGACCATCGAGATGAGCCATAACCTGGGGCTCAAGGTGGTTGCCGAGGGTGTCGAATACCAACACAGTCTGGACCTGCTGCGGCGCTGGCACTGCGATACGGCTCAGGGTTACCTGATTAGCCGGCCGCTGACGGCGGGTGCATTCGAGGCATGGATTGCTACATACCAGACATCACCCAGTCTTATGGCGCATTGATCCATGTCCTACAAAATCTCATTGCTGATGGGCTGCGTGCTGGCGGGGGCGGCAGGGTTTGCTCCGACGCTTGCGCTGGGTGACAACGGCCGGTTGATCGCTACAGGCGGTGCAACCAGCATTGAAGGCAGCGCCGGTGGTGGTATCACCCCGTGGGCGGTGATTACCGGTTACAGCGAGCAGGGCGAGTGGGGCGCGACGGCCTTCGCCACTCATGTGAACCTGCCGGATTACAACCTGGATGTAGCGGGGCTCGCGGTCGCCTATGGCAACCGCGTCGAGCTTTCCTACGCCCATCAGCGCTTCGACATCAGTAACCTGCAGCACAAGCTCAGTCTGCCTGACGACAACCTCAGTCAGGACGTGTTCGGGGTCAAGGTGCGACTGTTCGGCGACCTGATCTACGACAGCCTGCCGCAGGTATCGCTGGGCGTGCAGTACAAGCATCAAAACGACTTTCTGATCCCCAGTCTGGTGGGCGCTCAGCGTGATTCGGACGTCGAGGGCTACCTGACGGCCAGCAGGCTGTTCATGGGCGCAGCCTTCGGTTACAACGTGGTGGTCAACGGTGGCGTGCGTTACAGCCGCGCCAACGAAACCGGCCTGCTGGGTTTTGGCGGTGATCGGCGTGACAGCCGCAGCCTGCTCAAGGAAGGTTCGGTGGCGGTGCTGTTCAATCCGCGCTGGGCGCTGGGCGTCGAGTACCGTGAAAAACCCGACAACCTGTCGTTTGCTGGCGAGAGTGACTGGGCCGACGTGTTTCTGGGTTATTTCCCCAACAAACACGTGTCCGTGGTGCTGGCCTACGCCCGATTGGGGGAAATCGCTACGCTGGACAACCAGAACGGCACGTATCTGTCTGTGCAGGGGAATTTCTGATGCGCCGTGTGCTGATTGTTCTGATGCTGACGGTACTGGCTGGTTGCGCCCAGCAGCCGCCCAGGGATGACAGCCTCTATCAGGACCTTGGTCAGCGTGCCGGCATCCAGCGTATCGTCGAGGGCATGCTGCTGAACATCGCCAAGGATGAGCGCATTGTCGAGCACTTCAAGACGGTTAATATCGTGCGTTTGCGCGACAAACTGGTCGAACAGCTCTGTGTCGAAGCGGGCGGTCCTTGCCGCTACACCGGTGACAGCATGGCCGAGTCCCACAAGGGCCAGAACCTCACCCCAAGCGACTTCAATGCGCTGGTCGAAAACCTGATCGCAGCGATGGACACCGAGAACGTTCCGGTTCCGGTCCAGAACCGTTTGATCGCCCGGTTGGCGCCGATGCGTGGGGAAGTGCTTGGTAAGTGATATGACGCTCGCGCCAATGAGTGGGCATGCATTTGATGACGCTCTGCGTCAAATCTGTGCTGTTGAACAATGTCATGTCCTACGCGCATTCACTGCACATAAACGAAAGCGCTTTTTCACCGCGATGGCACTGACGACGCAGAGTGCGACGTAAGTGACGGCTGAGCGCTGACACTGATCCGGTATTTCGCTTACTTTGATCTTTCAAAGTCAGTCGCCGAGGGGCGAAAAGGTGCCTTGAGTCGTGAGCAAACATCACTGACATCGCAGAACCATGGTGTGACGCAGAGCGTCACGAAATGCATTCCCACCAGAGCGCGGGGCTGGTAGTCAGCGTGGGACCGAGCGTGCATCCCTCAACTCAACCGCGTCAGATACCCCGGCACTTCCTGCTCTGGCAATACCGACAACACTTTCAGGCGCTGGAGCATGCGTTGCCGGGCACGTTGCAGGTGTTCCTTGAGGTTCAAGGCGGCGGCGTCGAAAGCACCGTGCAGCAATAACTCAATGATCAGCCGGTGCTCGGCCAGCATCGCCTCATCCGCGCCAATATCCAGCAGCCGGTAGAAAATCCGGTTGATGATCATCGGGCTTTGCGCCTGGCTGATCAGGGTTGCGATCTTGCGGTTCTGCAAGCCTGCCAGGCATTGCTGATGCAGGTCTTCCTCAAGGCGTTCTATGTCCTCCAGGCTGCATTGTTCGGCGTTTTGCGCCTCAACGACCCTGGTCAGCATGGCCTCCAGGGTTTCGCGACTCAGTTGCGGGGCAGTCAGGCGCAACGCCTCTGGTTCAAGACAGGCGCGCAGTTCGTAATCCTCGGTGATCTCCCGCGCGGTCAACGGCCCGGCCAGCCATTGTGAATAAGGCTCTTTTTCCACCAGGCCGCGATCACGCAGGCGCATCAGCGCCTCACGCACCACCGAGCGGCTGACGCCGTAGTGCTGCGCGGCGCTTTGCTCATCCAGGCGATAGTGGCCGAAGGCGATACACGCCGACAGCGCCGCGCCGATCTCGTCATGAATGCGTTCGCCGAGCGGACGTGTGTCGACCAGTTCTTCATTGCTGTCCAGGCCGAACTGCCTGTGGCTCAGGCTCAAGCGCAACGGCTCGACGTGCTGGCGCTCTGGATTGACCAGATAACCCCGACCGTCGAAACGACTGATCAAGCCTTCTTCGTGCAGCAGGTTAAGTGCCTTGCGCACCGGCACCCGGCTGGTACCGAACAGCTCCCCAAGCGGCGCTTCAAGTAATACCAATCCCTTGGCGGCCGCGCCCGAGACAATGGCATTACGCAATACTTCTCGAATCATTGCGTAACGCGATGCGGTGCGCGAGTCCTCTTCTGACATCGTTTTCATACACTTCTGGCGGCTGACGGGCGATTCTCGCACAGATGCGCCGTTGTCACCTTGGGCTACGTCCTGACGCTCACTCATGGGGCCACCGTTACTTTTTTGCACTAAAATGTATCTTTTATAAAAGATACATTATTTCTTTATGACGCTTCGATTCTCGGCCAGACCTCCCGTTCTGACCGAATGACTCCTTTGCAGAAAGAGTTCTAGCACGGCGGTTACAGCTTCACAGCGCCTGAATGGCGACGGTGACGAATGACTGATTCAAGCAGATTGGCATGGAATCTGCCTTTATTAAATGTACATTTTATTAATAAGTACATTTTAAGGTGTGATACCCATGACCGATACCAGGAGTCACAGCGTCACCCGTGATGCCTGCGCAATGGCCGAAGCGTTTGCACAGGGGCTCAGTGACCCGTTGCAGGTTCTGGAAGACGCCCTGCAACAGGCGACACAGGTCGATCATGTGTTCATCTCCATGAGTGTCGAACGTGCCCGCAGGGAAGCCGAAGCGTCCGCGGCCCGCTGGAGGCACGGACAGCCGCTTAGCCCGTTCGACGGCGTGCCGGTCGCCTGGAAAGACCTGTTCGATGTCGCCGGTTGCGTCACGACCGCGGGCGCTACGGTGCGCAACAACCTGTCGCCAGCCTTGCTGGATGCGCCGAGCGTCGGGCTGCTGGCGCGTGCTGGCATGGTCAGCCTGGGCAAGACCAACCTCAGCGAATTTGCCTATTCCGGGTTGGGCCTGAATCCGCATTTCGGCACGCCGATCAACCCGATGAGCGATGGCTCGCCGCGCATTCCCGGTGGGTCTTCTTCGGGGTCGGCGGTGGCGGTGGCTGCCGGGATCGTGCCGATTGCGATGGGCACCGACACTGCGGGCTCTATCCGCATTCCTGCTGCTTTCAATGGTCTGGTCGGTTTTCGCAGTACCAGCCTCCGTTACAGTCGCGACGGCGTGTTCCCGCTGGCGCTGACTCTGGACAGCGTCGGCCCGCTGACCCGTAGCGTGCGCGATGCGCTGGTGATCGACGACCTGCTTTGCGCGCGCAGCAAACCCACTTCACTGCTACCCCGCAGCCTTGCCGGTCAGCGTTTTCTGGTCGATCGGGCCGTGCTGGAAGACGAGCGCGTTGCGCCTGCCGTTCGCGACAACCTGTTGCGCGCCGTCGAGGCTTTGCGGGCCGGCGGTGCGTTGATCGAGATGGGCCATTGCCAGGCCTTTCAGGCCACCTTGCAAGTGATCCAGCAGCACGGCTGGCTGGGTGCTGCCGAGGCCTTCGCACTGCATCAGTCGTTGCTCGACAGCGACGCCGCCAGCCAGCTCGACCCTCGGGTTCGCAAGCGTCTGGAGGCCGCGCGCCACATGCCTGCCAGCTTGCTGGTCAATCTGTACGCCGCGCGGGAACGCTTGCAGGAGCAATTGACCCTCGAACTTGATGGCGCGCTGCTGATCACCCCAAGCGTTGCCCACGTTGCACCGCCGCTCGCGCCGCTGTTGAACGACGAAGAACTGTTCATTCAGACCAACCTCGCCACGCTGCGCCTGACCATGCCCGGCAGCCTGCTGAACATGCCCGGCGTGTCGCTGCCCAGCGGCCGCGATGCCTCGGGCCTGCCCACCGGGCTGCTGCTCAGCGCTCCGGCGGGAGAGGACGCGCGCCTGTTGCGCGCGGCTCTGACGGTGGAGTCGTTGCTCAACCAACCTTGAAAGCAAGCACCTTGAAAGCAGCACTTTGAAAGCAGGCACCTGAACACTGCAAACCGGCGCGCGTGCTGAACACCGCGTAGCCGTTCTGATTAACCAGCGGGAGAAGCAAGATGGCCAAAGAAATTCTGTGTGCGTTTGGTGTAGATGTCGATGCCGTCGCGGGCTGGCTCGGCTCGTATGGCGGCGAAGATTCGCCGGACGATATCTCGCGCGGGCTGTTCGCCGGGGAAGTCGGTGCGCCACGTTTGCTCAAGCTGTTCGAGCGTTACGGCCTGCGCACCACCTGGTTCATTCCGGGGCATTCGATGGAAACGTTCCCGGAGCAGATGAAGGCCGTGGCCGACGCCGGGCATGAAATCGGCGTGCATGGTTACAGCCATGAAAACCCGATTGCGATGACCCCCGAGCAGGAAGAAATCGTCCTCGATAAGTCTATCGAACTGATCACCCAAATGACCGGCAAGCGCCCGACCGGCTACGTCGCGCCCTGGTGGGAATTCAGCAACGTCACCAACGAGCTGCTGCTCAAGAAGGGCATCAAGTACGACCACAGCCTGATGCATAACGACTTTCATCCTTACTACGTTCGCGTCGGCGACAAGTGGACCAAGATCGATTACAGCCAGCATCCCGACACCTGGATGAAACCGCTGGTGCGCGGCGAAGAAACCGATCTGGTGGAAATTCCCGCCAACTGGTACCTCGACGACCTGCCGCCGATGATGTTCATCAAGAAAGCGCCGAACAGCCACGGTTTCGTCAACCCACGGCACCTGGAAGAGATGTGGCGCGACCAGTTCGACTGGGTCTATCGCGAGCACGAACACGCTGTCTTCACCATGACCATTCACCCGGACGTGTCTGGTCGCCCGCAAGTGCTGCTGATGCTGGAGCGCTTGATCGAGCACATTCAAAGCCATGCCGGCGTCAAGTTCGTCACTTTCGACGAAATAGCCGACGACTTCGTGCGTCGCAACCCCCGTACCCGCTGATTCATTGCCCTGTCCGAGGCGTCACTCATGTCCATTTACAACAAGCTCGACCTGACCGGCTGGAAACCTGAGCAACTGACTCCAGAGCAAGTACGGTTCGCCACATGGATTGCGTTTTTCGCGTGGGTGTTTGCGGTATACGACTTCATTCTGTTTGGTACGCTGCTACCGGAAATCGGTCGGCATTTCAGCTGGAGTGAGGTCGAACAGGCCGAAATCGCGACCTGGGTCGCGGTCGGCACGGCGGTGGTGGCATTGGCCATCGGTCCGCTGGTAGATCGCCTGGGACGGCGCGTGGGTATCATTTTCACTGTGAGCGGTTCGGCAATCTGCTCGGCGCTCACGGCCATAGGCGGGTCGTGGGGCAAATCGCCGCTGATCCTGATTCGTTCGCTGGGCGGTCTGGGTTATGCCGAAGAAACGGTCAACGCGACCTACCTGAGCGAAATCTACGCCGCGTCCGACGACCCGCGTCTGGCCAGGCGCCGTGGCTTCATCTACAGCCTGGTGCAGGGTGGCTGGCCGGTCGGTGCGTTGATCGCGGCAGGGCTGACCGCCGTGCTGCTGCCGATCATCGGCTGGCAGGGTTGCTTCGTGTTCGCGGCCATCCCGGCCATCGTCATTGCGATCATGGCGCGCAAACTCAAGGAGAGCCCGCAGTTCCAGATCCATCAACGCATCACTCAGTTGCGCAAGAAAGGTGACGTGAGCCAGGCGCAGGCCGTGGCGCAAACCTATGGGGTCGATTACGACGAGCACAGCAAAGCGGGCATCGGTGCTGCCTTCCGCGGTTCTTCGCGTCGCGCCACGCTGGTGATCGGTGCTGCGATCCTGCTCAACTGGGCAGCGATTCAAGTGTTCAGCGTGCTGGGCACGACGGTGATCGTCAGCGTTCACCACATCTCGTTTGAAAACTCGCTGATCATTCTGGTGCTGTCCAACCTGGTGGGCTACTGCGGCTACCTGTGCCACGGCTGGATGGGCGATCGCATTGGCCGTCGCAACGTCATCGGTCTTGGCTGGATGCTTGGCGGCCTGGCCTTCGCTGGCATGCTCTACGGGCCGAGCAGCATGGTGACGGTCGTTGGCTTATACAGCCTTGGGCTGTTCTTCCTGATCGGCCCTTATTCGGCGGCTTTGTTCTTCATCAGCGAAAGCTTCCCGACCAGCATTCGTGCTACCGGCGGCGCAATCATCCACGCCATGGGCCCGCTGGGTGCCGTGGTAGCAGGTTTCGGTGCCACGTCGGTCTTGAGTGCCGGCGGCGACTGGCAGACCTCGGCGTTGTACTTTGGCGCAGTGCCTTGCTTCCTGTCCGGCGCGCTGATGTTCGCGGCCAGGCATGTGCGACCTGAAACCGTGAAATAAGGAGCAACCCATGACTCGTAAAGTTGCAATGATAACCGGTGCTGCCAGCGGCATCGGTCAGGCGCTGGCAGTGGCCTTCGCTCGGCAGGGTGTTGCGGTGGCAGGCGGGTATTACCCGGCGGACCCGCATGACCCGGATGAAACCCGCAGGTTGGTTGAAGAGGCGGGCGGCGAATGCCTGATGCTGCCGCTGGACGTGACCTTCACAGCGTCGGTCGATGACCTGGCCGCAGCGGCGATCAAGGCGTATGGCCGAATTGACTACGCGGTGGCCAACGCCGGATTGCTGCGCCGTGCGCCTTTGCTGCAAATGACCGACGAGCGCTGGAACGAGATGCTCGACGTGGACCTGACCGGCGTGATGCGCACCTTCCGGTCGGCTGTTCGGCACATGGGCGAGGGCGGCGCGCTGGTGGCTATTTCCTCGATTGCCGGCGGTGTTTATGGCTGGCAGGACCATTCCCACTATGCCGCCGCCAAGGCTGGCGTACCGGGCCTGTGCCGTTCGCTGGCGGTGGAGCTTGCGCCCAAAGGCATCCGTTGCAATGCCGTGATACCCGGCCTGATCGAGACGCCACAGTCACTGGACAGCGAGAACTCGCTGGGGCCCGAAGGCCTGGCACAGGCGGCCAAGGCCATCCCGCTGGGTCGCGTCGGCCGAGCGGACGAAGTCGCCGCGCTGGTGCGTTTTCTGTGCAGTGACGAAGCCAGCTACCTGACCGGGCAAAGCATCGTGATCGACGGCGGCCTGACCGTGCGCTGGCCGGGCTAGATCGCGCAAACTCAACCAAGGACCCCAACCCATGCAACAACTCAAACAAAAGCGGGCAGTGATTACCGGTGCAGGCAGCGGCATTGGTGCTGCCATCGCCCGCGCCTACGCCGTTGAAGGCGCGCATCTGGTGCTGGGTGATCGTGATCCGGTCAACCTGGCAAACGTCGCCGAACACTGCCGCCAGCTCGGCGCGCAGGTGCATGAATGCGTGGCCGACGTCGGCAGTGTCGAGGGTGCACAGGCCAGCGTCGATGCCTGCGTCGAGCATTTCGGCGGCATCGACATTCTGGTCAATAACGCTGGCATGCTCACCCAGGCACGCTGTGTCGACCTGAGCATCGAGATGTGGAACGACATGCTGCGCGTTGATCTGACCAGCGTGTTCGTGGCCAGCCAGCGGGCCTTGCCGCACATGATTGCGCAGCGCTGGGGACGCATCATCAACGTCGCCTCGCAACTGGGCATCAAGGGTGGCGCCGAACTGACCCATTACGCCGCCGCCAAGGCCGGAGTCATCGGCTTCAGCAAATCGCTGGCGCTGGAAGTCGCCAAAGACAACGTGCTGGTCAACGCCATCGCGCCCGGTCCTATCGAAACGCCGCTGGTGGCTGGCATCAGCAGCGCCTGGAAAACCGCCAAGGCCGCCGAGCTGCCGCTGGGTCGTTTCGGGCTGGCCGAAGAGGTCGCGCCCGTGGCTGTGCTGCTGGCCAGCGAGCCGGGTGGCAACCTGTTCGTCGGCCAGACACTGGGCCCCAATTCCGGCGATGTCATGCCATGAGCTTACTGCTGGAGAAGCGCTGATGTGTGGACTGTGCGGCCTGTTGGGCGAAGATGTGCACTGGAGCGACCCGCTGGCGACCGAGCTGCCACGGCGGCGTGAGCGCCTGCGGCGGATTGCGGCGATCAACAAGGTGGTTGCGCCGTTTCGTCTCAAGGTCGAAGACTTTCAAGGGGTGTCCTACCTGCTGCTCGGGGCGACCGGCAAGCAGGAATTGGCGACCGGTCTTGAGCAGTTATGGCAGAAGGCCGAACTGCTGATCGGACGCCCGCTCGACCCGCTGGATGCTCGCCTCCTTGACCATTTGCAGAGGTCATCATGAGCATTGCCCTCAACGTGATCACCGGCTTTCTCGGCAGCGGCAAGACCACACTGCTCAAGCGCCTGCTGGCCGATGAAAACATGGGCGACACCGCGCTGCTGATCAACGAGTTCGGTGATGTCGGCATCGATCATCTGCTTGTTGAAGAGGTCGCGCCGGACACCGTGCTGTTACCCAGCGGTTGCGTTTGCTGCACCGTTCGCGGCGAGCTGAAGGATGCTTTGCTGGGCCTGCTGGAGCGGCGCAATCGTTGCGAGATTCCGGCGTTTCGCCGGGTGATTCTGGAAACCACCGGCCTGGCCGATCCGGCCCCTATCCTCTCAACCCTGAGCAACGATCCGCAACTGCGCGGACGCTTTCACATCGGCCTGATCATCACGCTGGTGGACGCCTGCCACGCAACCCTGCAAGAGCGCCTGCACCCGGAGTGGCTGGCGCAAATCGCGGCGGCGGACCGGCTGTTGCTGAGCAAGACCGATCTGGTGGACGAGCCTGCACTCGACGCGTTGCGTGAGCACCTGCAGGCCCTGAATTTTTCCGCGCCGTTGCTGGACACCGCGCAGATCCACAGCGGCGATCAGTTGCTGCTCGGGGAGGGCGTGCGCAGTGCCGAACCGGCTGCCGAGGTAACACGCTGGCAACTGCATCGCGTCGAGTCGAGGTCGGCGCGGCATGGTGATGCGCAGGTCTGCTGCCTGACCTTCGACCGCCCGCTCGACTGGGTTGGTTTCGGGGTGTGGCTGTCGATGCTGTTAAGATGCCACGGCGAACGAATCCTTCGCGTCAAAGGACTGCTCAACGTGAACGACAACCAGGCCCCCATCGTGATTCATGGTGTGCAGCATTGCCTGCATGCACCGGTGCACCTCGCGGCATGGCCGGGTGAGGATCGCACCTCGCGGCTGGTGTTCATCCTGCGAGGTCTGGATGCGGAGTTATTACGGCGCTCGTTCGAGGTGTTCTCCAGCAGCTTCGCGCCGCCGCTCAACGAGTCGGCGGCATGACCATCACTTTACGTGTGCTCGGCACTTCGGTGACCTTGCTCGAGTCCTTGCGCGAGCGAGCCGAGCAGGAACTGGGCATCAAGCTGGTCTACCAGATTCATGACGTGCAGACCGCGCAGCGCATCGCGGTCATGCAGCCTGACAGCTACGACCTCTATGATCAGTGGTTTCACAACGTCGATTTCGTCTGGCCTGCGCGGGCGATTCAGCCCATCGACACGCGTCGTATTGCGCTGTGGCATGAGATCAACGACCTGCCCAAGCGCGGTCGTTTACGGCCCACCGATCAACCGGGCAGCGGCAGCGTGCCCAGCGAGCGCCTGTTCGTGCAGCACGACGGCAGCCTTGGCAGCACGGTGACCGAGCGCATCAGCATGTTGCCGCTGACCCACAACGCCGACAGTTTTGCCTATCGCCCCGAGCGCTTGCCGGACGGGTTGAGCCCTGCCGATGAAAGCTGGGGCTGGCTGCTGGATTCAGCGTGGGGCGGGCGTATCGCGTTACAAAGTGATGCCGCCATCGGCGCGCTGGATGCCGCATTGGCTGTACAGGGCGCGGGGCTTGCGCAGTTCAACGACATCGGCAACATGAGCATCGAAGAAATCGACCTGCTCGCCGATGTGCTGGTGCGCAAACAGCAGCAAGGGCACTTCGGCGCATTCTGGTCTGACGACGAAGAAGCTGCCGAACTGATGCTCAGCCCGACCATCGACATCCAGAGCCTGTGGTCACCGACCCTGGTCAGGTTGCACCGCGCTGGCGTGAAATACCGTGTGGCGGTGCCCAAAGAGGGCTATCGCGGCTGGTTCGGCGGGCTGTCCCTGTCGCGCTACGCCAAAGGGCCGGTGCTGGATGCAGCATATGCCTACCTGAACTGGTGGCTTTCGGGATGGCCGGGCGCAGTCATGGCGCGACAGGGGTACTACATCGGCAATCCGGCACGCAGCCGTGACCATCTGAGCGCCGCCGAATGGGACTACTGGTACGCAGGCTTGCCCGCCCGCGAACAACTGCTCGGCAGCGACGGCTTGCCCCTGATCGACGCCGGAGAGATCCGCGACGGCGGCTCCTACGAAGAACGCATGGGCCACATCGCCGTGTGGAACTCGGTCATGAACGAACACAACTACCTGGTACGCCGCTGGAGCGACATCCTGCGCGCCAGCGGCAAAAGCAGCGCGAAGGCTCGTTAGGCATCCGGGCTTCGGATGATTGTCGTGAAAATGTGCGCTGGTATGCACCGGGTGACGTCCGTCTTACATCTGTGCTGCCGCACAACGTCACGCCTTGCCCGCAAGCACTGCACATAAACGAAAGCGCCTTTTGATCACGATGGCACTGACGACGCAGAGTGCGACGTAAGTGACGGCGGCCCCCGGATCAGTGTCAGGGCGAAGGAACCCGACGAAGTCGGGCCGGAAACGGAG